>NZ_BAAACH010000001.1:0-40689 GCF_039521405.1 Clostridium sartagoforme
AAATAACTATCAAATAATTATGCATTTTCATGTTGGAACTTTTCAACATTTTGAGGTTGACATTTACAGAATATTTAATTGAGAATACATTTGATAATATATTTTGCTATAAGCTTTCTGATAACTATGAGGATTCTTATCAAGAATTTAGAATAAAAAATAAATTTTAGATAAATAAAATAAACAGCTATTGCTTAGTATTCATATTTTAGCAGTAGCTGTTTTGTTATATTTTTATATAATCATTTTAAAACATAGTTTTATAAGAGCACGAAGAATCATATTTCTATGTTTGTACTTAGCGAAAATATAATTTTACAGATATATATAATTAAATACTAGATTAGGTATTCATATGATGAAATAGTAATTGGAATTATTATAAAGCAATATAAGATATCTATTACTTATGTTACAAATATTCCAAATTTACCTATACATTTCTTGATATTGTCTATGTAAATATTTTATAATATAGTAAACTAAAGGTTAATAATAGTAAAGGAAAAATCATTTATTTGGAGGGGATATGTGTTTAGTACTTAAAGAAAATATTGAAATAGAAAAAATAAAATTATCAGTAAGGGCTTACAATTGTTTAAAAAACTCAAATATAAATAAATTAAATGAATTAATGATTTTAAATGATGATGATTTAACCAAAATAAGAAATTTAGGTAACAAATCCTTGGAAGAAATAAAAAATTTAAAAAGAAGTGTAGAGGATGGAATAATACCTTTGAAGGACATTATAAATGATAATTCAAATAATTTGGATTTTAATGAGATAAAGTTAATAGATGCAATAAGTGATGAAAGAAAAGAAAGAGAAAATATATTTTTTTATAATTCATATTGGGGGTATGTAGAGGATTTAACAATTAAAGATTTAAATCTTTCAGTTAGGTCTAAAAATGCATTAAGAAACTCAGGGTTCAATTATATTTCAGAATTATTAGAACTTACATATTTAGAATTTAATGCAATAAAGAATTTAGGTAAGAAAAGTAGAAATGAGATTTTGAAATTAATTAACGAATGCATTTATATTACATATAAAGAAAGAGATAAATCAAGAAACTCTGCTATAAATTTAGAAAAATATTTAGACTGGCTTATTGATGATTTTTGTGATAGTAAAATTAACTTTAATCTAACAAACTTTAGAGCTAACATCATTCCAAATTTAAAAAGAGTTGCTAATGAAAATTCTTTAGAAGGAAATGATGTGGAAAATTTCTTAATTGAAGATAATATTAATATTATTTATAAAAGTCAATTTTTTATATCATTCTTTAAAGGGGAAATAACTAGAAATATTAATAATATTGGTGGTAAATCTACCATTGAAGATATTGTAAGCTTTTTTCCTAATCATATTAAAAAAACTAATTATATATTAAATTTGATTAACGATATGATTAAAGAAAATATTATTGAAAAATTTGAAGGAAAATATAGTGTTTATTATCCAGCTTTATCTGAAATTATTGATAATATTTCAGATAAGAGAGATAAGTTTATCATAGAAAATAGACTTTTAGGAAAAACCTTGGAACAAGTTGGAAGCATGCTGAATATTACGAGAGAAGGAGTACGACAAAAAGAAATAAAAATTATGAGGAAAATACCAAGAGTTAAAGAAGATAGATTTATAAATATTTTTCAAAGTTATAATTGGACCACAGAAACATTTTTGCATGCATTTGAAGTTAGTATTAAAGTTTATAATTATCTAAATTATAAATATAAAAAAGGAACAGTAGAATTAAATAAAGCATTAGAAGATAATACTATTCCAGTTAAGGTTAGACAAAGGCTTGAAGGCCTTATTTATAAGGATTACTTGCTAATAGGTAATGTAAGAATAAAAAAAGAAAAACAACATATTTTAGATTATGTTTTAAAATCATTCTGTAAAGATGATATTTCAGTTGAGGATTTAAATGATATCTATATAATGTTTTTAGAAGATTTTAATTTAGATGCAGAGGAATTTAAGTATCCTGTTAGATATTTTGAATCTACTTTAGCTAATAGTAATAGAGTATTATGGAAATTTAAAAAACGACTTAGATATTTTGATTTTAGTGACTTTGATGAACAAAAAATAATTTCCTCATTAAGTCTAGAAAATTATAAAAATGTAGAGATATCAACTTTAAAGATTTTTAATGATTATAATGAAGTAATGAAAGAATGGGGAATTAGAGATGAATATGAACTCCATAATTTAATGAAAAAAGTTATTGGAGATAAAAATAATTTAGGTATTAAGTTTTTGCGTATGCCAAATATTGAATTTGGTAATGCAGATAGAGATATGCAAGTTTTAGAATTATTAATTCAGTCTTCACCAATCCCAAATTATGAATTAGCCAAACTTTACGAAATGGAGTATGGAGTAAAAGTAGAAACGGCTTTAGCCAATTATTTCAAGGCTATAGAAGAGTATTATAATGAAGGTATATATTCAATAGATTATAAATGTTTAAATCAATATGAATTAGGAGAAATGAAGAAAATATTAAATGATGATATTTATTTATTAAGTGAGTTAAAAGGTATATATGAAAAGAATTTTCCACAAGGTGATATTACAACAATAAATCCTTACAGTTTAAGATGTCTTGGCTTTAAGGTTACATCACTCTTTATTTATTCGGATAAGTTTAATTCGTTAGAAGATTGTATAAAAAATAAAATTTTAAATAATGAAATTTTTGACGCAACTAATTTAATGAAGCGATTTGGAAACTACCAATCCTTTTATAATGTTATCAGATCTAAGAAATTTGAATATGAAATTATAGAATTTGAACCGAATATATTTATTACTATAGAGCGATTAGAGAGAAATAGAATAACTAAAAATGATTTGCTTGATTTTGTAAAATCTGTAGATGAGTTTATTGATGAAGAGATTTTTACAATAAAATACTTGAGAAAAAGGGGATTTAAACACTATTTAGACGATTTAGGTTTTGACGAATGGTTTTATAGCTCTATATTAAAATGCAATGAAAAATATAAATCAAGAAGAGTTGAAGGTAATGTTATATTAAAAAAATCTAATGATGCAGTAACATTAAATGATTTAGTTGAACATATAGTAACAAAATTTAGAAAGATAGATATGTATGATTTAATAGATTATGTGTATGAAGAGTATGGTATTAGGATTAATAGAGGGAAAATTTCCTATATAGCTAGTGAAAAAGAGTTGTACTACGATGCTATAATGGAAAAAATATATATTGACTATGATGAGTATTTTGAGGAGGTATAACATGAATTTATTAAAAGATGGTATTGAAAATGGAGGAGTATTAAAAACAAATTTATCAAGAAAGATAACTATTGATGGGCATACAGAGGCTTATCCAGTATATAAGGTGAAATTAGATTATTTGTTTTATAACGATCAGAATGATAGAATTGCAACTTGGATAAGTCAATACAAAGCTGATAATAATATTAATAAAATCGATATGAGTGATATTTCAACATACAATGATATAATTCAAGAGTTTATAGTTAAGAGTAATCCTGAAGCAATAAAGATAACACAAGCTAATATTGAATTAGTAGATCAACGTGAACCAGGTGTTGTATTAGCTGATGGAAGAATTATTGATGGTAATAGGAGATTTACATGTTTACGTAATTTATCTAAGAATAGTCCACGTTTTAATTACTTTGAAACAGTAATTTTAGAAAAAAATTTAGAGAATAATTCAAAACAAATTAAAATGCTTGAACTTATGATTCAGCATGGGGAAGAAAGTAAGGTTGATTATAACCCAATTGATAGATTAGTTGGTATTTATAATGATGTTATTGAAAGTAAACTTCTTACAGTAAAAGAATATGCGATGAGTACAAATATGACTGAATCAGAAGTAAATAAGGAAATCGAAGTAGCAAAATTATTAGTAGAATTTTTAGAAACAATTAATGCACCTAAACAATTTTATATTGCTAGAGACATGGGGATAGATGGGCCATTACGTGAATTATATGGAGTACTGCGTAAGATTAATAATGATGATGAAGCAGAGAATATTAAAAATTCAGTTTTTACAAATTTTCTAGTGCAACCACATGGTGATATGACAAGATTTATAAGAAAGATTAAAACTGTAGTATCATCAAAGTATTTAACTGAATTTCTCGATGAACAAATGGATATTGCTGAAAAGGTACTGGACAAGTTACCTGAAGTTGGACAAGTTACTAAAGCTGTAATAAAAGAAGTATTTAGAACTGATGAAGATACTAAGGAAGAATTAAAAAAGTCTTTAGAGAAAGCTGAATTAAAAGCAAAATCAAGTGAAACTAGAAACAGGCCTACTCAAATTCTGGAGAAAATTGAAAATTACTTAGAAACTATTGATATAAATATTTTTTCTAAATTAAATGAAGAACAAATATCCTCAATATTATCTCAAGTTGATAAAATTGAAGAATCTTTAAAAATTATTAAGGATGCTACAAATGTTTAAAACAATTAATATAAAGCCTATTTATTCCTCTTACGATGATAATATAGCTGAGGAGTTTTATATTCCAGTTCTAAAAAATGCAGTAAGATTCGATAGAATAAGTGCATATTTTTCAGCTAAGTCCTTAGCTTATTATGCAAAGGGATTAGAAAATTTTGTTCGTAATGGTTATAAGTATAGATTAATAGTCTCAGAAGAAATAAGTGAAGCAGATTACTTACTAATAAAAGAAGGTTATGAGCTAAAGTCTAGTATTAGAGAGAGATTAATATCCAATTTTCATTCTAAGTTAACTTTAGATGAAGAAAAGAATATATCAAATCTAGCTTATCTTATATCAATAGGTATAGTCGATATTAAAATTGCATTTGTTAGAAATGGTATTTTTCATGATAAATGTGGATTGATTTATGACGCATATGAAAATATTATCTGTTTTAGAGGTTCTAATAATGAAACTGAAGCAGCAATTAATAGTAATTATGAGGGATTTACAGTAACGTGTAGTTGGTTGTTAGATTCAAAAGGCTTCTATGAGAAAATACTCACTAAAAGCAAAAATGAGTTTGAAATATTATGGAATAATAAACATAAAGATATTGTTGTATTAAAGGCAGGTGATGTAATTATGAATGAAATTTTGAAGTTTAATAAAAATGAAATTATAACAGAAAAAGCTTTGTTAGAAGATAACTGTGTTATTTTAGATTATAAGGGTATCCTTTCTTTAAGAATTTATATGGCTGATACTAATTGGATTCTAAATAGTGCATTTTATAAGATAAAATTAAAAAGATATGTTGATAAAATAGATGATAATATCATTTATTTTAAAGAATCCCTTAGTTATCTTGATTTTGAAAAGATTAGAGACTTAATTAAGAATAAGGCAAACTCATTAGGAAAAAGATTTGTATGTACTAACAGATTATTAGATTATATCGAAGCAAGAAATATTTATATTGATAAAAGGGCTAAATTAGGAATTCAAATTAAACAGCAAGATGAATCCTTAAGGGATAGATTTGAAGAATATTCACGAATAGTTAATGACCATATATCTAGAAAATTAAGAGAAAAGCAAATGTGGGATTCTTTTTTTATGTTTGCTATGACTAAGTCAGGAAATTTCTCAGTTCCTGGTTCAGGAAAAACTTCATCTGTACTAGGCGTTTACGCATACCTAAAGGCTAAAAATTTAGTTAAAAGAATTGTAATGATTGGACCTAAAAATGCTTTTGGTTCTTGGATGGATGAATTTAATATTTGTTTTAAAGGAAAAGAGAAGTTAAAAGTATTTAATAGCCACGATTCCAAATACAAGAGTACGAAAGAAAAGAAGCAGGCCTTGCAATTTGATACTGGAAATTGTAATTTATTTTTATTTAATTATGAATCGCTTAGCACGTTAAAAGAGGATATAAAAAATATAGTTGATGAAAATACTTTGCTTGTTTATGATGAAGTCCATAAAGTTAAAAGGGTTGAGGGGGATATTCCAGGAACTTACGCTGGAAATGCATTAGAAATAGCGGAAAAATCAGTTTTTACAATTGTTATGACGGGTACTCCTATACCAAACTCATATGTAGATTTACATAATATGCTGCATATTCTATATAACGATGAGTATAAAGAATTTTTTGGATTTACAACTAGAATGTTAAAAAACTTATCAGAAAGTGAACGGAAATTGGTTAATAATAAAATTCAGCCATTTTTTTGTAGAACAACTAAGCAACAATTGTTAGTACCTTCAGTTAACGAAGATGAGTTAATAAAAGTTGAAACAACAGCAGAAGAAGTAGAATTATTTAAAATTATTAAATCAAAATACAGAAGTAATAAACTAGCATTATTTATAAGATTATTACAATTAGAATCTAATCCTAACATGCTTTTGAAATCGGTTGATTTAACAGCCTTTAAAGATATATTAGAAGAGACTGATGATATAGATAATGTAGATTTTGTAGATTATTCAGATGATGTTAAGAATCTAGTAAAAAATATTAAAATAACTACCAAAATGAAATCATGTATTAACTTAATAGAGACTTTAGTTCAAGAAGGTAAAATCATAATAGCATGGTGTATCTTTATTGATTCTATTAAACAAATTGAGCAATTATTGATTGATAAAGGCATTAGAGTAAAATGTATTTATGGTGAAATTGAATTAAGTGAAAGATTAGAGATTATTCAATCATTTAAAAATAAAGAATTTGATGTATTAGTCACTAATCCACATACACTTGCAGAATCAGTATCATTACATTCAGTATGTCATGATGCTGTATACTTTGAATATAGCTACAATTTAGTCCATTTATTACAATCAAAAGATAGAATTCATAGATTAGGACTACCTGATGGTCAGTACACACAATACTATTATTTGCAAAGTAATTACAGTTTTGATGGAAATGAATTTTCTATTGATAAACAAATATATGAAAGACTTATGGAAAAGGAACAGATAATGTTAGATGCCATTGAGAATAATGAACTAGAAGAAGTAACAAGCTCTGAAGAAGATTTAGAATTGATTTTTGATAAATTAATGTACTGAACTAAATTAAATATAAGAATTTTATTATAATTATGCTATGAATTTAGGAAAAGAAAAAAGATAGTTATTAAAATTTATTAATGACTATTTTTACTTTAATACATGGAAATATAAGCTATAAATTATTCATGAATATTGATGAATGTGAACTAAATGAAAGAGTATTGGAACAATATATACAAAACCATGACTAATAATAAGCCAACCTACGACCTAGATATAAATATATCTTAGGGAAAAGTAAAGAAACCATAATAATTGATTTGAGATGTGGCTCAGGGAGGAATCTAATAAAAAGTTAGCAGAGGTTTTAGAATCTATGGGTAGAATACCTTTTAAGAGCTAAGAATAAAAAAATAAATCTACTACTAGTTAAATATTAGTAGTAGATTTATTTTAAAATATTTCTAATACACTCTATCACCATTAAAAATTGAATTTTTAACAACTACATAATCAACAGTTCTGATTGCATCTAGTTTTTTGCCTCCAGCATAGGAAATAGATGATTGAAGGTCTTGTTGCATTTCTATTAAAGTATCTTTTAGGGAGCCTTTATAGTCCACAAACATTTTCTTTCCTTCAACATTTTTTCTTTCACCCTTTTGGAATTCAGAAGCAGAACCAAAGTATTCCTTATAAAGCTTTCCATCTCTTTCAATAGTTTCACCTGGAGATTCTTCATGCCCTGCAAACAGTGAGCCTATCATAACCATAGAAGCACCAAATCTAATTGACTTAGCTATATCTCCATGAGTACGGATACCTCCATCTGCAATAATTGGCTTACTTGCAGCCTTTGCACACCAGCGAAGTGCAGCTAATTGCCAACCTCCTGTTCCAAAGCCTGTTTTAATTTTAGTGATACATACCTTTCCAGGACCAATGCCTACCTTTGTTGCATCTGCGCCAGCATTTTCCAACTCTCTTACTGCTTCTGGTGTTCCTACATTTCCTGCAATAACAAAACTTTTAGGTAAATGCTTTTTTATGTGATGAATCATATTTATAACTGCATTAGAATGGCCATGAGCAATATCAATTGTTATGTATTCTGGTGAAAGGTTTTCTGCTTTCAATTGTTCAATAAAGTTATATTCTTCACTTTTAACTCCAACACTTATAGAAGCAAATAATCCTTTTAGTTTCATATCTTTAATAAATTGTATTCTACCCTCTGGGTTGAAACGGTGCATAATATAAAAATATCCATTTTCTGCCAGATAAGCTGCAATTTTTTCATCCATAATAGTCTGCATATTTGCAGGAACTACAGGTAATTTGAAAGTTCTTTCTCCAAAAGTTATAGACGTATCACATTCAGAACGACTGTCTACTATACATTTTGTTGGTATTAATTGTATATCTTCATAATCAAATACATTATCCATTTTTACACCTCTATATACGAATAATTTTTACATATGTCAATTTAAAGTTCGTTTATTAAGTATATTATACATGTACTCTATAGATATGTCAAAACCAAATAAAGTATTTTTAAATACACAAGCTTATTATAGCCAGCACAATTTTCTTTATGTAAAACTATAGACTTCAAAATGCTTAAAGCCCCAAATATCAGGCTATAGGATATTGTAAAACTTATCTGATATTTAGGGCTATTTATTTTAAATTATTTTTCTAGTAAATTTCTAATTTCATCAATTTCTTTAGTTAATTCATTTATACGTGATTCTAATATCTTTATTTTATCAGTATCATCATAATTAGACTTTGAACTAGAATTTGAGCTTTCTTTTTTTTTGCTTGAATTTTTATTATCATTACTAGAAGTACTATTTTGTGAAGTATTTGTTGAGGTTGTAGTACAGAATGGATTATTTATATTATAATTTTCAGGGCTAAAATATCTTCCAGGCCCTATTTGAAAGTATTGTTGTTGAGCATTATATGTTAAAATTGCTTGACCAACTAGTTGAAGCCAGTTACCTAATGCATTTTGAACATTAAAAGGAGTACTTCCAGCTATTATATTTCCAAGTATTTCTCCTATTATTATAAATAACTCAGGATTCAAAGACTGAAATCCATTAGGTATATCATTACATCCTATATTAGAAGAGCTATTTGTATTGTTAGAACTACTATTACTATTAAAGTTATTTTTCGTAGAATCATTATCTTTATTAGAAATTGTATATCCACAAGCTTTAGCTAAGTCTTCAAAATTATTCCATCCATTAAAGTTCAAATTTTCCTCATAATATAATTGATTTTATTTATTATATTATTTTTTCTTTAAAATCGTTACTTTATATTAAGGTCTAAATGAATTAATATCATTTATGATTTGAACTATTTCTTTAGGAGATTCATTTAAATCATGTTCTAACCATGTTTGAATAACTGAAATAATACCACCAACAGAATATCTTATAAAATAGTCTAAAAACACATTATCAATTTTTGAACGGCTAAGTAATTTATCAATCTGAGCTTTATTAGCCACATAGAGAATACGGTCTATAATGTTGCTTTCCATTTGTTTACTAAATAATATCTTGCATAACTCTTTATTTTCACCAATTAATTCAATAACTTTAAGAAGTAAAATATCTTTATAGGCTTCAACTGGAGTTTCTTCAATATATATTAATATTTGATTAAATAATTCATCCTCTATTGATTTAAGTAGATGGTAGGCATCTTTATAATGAGTATAAAAAGTTCCTCTATTAATATTTGATTTTTTACAAATATCAGTAACGGTAATTTCATGAATTTTTTTATGTTTAAGTAAGTCAATTAAGCTTTCTTTTATTATTTTTTTAGTATATAAAATTCTTCTATTTCCTTTAATTCCTGACAATTAACTCATCCTTTTTACTATTTATTAATCATTTTCAAAAGTAAATGTTATTAAATAAACAAAAATGGACAAAATGTATATTTAATAACACTATGAAAATATGTGATTATTGTAACTTATTTATATATTATTTATACTTAGAATTATAGCATTAACTAAACAAGCTGTCTATTTAATAACATTGAGGTAGATACAAACAAAGGAGAGCGAAATGTCATATATAGAAATAAAAGATGAATATAAAAGATATAAAATTGGAGATAACATTATTGCAGCAAACAACGGAATTAACTTTTCAATAGAAAAAGGAGAGTTTGTTATTATTTTAGGACCAAGTGGTGCTGGAAAAACAACTGTACTAAATATACTTGGAGGAATGGATACTTGTGATGAAGGTAAGGTAATTATTGATAATGTTGATATATCAAAGTTTAATAATAAACAACTTACCAATTACAGAAGGTATGATGTAGGATTTGTATTTCAATTTTATAATTTAGTTCAAAATTTAACGGCAAAAGAAAATGTAGAGCTTGCAACACAAATTTCAAAAAATGCTTTAGATGTTGATGAAACTCTTGAGTTAGTTGGACTTGGTCATAGAAAAGGTAATTTTCCATCCCAACTATCTGGAGGAGAACAACAAAGAGTAGCTATAGCAAGAGCAATAGCTAAAAATCCTAAATTACTATTATGTGATGAACCAACTGGTGCCCTTGATTATAAGACGGGAAAACAGATATTAAAAACACTGCAAGATACATGTAAAAATACAGGGACAACAGTAATTGTAATAACTCATAATTCAGCTCTTGCACCAATTGCAGATAGAGTTATACAAATTAAAGATGCGAAGGTTAGAAGTATTGAAGTAAATGAAAATCCTGTTTCAGTTGATTCTATAGAGTGGTAGAGGATAAAAATGAGGAATATAGCATATAAAAAATCAATAATAAGAGAAATATTATCTTCAAAAGCAAGATTTATTTCTATATTAGCAATAATATTTTTAGGAGTTACTGTTTATTCTGGAATAAAATCAGCTGGCCCAGATTTAAAAGATTCTATAAATGAATTTTTTAGAAAGCAAAACTTAATGGATAGCAAGATAGTGTCTAGTATAGGGCTAAATGATAATGATTTGAAGTTATTACAAAATAATGATAAAATTTTAGATTATTATGCAACTCATAGTATAGATGTAAACTTAACTAATACTAACAATGTGGTTAGGTTTATGGAGTATGATCCTAATGAAGTTATGAATAAAACTATTGTTACAGAAGGTAGATTACCTGAAAATAGTGGAGAAATAGCTTTAGATAAAAATGCTTTAAAGGAAAATGAAAACTTTAAAATAGGAGATGAGTACACAATAGAATCTGATGTAGACTTAGATGAGTATTTCAGTAAGAAAACTTTTAAGATAGTTGGATTTGTACAAAGTCCTATGTATATAGAAAATATATCTAGAGGTACAACGACTGTTGGAAAAGGAAGCATTGATTACTTTGCAATTATGAATAGTAGTGATATATCAATGGATGTATATACTGAAATATATGTACAATTTAAAAATGTAAAGGACATTGGATCATATAGTGATGAGTATAAAGAAAAGATGGAAGAAAATAATAAGTATCTTGAAGATTTATACTCAAATAGAGCTATAGAAAGAATTGAAGAAATAAAATTAGAAGCACAAAAAGAGCTTGATAAAGCTTATAAGGAAATAGAAGATGGAGAAAGAAAGCTTCAAGATGCTCAAAAAGAAATAGATGATGGGAAACTTCAGATTAGTGACGGTAAAAATCAGTATGAAGAAGCTGTAGAAAAGTATAATCAAGAAATTAAAGATGGCAAATTAAAACTAATTGAAGGCGAAAAACAATTAATTAATGGACAAAATGAGTTAGATAAGCAAAAAGAACAATTTTTAAATGGAGAAAACCAACTAAAGAATGCTAAAGACGAACTTGATAATGCGAAACAAGAATTTTTAAATCAAGGCATAGACCCTACTCAAGATACAAAAGAGTATGAAAAGCAAATAGATAGTTTAAAGATGTTAATTACAACATATAATACACTTTCTAATGATATAAAAGAAACAGCAAGCAATATAAAAGATGGTGACAAAATTCGAAATGAAAAAATTCAATATTGGAAAGGTGTCATATCTAATCCTGGTTTAGGATTAGATAATCTAAGTAGCTTAGTAAGTAATCTAGAAAAAAATCCAAATGATATTTCTATAGCATTTAGTATTTCAAATGCAATAGATGGCGCCAGTAAAATAGTAGGTGAAAATAAATTCAAATTAGAAACTTTAGTATCTGGAATAACTAAGTATCAGCAAGGGATAACCGCTTATGAAGAGCAAGTTAAAGTTTTTAATGAAGGTAAGATAAAACTTGAAGAAGCCCAAAAGCAATTAAATAAAGGACAAGAAGATATAATAAAAGGAAAAACAGATCTTGAAGAAGGCAAAAAACAAGGGAAGTTAGAACTTGATAAGGCTAAGAATGATCTTTTAGATTCAGAGAAAAAATTACTTGATGGCGAAAAAGAAATTGCAGAAAATAGAGAAAAGTTAATTGATGGGCGAAAAGAATTAGATAAAGAAAAAGAAAAGTTAAATGATTTAGATGATAGTAAATATTATTTCTTTAACAGGGAAGATAATCCCGGCTATACAACTTATAAAGGTTCAATTGATAGCTTAGATAAAATAGCTTTAGTATTTCCTGTATTTTTCTTCTTAGTTGCAGCACTTATATGCTTAACTACAATGACTAGAATGGTAGAAGAAAATAGAGTAGAAATAGGAACATTAAAAGCTTTAGGCTATACAGATTTAGAAATATCAAGGAAATTTGTAGTTTATGCAGCATTGGCTAGTATTTTAGGAAGTATCCTTGGTATAGTAATTGGAAGTAGTGTACTTCCATATATAGTTAGTAAAGCATATTCATCTTCATTTACTTTACCGAATATAAATATATATTTTTATCCATCATATATAATTCAATCTTTAGTAGCTTCAATAGTTTGTACAGTAGGGGCAGCTTTAATTGTATTAAAAGGAGAATTAATGGATAGTCCTTCTAATTTAATGAGAATAAAGGCTCCAAAGGTTGGTAAGAAGATATTATTAGAAAGAATTACACCTTTATGGGAAAGATTAAACTTTAATCAAAAAGTTACATTTAGAAATCTATTTAGATATAAACAAAGAATGTTAATGACAATACTTGGCATATCAGGATGTATGGCTATGCTTGTTGCAGGATTAGCCCTTGAAAAATCTAATTCTTCAATTATGGATATTCAATTTGGCAAATTAATAAAATATGATGCTATGATAATATTTAATGATAAGAATATTGAAAAAGAAGATGAAGATTACAATGAATCTCTAAATAATTTAAAGGGATATGAAAGCAGCTTAAATATTTATCAAGATTCAGTTACTTTTAGCAAAAAAGGTGTGAGCAAGCAAACTGCCACTATGTATGTACCAGAAAATATAAATGAATTAAATAAGTATATATTATTAAATGATAGGGAAAGTGATAATGAGTTTAAACTATCAAATAATGGTGTAATTATAAATGAAAAACTTGCAAAACTTTTAGATGCATCTGTAGGCGATAATATAGTTGTAACAGATTCAGATAATAATAATCATGAAGTTAAAGTAGATAATATAGTAGAAAATTATGCTGGACATTATATATATTTATCACCCGAATATTATAAAGATATATTTAATAATTCCCCAATATATAATGCACAATTACTAAAATTAAATTCAGATAGGGAAGATGATGACAAAGTATCTACTACTCTCATGGATAATGATAAGGTTATAAATGTTACTCTTGCTTCAAAGATGAAGAAATTAAGTGAATCTGCTGATTTAGGATTGGTTATGATAGTAATAATAGTTGCGTCAGGAAGTTTGGCATTTGTTGTATTATATAATTTAATAAATATAAATGTATCTGAGCGTATAAGAGAAATATCCACAATAAAGGTATTAGGTTTCTATGATAGTGAAGTAGCAATGTATATATTTAGAGAAAATATAATACTTACTATATTAGGAATACTTTTAGGTACATTCCTTGGAAAGATATTATATGTATTTTTAGTAAGTACAGCAGAAATGGATAATATGATGATGATTCCAACTGTAGATATGAGTGGTTATATAATTTCTAGTTTAATTACAATGTTTTTTGCGCTATTAGTTATGATAATGATGCATATAAAACTAAAAAAGGTAAATATGGTAGATGCATTAAAATCTATTGAATAAAATATTTAAAATAACTAAGAATATTTATATATGTTCTTAGTTATTTCTTATTAAAGATTTAGCAAAATGATTTATAAAAGGAGTTGACTTAATGATGGGAAAAAGAATGAGTAAATTGATAGCATTAATAATAATTATAATGCTAACTAGTGCCAATATATCATATGCTCAGACAACTACTAATATATTATATATTCCATCAACTGATCCAATTTCACCATATGGACCTCAAATAGAAGACTTACAAAATAAAGAAGATATTCTTAAAAATTTACAAGATATTAAAAGAATAAGAGGAAACTTAATTGTTATTAATATAAATGAAAATTCAACAACCGAAGAGTTAAAAGAAATTGATAAGGATATAGATTTTTATATACAACAACTTGAAACTATTAAAAAAAATTTAGATAATCATAAGCTTTCATATAAAGATTCTTTTCCAGATTTATTTTTTTCAGAACAAATTTTACTTATAGTTGATAGTTATATTATAAGCCTAAGGCAGCAGCAAAATTTAATAAGGTCATTAGAAACTAATAAGGCGGAAGCAAGAAAGTTATTTTATTCAAGTTATCTAATACCAGTATATTACTATCTTACTTTAGGAGATCAGATGGTAGCCTATATTGACACTTATTTTACATTATCCTAAGAAAACTTGAAATTTTAATAATTATTTATTATTACTATATAAAAATCCACTAAAGCAATTTTGATTTTAGTGGATTTTTATAATTTTACAATGTATGCATACAATTGACAAAAATTAGCTTTGATTAATACAATATATGTAAAGATTTATAATTCAAGGGGGCAATTATTGTGAACAGAGAAATTAAATTTAGAAAATTAGTACAAGCAGCACTATTATCAGCATTATGCTTTGTATCATTTACTTATCTGCAAATTAGGATACCAACTCCAGGTGGAGGATCAACTTCACTTCATATTGGGAATGCATTTTGTGTCTTAGCAGCTTTATTGCTTGGAGGATGGTATGGGGGATTAGCAGGTGCGGTAGGTTTAACAATTGCAGATTTACTTGATCCCGTATATATATTAGTAGCACCTAAAACTTTTATTTTAAAACTATGTATTGGATTAATAACAGGATTAATAGCTCATAGATATGCCAAAATAAGTGCAAGCAATGATAAAAAATATATTTTAAAATGGAGTATCATTGCATCAATTGGGGGTTTAGCTTTTAATGTGATTTTTGATCCTATTGTAGGATTCTTTTATAAACAATATATATTAGGGCAACCACAAGAAGTAGCAGCAACTTTAGCAAAATTAAGTTCAGTTGCAACATTTATAAATGCAGTAGTTTCTGTAATACTAGTAGTACTTATTTATAATGCAGTAAGACCAATTTTAGAAAAAGCAGGGTTGTTATTGCCTATTTATTATAAAAAATAAAAAATTTAATCTAATTTTAATCTTTCTTATATTTTAGATTAATCTTCTAAAAGTATTATATAACCATGATAAATGATTAAAAAATACATGGAGGTAAATCAAATGGAAAGAAATGAAATGATTGAAATTATAATTGCAAAGGCTAATGTAACTCGCGAAGAAGCAATAGAGGTATTAGAAAAGTTTAACTGGGATGTTGTAGATTCTATTATATATTTAGAAAGAGAAGGAAAAGTAGAAAATAATGAAATCACTACAATAATCGAAGTTAGGGAAGAAAATCAAGAAAAACAAGAAAATAATAAAAAGAGAGAAGAAAGCTATGGAGGAATTGGAACAATCATTGGCAAAATATTTAAAGGAATAGGAAAAATTTTAAAAAAAGCAAATGAGAACTTCTTTGAAATTAGAAAAGATAATGAAAAGCCAATGAGAATATCATTAATAATAGCAATACTTTTATTAATCTTTTTATCTGTACCAACTATAATATTATTAGTGCTTGGATTATTCTGTGGATATAGATATTCATTAAGTGGATCTTACATGAAGTATGACGGAGTAAATGATGTATTTGAAAAAGCATCAGAATCAGCAGATAATATAAAGAGAGATTTTAAAGAAGGCTATGAGAAATAATGAAATAATGAAAAATTAAGGTGAAAAATCCTTAAGGTATTTTAAAATTAAAGAGAGCTACTATGCTAAGAGTTTTGGGGAAACTTACTGTGCGGAGACGAACCAACAACCCTAAGGCATAGTAGTTTTTGCGTATTAAGATTATTCTTTTGAGTCTTTACTCTTTTTATTTCATAGATAATAGTATATGTACAAAGTACCATTGAGAAAACAATTATTGTAGTTACTACAATACTAATTTGATCCTCTTGAAACTTTAGTATTTGAAATAAAATAAGAAATCCAACAACAATAACAATTGATAATAGAAAAGCTTTAATCCTATTACTTTTCTTTATTAAATTTATTGATTTAATATTTTGTATATTTTAAATTTCTGTAGACAAAATAATCTTGAAAGGTGGTTGTTATAATGAAAAAATTTATTTCTACATTTCTAATTTCTCTATGTTTATCATTCTTTATATTTACTCAATCAGTATACGCTATAAATATATTTAATGAAGGAGTTTACCAAGTTTCTGATTTTAATTTATCACCAGAAAATAAATATATAGTGCAAAATATTTCTGAAAATCAAAGTATTTATTTACAAGTCTTTGATGAAAATCAAATAATTCTTCAATCCATTCGCCTTCCTCCTAAATCTGATAAATTCAATTTAACTACTTTGTTACCAGACTATAGAATTGTAATTGTTGGTAAAGGTAATGTTTATATATCTTAAATATTTTGTCAACAATAATACTTATATCATTCACTAATAGTGTTAATGCAAGTACAACATCTAATTACCAATATCCCTATTAAAATCATGATTCTTCATGAGTATATGAATATTCAATCTATTAGCTTAATACTATATAACACTAAATTTTATCTCCGTAACATTGCGCAAAAAAATAATAACAATAATTGGTGACGGAGAAGTAGCACTATCATTTGATAAAATTAGTTAACTTATACTGTAAAATTATTTAAATACTGTATTATATCAGAAATGAATATACAGTGTTTCTTTATTTCTCAATAATTTCAAATTACAAGCAATTTATTAATTCACAGTTATTTTCATTTTAAGTATCTCAATAATTCAAATTTTCTCTTCAAAATTAAATTATATATAATCAATAACCTACTTCTTATCATGTAAAAACCATAAAATTGCATCGTAATTTATTAAAAATGATATACTTATGACAAGTAAAATAGTAAAATTTATATATATTGGGAAGAATCTAAAAAGATGTAGCAAGCACATAAAAGTTTCATTTTAAACTTATAACCTGACACCTGTTACTTTTTACCTTTTACCTGTTCCTTCTTCCCTGATCAGATATGAACTATAAATTATAAATATGGAGGTTTATTTATGGATGAACTTAAATTAATAGATAAACTGCGTAAAAAAGCAAATATAAGTTATGAAGAAGCGAAAATTGCTTTAGAAAGTAATAATTGGGACATATTAGAAGCGCTATTATACTTAGAAGAGAATGGAAGTATAGAGAAACCTTTTGTTAGTATTTTTTATACCAATGAATTAAGATATAGTGGAGCAATACAAGAAGTTAAAAATAATAAAGAATATAATTATAAAGCATCAAATGGATTTCAAGGAATTTTTGAAGCTATATGCAAATTTATAGATACATGTAATAATATTTTTTTAGAAATAAAAAAGAGAGAGCGTGTGTTTTTAAGAATCCCAATTACAGTAGTAATTTTACTTTCGTTTTTTATGTTTTGGATAATTATACCTTTAATAATTATTGGATTAATATTTGATATAGAATTTTATGTATATGCAAATAATGTTAATGCAGATAAGATTAATAAAGTATTAAATGAAATTTCAAGATATTCAAGGGATATAAAAGAAAAAATTAAAAGGGTGATTAAAAATGGTTAAGATTTTAATAGTAGAGGATGAAGAAAAATTAGCAAGATTTATTGAACTTGAGCTAAAGCATGAAGGCTATGAAATATTAAAAGCAAATAATGGTAGAGCAGGTCTCGAAATTACAGAAAAAGGCGAGGTGGATTTAATTCTTTTAGATATAATGCTTCCAGAAATAAATGGTCTTGAAGTATTAAGAAGAATCAGAAAAACTTCTGATATTCCAATTATAATGCTTACGGCAAGGGATGCAGTTATGGATAAGGTATCAGGTCTTGATGCAGGTGCAGATGATTATATAACTAAGCCATTTGCAATAGAAGAGTTACTTGCAAGAATAAGAACAGCTTTAAAAAAGAGGATAGTTACAATAAAAAAAGATGAAGATATAATAAAATGTGGTTTATTATCATTAGATAAAATGAAGCATAAAGTAATGTATGATGATAGAGAAATAGAACTTACAAATAGAGAGTTTAATTTATTACAAATATTAATGGAAAACAAGAATATAGTACTAACGAGAAATACTCTTATGGAAAAGGTATGTGGATATGACTATATTGGAGAAACAAATGTCATAGATGTTTATATAAGGTATTTAAGAACAAAGATAGATGATGTTTTTAATGTAAAAATAATAACTACAGTTCGTGGTGTGGGGTACGTAATTAAAGATGAATAAGAAAATTAAGACAAAAAATGTTACATCCATTGCAATAAAACTAAATTCTAGTTTTGTAAGAAACTTATTTTTTAAGTTTATTATTATTGATATATTTATAATTGCTGGATTTATTGGAGTCTGGTGTATTGAAAGTGAAATAAGCTTTTATGGAGAACTTGTAAAAAGCGCTAAAAGGTCTTTTAACTTTTATCCTATAGAAACAGCAAATTATAAAGTTATTTGGGATAATGGAAAAGTTTTGATAAAAGAGGCTAGCACTTTTTTAAATCTTTTAATAAAAGTAATTGAAGCTATTGGAATCATAGAAGGAATAATACTATTAGATCAAATGATATTTGGTACCGCAAAAAATAGAAGAATTTTAAAACCACTTAATGATATAGCAGAAGCTGCAAGCAGACTTAGTGATATAGCTTTTGATGAACAAAAATTCCAAAGCCTTGAGGATGCGATATCTAAAATAAGTCCTTATTCATCTGATGAAAGAATTCATATTGGAGATAGTGATCTTCAGGGACTTGAGGAAGCAATTAATAACTTATTAGACAGGATGAGAGAATCTTATAGACAACAAGCAAGATTTGTTTCAGATGCTTCACATGAGCTTAGGACTCCTATTTCTGTGATTCAAGGTTATGCTAATATGCTAGATCGTTGGGGAAAAGACGACGAAGAAGTGCTAGAGGAATCTATATTAGCAATAAAAAGTGAATCAGAGAATATGAAAAATTTAGTTGAGCAGTTATTATTTTTAGCTAGAGGAATTAATGGTAAAACAGAGCTTAAGATTATAGATTTTTCACTTAATGATATGATGAAGGAAGTATTAGAAGAATCTAAAATGATAGATAAAAATCATATATATAGATATATAGAATCGGAAAACATAAATGTATATGGGGATATAGCTTTACTTAAACAAACAGCTAGAATATTAATAGAAAATGCAGTGAAGTACACAGATAATGGGGAAGAAATAATGTTAAAGGTAGGAAAAAATAATGAAAATGAACCTTACTTTTATATTCAAGACAATGGAATAGGAATAGATGAAAAAGATGTATCACATATATTCGAACGGTTTTTTAGAGCTGATACTGCAAGGGTTAGAAAAGATGGTGGTACAGGTCTTGGGCTTTCTATTGCAAAATGGATTATAGATAGTCATAGAGGTTATTTGAGTGTTTTAAGTAGAAAAGAAATAGGTACAAGAATAACAGTTTTTTTACCCAAAGAACAATAAATTATATTAAAAATATTACTGGAAATTTTGTTTCCAGTAATATTTAATAAATAAAAATCTTAATTACACAAAACTGTATGAAGTATTATTATAGTCCGCTAGCGCCATAATTTGATAGTACTCTAGCACTAGGATCATTTACTGCACAGCCTTCCCAGTCCTTATTTGGCATCCAAAAGTCAACTATCATTTCTGCTTGATTTGGATAATATTTTTCAAATATTTCTCTATATAATAAAGATTCTTTTGTGAATGGTTTAGCATGATATTTATATTGATCACATAGTTTTTCAAATTCTTCATTACTATAAGACTTTTCTGCAAACTCTTTTAAATAATCAACCATAGAATGACCTACAGCATCACTAAAGGCTGCCTTTTCACGATATAAAATACTATTAGGAAGATAATCCCCTTCAAAAGAATGTCTTAAAAGATATTTTCCCATGTTATATTTATTTAACTTTTTTTCAGGATCAATAGCCATAACATACTTTACAAAATCTAAATCACCAAAAGGTACTCTTGCCTCCAAAGAATTTGAGCTTATACAACGGTCTGCACGAAGCACATCATACATAAATAATTCTTTAATCCTTTTTTGGGACTCTTTTTGGAATTCTTCTGCATTTGGAGCAAAATCAGTGTATTTATAGCCAAATAATTCATCAGAAATTTCACCTGTTAAAAGAACTCTTACATCAGAAATTTCATGGATTTTCTTGCAAATTAAATACATTCCAATACTAGCTCTTATAGTAGTAATATCATAGGTTCCAAGAAGTTTTATAACTTCATCAAGTGAATTTATAACTTCTTCTTTTGTCATATAAACAACCGTATGATCACTATTAATATAATCAGCAACTTCCTTAGCATACTTTAAATCAATAGCATCTTCAGTCATACCTATAGCAAAGGTTTTTATTTGTTTTTCAGGATACATCTTTTGAGCAATTGAACATACTAAGGAGCTATCTAATCCACCGCTTAATAAAAATCCTACAGGGGCATCAGCATCCATACGCTTTTCTATGGCAGTTACTAATTTATCATGAATATTACTGCAAATAGTGTCTAAGTCATCTGTGTAGTAATCATCTTTTACTTCTGTAATATCACAATAGCAGGTAAATTTATCATCAGCATAATAATATCCTGGTGGAAATGCCATAATCTTATTTGTAAGACCAACTAAATTTTTTGCTTCGCTAGCAAACATGATTTTACCTGTCTCAGAATATCCGTAAAATAAGGGGCGAATTCCAATAGGATCTCTTGCAGCAATAAAACTATCTTTTTCTCCATCATAAATAACAGTTGCATATTCTGCATCTAATTTAGAAAACATATCTAGTCCATATTCATAGTACATTGGAAGAAGTATTTCACAATCACTATTAGAAATAAATTTATGACCTTTAGCTATTAAATCTTCTTTAATTTTACGGAATCCGTAAATTTCACCATTACATATAGAGGCATCTCTTTTTCTTGTAAATGGCTGCATTCCACTAAAACTTAAATCCATAATAGAAAGTCTTTGAAAACCCAAAATACCAGAAGGTAAAGTTAGAATTTCAGTCATATCTGGCCCCCTAGACTCAGTTCTTTGTAATGCCTCAGCAAATTTTTCATGTTTCATATCAGTTCCTGTATAACACATAATTGTACACATCTTAATATTCCTCCCCAATAAAAATATAAAATAAAAAAGCCTTTCATCCTATCAACTAGGACGAAAGACTTATACTTCCGCGGTACCACCTAAATTAGCTTATAAAGCTCTCTTTAATCAGTACGGAATTTTCTTGAATAAATTCGATACTGTCCAAGCTATAACGGTTTGGCTCCGTCCAAGACTACTCTTAACAAATTTCGTTTGGAAGCTCCGGGATGTTCTTCATTATCAGCTTCGTATCAGTCTCTCACCGTCACTGATTCGCTTTAACTACATCTTAATAACTACTCTTCCCATCAAGGCTTTTATATTAATCATTTAAAACTAAACTTAAAATTTATTTAATTTTACTTTTTATTTTATAATCCGTCAATAGTTTTTTTATAATATTTATCTTACTTGATTATTTCCTTTATCCTTATTATCGTTGTCCCTATTTTTCCCAAAGTTACTCTTATTATTTTTATTTTTGTTATATTGAGAACTTCCCATTATATATCACCACCTTACTTTAATTTTTATTATTTGCTTAAAATGTTCTAGTTATTCACTTAAAAATAAATGTAAATTAAAGCAAACTAGTAATATATAGTTTATTTAGTTTTAGTATTTATTTAGTTCTTTATATTTTAAAATCTATATAACAATATTAATTTACACCATCTCTAGTACAGTTATATTGGAATGACGGTTGGGTTTGAAGATAAAATCCATTTCTAACTTGGGAAATCCAATTTTGAAAAATTTCTAACCAAGCGGTGCTATTAAAAAAGTTTTCTAAAGGTAAATTTGGATTCCACTCTAATAATAGAAAAGGTCCTATTCCAAAGGCCCAAATTCCACTTTGTTCAACAGTTGACTCTCTAATTAAAAGCATAGGAAGGCCATACTGAAAAGCCATAGCAGGCTCGATTTGTGCGAAAGGACTACCCTCCCAAGTTCTAAAATTTTGTTCTTCCCCTAAATTGTTTTGTAGAACCCGAACTTCTCTTTGAGCAAGATTGAGGGCTATAAATCCGTAACTTGATAATATCATTCTTCTTATATTAGTTAGAGGCGGTTCAGGATATTGTTCAGAAACTGGTAAAGTTCTAGGAAATAATAAAGCTTTTTTTATTTCTAGAATAATAATACTGACAAATTTTTGTTGAATTGAATTTAATCTACTTGGATGGCTAAGAAAAACTGGAATTCTATATAAAAGGCTTGAACATTCTTGGATTATATTATTGCATGATGAAGAAAGATTATTTTCATCGTTTAATTCAGTTAACATATAGTAATTTCATCTCCATAATAATTATTATTATTTTATCTTTTGATTATAATACAATATATAAAATATATAGATAAAATGTTAATTAAATTTTAGTAATTTTGAAATTATGTTATGGGGTTCATCAACAATAACAATTATTAGGTAAATTCAAATTGTATAAATTTAAGTGGATAAGAAAATAGAAGGCTGATATAATGTTTTTTAGAATGTTTATATAAGGAGTTATTTTATGAAGTATTATTTAGCACCAATGGAAGGAATTACTGGATTTATATATAGAAATTCATATAAAAAATTTTTTGATAACATAGATAAATATTTTACACCATTTATTGTTCCAACTAGTAGTAAAAGTTTTAAGACTAAAGAATTGAGAGATATCTTACCTGAAAATAATAAAGGAATAAATATTGTTCCTCAAATACTTACTAATGATTCAGAAGGATTTATTACAACAGCTAGAAAATTGCAGCAATTAGGTTATAGTGAGATTAATTTAAATTTAGGATGTCCTTCAGGAACTGTTGTTTCTAAAAATAGAGGCTCAGGATTTTTAGCTAAAAGAGAAGAACTTGATAAGTTTTTAGATGAAATATATAAAATATATGATATGAAAATTTCTATAAAAACTAGAATAGGAAAAGATAGTCCTGAGGAATTTTATGAGTTAATAAAAATTTACAATAAATATCCATTAGAAGAATTAATAATTCATCCTAGAACTAGAGAAGATTTTTATGGAAATAAACCTAATTTAGAAGTATTTAAAGATGGATTATTATTAAGTAGCAATCCAGTATGCTATAACGGTGATGTCTTTACATTAGAAGATCATAATAGGTTGTCAAAGGAATTTTCAGAATTAAATACAATAATGATAGGAAGAGGAATATTAGCTAATCCAGGATTAATTGATGAAATAAAAAATAATATTTTTATAAATAAAAAAGTGTTAAAAGAATTTCATGAGGAAATTTTTAATAATTATAGAGAAATATTTAATGATGATAATATTGCACTTTATAGAATGAAAGAGTTATGGGGATATATGATTTACATATTTTCAGACAATAAAAAATATGCTAAGAAGATAAAAAAAGCACAAAGAGTAGATGATTACAGTGAGGCTGTTTTAAGTTTATTTAATGAACAAGAAATTGTAAAAGGCGCAGGGATGTTTAGCAATTAAAATATTTTGCTTGCAAAATAGTGGAAAGGGAAAAGGGAAAAAGTTAAGTGAAAAATCCCAGTTGGATTTTTAATGAAACTATTTAGTAAATGGTTATTAATTTTTTCAATAACTCTTTCACTTTTTCACTCTTCAATCTTTAATTTCTCCCCCTATCCTTTAGGTTTAAATATAATTGCACCAAAGAATCCAAATACTATTGCTGCGGAAACCCCACCACTTACTGTTTTTAAAAGTCCAGTAAATATTCCTACAAAGCCTGTTTGTTCAGCTTCGGTTATCGCTGCAGTTACAAGAGCATTTCCAAAACTACTTATAGGCACAAATGCACCAGCACCAGCTAATTTTACTAAAGGATCATACAAACCAAATCCTCCTAAAATTGCGCCAACTACAACTAGTGTACAAGTTGTATGTGCAGGGGTAACTTTTAAAATATCTGTTATAAGCTGACCAATAACACAAATTATCCCACCCACTATAAAGGCAAATATAAATTTCTCCATATTATAAATCACACCTTCTTTTTACATTTCTATAGATACAGCATGAGCAACACAAGGTATACTTTCTTTTTGTTGAAAGGATATAGGGGACATTAGGGCACCAGTTGCAACAATTAGTATCTTTTTTAATTCTCCTTTGCGCATTCGATTAAGCAAATGACCATAAGTTACAGTAGCAGAACAGCCGCAACCACTTCCACCAGAAAAGCTTGGTTGTTCTTTTTTATATATTAAAAGTCCACAGTCTGTAAATATATGTTGGGGCATATTTATACCATGTTTTTCAAATAAAGCATTTGCAAGTTCGTGACCAACTTTTCCTAAATCACCAGTTGCAATAAGGTCATAATGTGAAGCATCAATGTTTAAATCTCTAAAATGAGATTCTATAGTATCTACAGCGGCTGGGGCCATAGCAGCACCAACATTATATGGATCTGAAATACCCATATCTATAACTCTGCCTATAGTAGCAGAAGTTATTTTAGGACCATTTCCATTTTGTGCAATTACTGCAGCTCCAGCTCCAGTTACTGTCCATTGAGCACTAGGCGGTCTTTGCACACCATACTCTGTAGGGTATCTAAATTGTTTTTCAGCAGCAGCGTTATGACTACTTGCAGCAGCTAAGACATAATTAGCAGCTTTGCTATCTATTAAACGAGCTGCTAAAGCTAAGCCTTCCATTGAACTAGAGCATGCACCAAACACTCCTAAGAATGGAATTCCTAAGGTTCTAGCAGCAAAGCTGCTAGAGATGATTTGATTCATTAGATCTCCACTAAAAAAGAAATTAATATCTTCTTTTTGTAAATTTGCTTTTTGTATTGCTCTTTCACAAGCATGTTCAAGTAGAGCTTTTTCTGCTTTTTCATAACTATCTTGACCAACCCATAAATCTTCAGTGATTATATCAAAATCATCAGCTAAAGCACCATTTCCTTCAAAAGGTCCACCAACAGCAGCAGAAGCTAATATTGTAGGTTTAGAATTAAAAATCCAAGATTGATGTCCTTTAAGCATTTACATCGCCCCCAACCATAATATTATCATTTTTATTGTAGCCACTATAAAAGCCGAAAAAACTCCATAAACAATAATTGCACCAGCTAACCTAAACATATTTCCAGCTACCCCAAGAACAAATCCTTCACTTTTATGTTCAATTGAAGAAGAAGCTATGGAATTAGCAAATCCAGTAATAGGTACAGCAGAGCCAGCTCCAGCCCATTGACTAAGGTGATCATAAATTCCTAACCCCGTGAATAAGGCTGACAAAAAGATTAAAAGTATATAAGTAGGAGAAGTTGAAGTCTTTTCATCAAAATTGAAATAATTGATAAAAATCCACTGGAATATCTGAGCAATTAAGCATATTGTACCTCCAACCCAAAATGCATTAAAACAATTTTTAAAAATAGGTCTTTTAGGTTCTATGGTATTTACTAAGGCATCATATTGTTGTTGAGCTGGAGTCATTTTTTTCTTTTTCATATTTGACATATCTTTCACCTTCTAACGTAGTAAATGTGGTTCTAATTTTATTAGAATTTGTTCTAGCTTTTTTGCATCATTTAAGTACATATCTTTTGCGTCTTTATTGTCGGTGTCTAAAGAAAATGACATAAGGTCAGCTTGGGTCTTTTGTAGACTTGCATATAGCATTTCCTTAATTTCAGTTTTAGGAACCTGAATCATATCATCGAAAAGATCTACATACAAATCTCCTGAAGAATCAACTTGGCCTAGAAAAACATTTTCAAGACATACGCCTTTAATTTCTAATTGTGTTGTAAGCCACCCATGGTTTAATCCAGCATTAGTAAGTCCTTCATTTAATATATTTCCATCTAGAATAACTGTTTGAGGTTCAGCTTTAGAACCAACTTTTTTCCCTAAATCATGTGAAGTAATAGGTTTTTTATCAGCCTTTAAGCTAACATTTATATCACCGTTTGTTTCCATAATGGCAAATTCAACATCAGCTAAGTTAAAAGCTTTTTTTGAACGCAATTGTTGAAGAAATTCTTGTCCTGTAATTTTTTCTTTTGATAAATTATCTTCCATTATTTTTCCGTTTTTTATTAAAACTCTTTCTTTGCCATGTACTATATTATAAATAGACTTACTCTTCATTGAAGCATAGTCCAATATAATTGGTAATATGGCCCATATGGCTAATGCAATTAGACCAAAATAATTATTATCAATTAAATTTAGAGAAATTAAAGAAATTATAATAGCTATAACACCGTAAGAAATAAAATCAAATGGAGTGGCTCTAGATAAAGTCTTTTTTTTCATATATCTTGTTATAAGTAATGTCAAAAAAAATAGAAATATTGAATTAAATAATACTATTAGCCAAGAATTCATATGCTACCTCCTTAGTTACCTTTATATTGTGGTTCTTCAAACTCCATGAATCCTATTCTTTTTTCTAAATCTTTTTTTATATTATTTATTTCTTTAGATGCTTCGGTATAAATATTTCTAGATTCTTCATCACATTCTTGTAATGAATACATTTCTAAAGTAGATTCAGCCCCTTTTAGTGTAGCTAATGTTTGTTTTACTTTGGAAATAGCAGTCATATAAAAGCCTCCTTTATATATAAGATTCCTACTAATTTACTTTAACCAGTAAAATTGCTTTTCATTCATTTCTTAATACAAATATTTGTTTAAAATATAAAAAGGTATTATTAAATATAAATTAGGTTCAAAAGGAATATATTTCATAACAAAAGAAATATAGAAATAGAATATTTAGATTAGTAATGAACAAAATATAGTTGCAATAAAAAATATAAGGAGGGAATATTATGCCAACAGGAACTAAACTAGAAACAGCATTAGCTAGTGCTAAAGGACTAGCCGCTGATATGAAGACATTTTCGCTAGATACAGATAATCAGGAAGCAAAACAGATGTTTAATCAACTTGCAAGTACAATGGAAAGTGTTGAACAATCACTTCAATCAAGACTTGATTTTGTAAAACAGCAAGAGCCACAATATAATAAATAGTAAATAATAGAATAAAATAACAGTTATTGTTGATATGCTCCTCTTAGGGTAGACACACAAAATAATAAAATATCTACCCCAAGGAGGAGTATTTTTTATTAAAATAATTGAAGAATATATATAATAATGTTATTAGTAAAAATATTATAGTTTGAATTTATAATATAATATTTCTATTATTAGTAAGGGTGGAAAAATATTGAAAGATAAGGAAAAAAAGTGAAGAAGTATTTATAGTATGATAGAATATATTTATGATGTTTAATAAAGTTGTTAAGGAGGAAAATAAATGTCTAAGTTAAAAGATGGATCATTACCTGGATTTAAACTAGTTAGAATTTTATTTCCAGAAATTCAAATATTAGATCATATAAAGGAAAAGGGAATAATAGATAAGAAATTTATTAAAAAACAGAGGAATGTAGTAGATAATACAGTTATAAATGCTAAGAATGCATTAAGTCAAAAAGCTAATATTAATATGTCTAGTACTCCTAATGCAATCAGGCAAAATGAACAGCAAGTTATAAAAATGTCTGATAATGATTACTCAGGTAAATTAACAAATGACAATAAGTATATTAGTATAGAAAAAAATTCTAAGGCGAATAAATTAAATCAAGATAATTTATTTAATCTAGTAGAAAGTAATCTTTCTGACTATGTACTTGGACAAAAAACTTATCTATCTAAATTAACAAATGCTTTTAGAAGACCCTTTGTATATGGAAAAGAAGATGGTATAAGTAATACAATATTTGTAACAGGCCCTAAAGGATCAGGAAGACATCTATCTATAAAAGTAATATCAAGGTTTTTAAAAGAATATAAAATATTAAAAAGTAATGAAATATTTTCAATAGATCTTTCAGAATATAAAATTGAAAAAGATGCTGATAATTTATTTTTAACAGATCTTTATAATGGACTTTATGGAAGCAATAGAATTATTGTATTTGATAATTTTGACAAGTGCCATCAAAGTGTTCTTGATTTAATTAATAATCTCGTAATAAATGAGAAGCTTGAACTTAACAGAAGATATATAGAACAATTAGGTCAAATGGTGGATGTCACAGGAAAAGGAAATCTTACATTAAATACAACAGATGAAATACAAGCAAATGGGAAGTACTTAATTTTTATAACTGAAAAAAATGAGGATTATATTAGGAATACTTTTTCAGGCAATTTTATGAAAAAAATTAGGGATATTTTAACTACGGGAGAACTTATAGATAAAGATCTTTCTACAATATGTAAATTTATACTAAATGATTGTAGTACTAAGATAAACAATAATTTAAATATGTTACTAGAATTTGAAGGTTCGGTATTAAACAATGTAATTAAAAATTTTGATAGAAATATTGGAGCGCATGGGTTGTCTGAGTATATTGAAAATAATATATACGAACCTCTAGTTGATTTAAAGCTGAATGGCGAAATTAATAGTGGACAAGCATATAAATTAAAAGAGGAAGAAGAATCTTTAGTTATTTTTAATGAACTAAATTCTATAGTACTAGAATCTTTAGTAAAACCTAATGAATTAGATAAATTAGATGCTTTAAATAAAGAGCTAGATAATATTATTGGATTAAAAAATGTAAAAGATTTTATTAAGAAACTTGAAGACAATATAAGAGTACAAAATATAAGGAAAAGTAAAGGCTCAAAAGAAGCTAAGATTTCACTTCATATGATATTTACTGGAAATCCTGGTACAGGTAAAACTACAATGGCTAGAATAATGGCTAAATATTTAAAGGCGTTAGGATATTTAACAAGTGGACATTTAGTAGAAGTATCTAGGAATGATTTAATAGGTCAATATGTAGGTGAAACAGCACAAAAAACTATTAAGAAAGTAAATTCAGCTATGGGTGGAATATTATTTATAGATGAAGCCTATTCCATAGCTAGAGATGAAAATGATACTTTTGGAATAGAAGCAGTAGATACTATAGTTAAAGCTATAGAAGATAATAGAGATAACCTAGTAGTAATTTTAGCAGGATATACTAAAGAAATGGAAGATTTCTTGAAGATAAATAGTGGACTTAAATCTAGGTTTAATTATACTGTTGATTTTGAAGATTATACACCTATAGAATTGCTTGGAATTTCTAAAATAATAGCTAAATCAAATGGATATGTAATAGATGAGGTCTTAGATGATAGATTAGTAGAGTTGTTTGAGACTAAACAAATAAAGGGTAAAAATGATAGCGGAAATGGAAGATTAGCAAGAAATATTATTGAACAAGCAATTACAAATCAATCAAAAAGGTTAGCAACTTTAGATGAAGATAGTATAAATCAAGATAATATAAATAAACTTATAGAAACAGATTTTTGTCTTGATAAGAAGGAAGAATTTGATTTAGATGAAGAGTTAGATAAAATAATTGGATTAGATGATGTAAAAGAATTTGTAAGAAATTTAGAAAAACAACTAGTAGCAAAGGAAAAAAGAAAACAACTTGGTATAAAGGTCGAATCATCTCAATCTCTTAATATGATATTTACTGGAAATCCTGGTACTGGTAAAACAACTGTGGCAAGACTAATAGGTAATCTTATGAGTAGAATGGGAATATTGAAATCAGGTCAAGTTGTTGAAGTTGATAGAAGTACTCTTGTTGGTCAATATGCAGGAGAAACAACTAAAAAGACGACAGAAGTGTTTAAGTCTGCTTTAGGTGGAGTATTATTTATAGATGAAGCTTATTCGCTTATGTCTTCCGAAAATGATCCTTTAGGTAAAGAAGCGGTAGATACTTTAGTTAAGCTTATAGAGGACTTTAGAGAAGATATAATAGTTATACTAGTAGGTTATGATAAAGAAATGAAAGAGTTTCTAAATACAAATTCAGGGTTAAGATCAAGATTCCCTTTAAATGTAAACTTTAAAGATTATGAAGTAAGTGAATTACTTCAAATAGGGAAGTTAATGATAAAGAGTAAGGGGTTTGTACTAGCAGGAAATTCTGAAGATGAACTTGAGGATGCTATAAGAAAAGAAAAACAAAAAAGTGGTTTACAATCTGGAAATGGCAGAATGGTAAGAAATATAATAGAAAAAGCTATAAGAGAACAATCTTCAAGAATAGCTGGTATGGATATAGTTGATAAGGATTCAGCGATATTATTAACTGAAGAAGATTTTGGAGTTTATGTAAAATCAACAAATGACTTTAATCTAGATGAAGAGTTAAATAAAGTTGTAGGACTGACTGAAGTAAAAGACTTTATAAGAAGCCTTCAAGCACAGTTAAAAATACAAGAACAAAGAAAGTTCTTAGGGCTGCCTGTAGATGAATCACAAACTCTTCATATGATATTCAAGGGTAACCCAGGTACGGGTAAAACTACCATGGCAAGAATAGTTGGTGAAGTTCTATATAATATTGGAGTATTAAATAGTAAAACATTTGTTGAAACAGATAGAAGTGGTTTAGTTGCTGGATATGTAGGACAAACAGCAATAAAAACTAAAGAAAAGTTAGAATCTGCTCTTGGAGGGATAATTTTTATAGATGAAGCTTATTCCTTATCTCAAGATGGTGGTAGCGGAAGTAACTTTGGCAAGGAGGCAATAGATACACTTGTAAAAGTTATGGATGATAATAGAGATAATCTATTAGTAATATTAGCTGGATATAGTAATGATATGGAGAATTTCCTAGAAACAAATCCAGGATTAAAATCTAGATTTGCAAATATTATAGAGTTTAAAGATTATTCAGTTGAAGACTTATTAACTATTTCAGATAATTTATTTAAGGGTAAGGGATATATACTAACTGAGGAAGCTAGAAACAAGATGGGTAATATTTTTGAAGAGGCTTGCAAAGTACCTGACTTCGGAAATGGAAGATATGTAAGAAATGTATTTGAAAAAATTGTTAGAAATCAAGCTGTAAGACTTGAAAAAATTAATAATTTGACAAAAGATAATCTTATCACTATTGAAGCATGTGATGTATCTAAAGTTGATTTATAGTAAAGAGGTGATAATATGAAATTTATATCTAAATTGATAAGTAATTTAATAACTATTGTTTATGGGATATTATGTATGCCTTTATTAATATTAATGGCTATAATATTCCCAATAATGGCGATCTCAGATGCCTTTAAAATAATTAGTTCAGGATATACTGTAACTGGTGATTATATTAGTTTGCTTATAGGGATGACAGCAATTATGTATTTCTCTTTAAGATTTAGAGCTTTAAGAAGAATTTATATGATTTTCCCATCTTTATTTGAAACTATTAAATATTTACTAATAGCAAGCATATTCATTGGAATAGGAACAGAAATACTTAATTGGAGTTATATATCACTAACAACACCTAAAAAGATAATAGGAATATGCTCATTTGTAGGATTTATAGTGATATGGAGAATATTTGTTTCATTATATTATAAGAAAAAGCCTCTTTCAAAAGTTATGATGCAAAAAGAAGAAAAAATACAAAATTATAATACAGAAATTGTCTAGTGAAAGGTGGTTATTATGAGAAGATTTAAAGAAAATGATTCAGACAATTTTAATGAAATAAATAATTCCAATGTTAATTTTTCGAGGAAAGAAAATGATATAAATGAAGAAAATATTATAGAAGAAAATGGAGATATGGAAGAACAACCTCTTAAAACTTTAGACGAAGAAAAGAAAGATCCATATATAAATTCTTCTATGAAAAATTTCAGACTAATTATTGGTGTAGTATGTTTAATTCTTTTTATATCATTTCCATTTACAAAAAAGGTAACTAAGAATTATAAAGATCAATTAACATCTGGAGTTGTGGAAAATGTAAATGTTGGTGATGTATTAAGTAAAGGTGCATTAAAGCTAGATGCAAAGGATGCTTCTATAGAGGTTTCAAGTGGATATGGAAATTTAGAAATATCAATATGGAACTTTGCAGATAAAGAGGATAATGATTATGTACAAGTCTTTATTGATGGAGTTGAGCAAGGAGCACCTTTTTCTATAAGGCATAAACCTGCAAAAATAAGTGTTCCTGATAAAGCAGTTATACAAGTACAAGGAGTAAGGGATGGAAGTAATAATGGCATAACTTATGCCGTTCACTTTAATAAAACAGGAGAAACATATTTAAATACTGTTCCGCTTAATGCTATGAATACTTACACAATTATAAGCAGATAATTTGTTTTAGTTAAAGTAATTAGTTATTCTACAAAAAGTTTAGTTATTTCATATTATTCAAAAAATATGATAATATAGTAGAGTAACAATAGTGCAAGGAGGATAGCAAAATGATAAGACTTATAGCATCGGATATGGATGGAACCTTATTAAATAATGATCATGATATAGATAAGGAAACAGTAGAAGCAATTAAAAAAGCAAATGAGGCAGGGATAATATTTGCAATATCAACAGGAAGAGAATATGAAAGCGTTAAAGATATATTAGATAGGCATGATATAAAGTCTCAGTGTGTACTTTCAAATGGAGCAGAATATAGAGATGAAAATGGAAATATATTGGATGTAATAAATATAAAAGAAGAAAGTGCTAGAAAAGTAATAAAAATTTTAGAAGAAAATAAATTGTCAGGTCGTATATTTACTTCAGAAGGCGTGTTTACTACATCTACAAGAGAAGAAGCTCTTAAAGAAGTGGTATTTAGAACTATGAGTTTTAATCCATCTTTAACAGAAAATGAAGCTAGAGAAATAGCTGAAAATTTAGGGTTTTTTACATCTTTGCAATATGTCAAGGATATACAAGAATTGTTTGAAAAAGGTTTAGAAATTAGAAAGTTTGTAGCTTTCCATAAGGATATAGAACTTATAGATGAAATGAAAAAGGTTATATCAAAAATTGATGGTTTAGCAATATCTTCATCATTTAGAGATAACATAGAAATAACAGATATAAATGCTCAAAAAGGAATTATACTAGAAAAAGTAGCTAATAAAATGGAAATTCCTAAAGAGGAAGTTATGATACTTGGAGATAGCTTTAATGATTATTCAATGTTTGAAATATTTGAAGAAACAGTGGCAATGAAAAATGCTATACCAGAAGTTAAAGCTATAGCAAAATACATAACAGATAGTAATGATAAATTGGGTGTCGCAAAAGCTATATACAATGTACTTAATAATGAAATGCATAAAATGATTAAATCAGAGCAAAATTCTTAATATTAAAATTAATAAAAAGCCACGATGAATTATCGTGGTTTTTTGTTATTTATAAACTTTTACAGACATTGTTTTAAAAATAGCATAAACTTCAATTCCTTTTTCAATACACATATCATCTAGAGATTTTTTAGTTATTAAGGAGACTAAAGGAATACCAATATCTAAGATTACTTTTACACTAGCCCCATCAACTATAATATCAGTAACTATACCTTTATGAACATTTCGTGCACTACTTATAAAAATTCCTTTACTTAGTATAATATCTTCTGAAGGAATAGAAATTAATACATTTCCATCTAGTTCTGTATTGACTTGTATTTTAACTGATCTTATATTTGCGAAGATTTCTTCATTATCATAAGTTAAAGTTGCTTCATAAGTATTTTCGTAGCCTTTAGATTTTAAAAGATAAATTTCAAATTGTGAATTAGATATACGAAGGTGCTTACCCATACGATGTGCATCTAAATCTCCACGTTTTATCATTTCGTACACAGTATTCTTAGTTATTTTTAATTTCTTTGCAATTTCATCTGGTGTATAAAGCATATCATCATTCATTTTATTTATCTTTTCCTCCTTCAGTTTTCATCTATTATAAGTAATAATTTAACATAATAATGTGAATTTAACAATTAATAAATTTGATAATTAGTTCTAGAAAAATTAAATATGTGAACTTTTTTATAAAATGGTAAATAAATCTAAATATGAAAAATATTTGACACTAGCAAATGTTTACATTATAATACAATCATCTAGTTTTATTATGTTTAGTTATGTTTAGTACTGTTTAATTATGTTTTAGAATTAATTAACTAGATTATAAATTTAATAATAGGGGGAAGTAAAATGAAAAAAAGAGTAAGTTTAGTTTTAAGTATCTTGCTTTTTATAGTTTCTTTAGTTGGATGTACAAAAAATAAAGCTAATGAATCACAAAATGATTCTAGCCAAAAAGAGACAATAATTACAGTTGCAGCAGCAGCTAGTTTAAAAAATTGTATGGAAGATAAATTGATTCCAATGTTTCAAGAAAAATATCCTAATATTAAAGTACAAGGAACTTATGACAGTTCAGGAAAATTACAATCTCAAATTCAAGAAGGAGCGGATATAGACGTATTTATGTCAGCAGCAATAAAGCAAATGAAAGAATTAAATGAAAAAGGGTTAATTTCTGAAAATTCTATAGTTGAACTTCTTGAAAATAAAGTTGTTCTTATTACACCAAAAGAAAATGATAAAGGCATAAAGACCTTTGAAGATATAGTAAAATCTGATAAAATTGCTATAGGAGATCCAGCTAGTGTACCAGCAGGACAATATGCAAAGGAGTTATTTGAAAATCTTAAGTTATGGGAAGTAGTTTCTTCAAAAGCGAGCTTAGGAACAAATGTTACTGAAGTTTTAACCTGGGTTGCTGAAGGTAGTGCTGATGCTGGAGTTGTATATTCTACTGATGCAGCTTCAAATAATAAGGTTGAAGTTGTAGCAGAAGCAAAGGAAGGAACTGTAGCTAAAGTAATTTATCCAATAGGAATAATAAAATCTACTAAAAATAATGATTCAGCAAAAGCTTTTACAGATTTTTTACAATCTGATGAAGTAATTAAAGTATTTGAAACTTACGGTTTTACATCAAATAAATAGGAGAATAAAATGGATATATCACCAATATTAATTTCTTTAAAAACTGCACTGGTATCAATGGTCTTAACATTTTTGTTAGGACTTTTTGCAGCAAGATTTATTATAAAAATAAGGTCTGAAAAAATAAAAATGATATTAGAAGGCATATTAACATTGCCATTAGTATTACCACCAACAGTAATGGGATTTTTCCTTTTAATTATATTTGGGGTAAATAGGCCAATCGGGAAGTTTTTATTAGAATTTTTAGGTGTAAAAATTGTTTTTTCTTGGAGTGCTACAGTTATAGCTTCAGTCGTAATATCTTTCCCGCTTATGTATAGATCAGCAAGAGGTGCCTTTGAACAAGTTGATAAAAATTTAATAATGGCGGCAAGAACACTTGGTATGTCTGAAAAAAAAATTTTTTGGCGTGTAATGATGCCGCTGGCATTACCGGGCGTTGTTTCAGGAGGGATTTTAGCTTTTGCAAGAGGGCTTGGAGAGTTTGGAGCTACAGCTATGATTGCCGGGAACATAGCCAATAAGACAAGAACTTTACCTCTAGCAATTTATGCAGAAGTTGCAGCAGGAAATATGGATTCTGCATTAATTTATGTTTTAATAGTTACTTTAATATCGTTTATTATTGTTGTTCTAACCAATTATTTTGCTTCACGAGAAAGAGAAAATTTAAGATAAGGAAGAGTACAATGAGTTTATTTGTAGATATAAAGAAAAAGTTAAAGGGATTTTCTCTTGATGTTTCTTTTGAAACCAATGGAGAATATTTAGGGATACTTGGATCATCTGGTAGTGGAAAAAGTATGACTTTAAAATGTATTGCAGGAATTGAAACTCCAGATGAAGGTCGTATAGTCCTTAATGGAAAAGTATTATTTGATTCGTATAGAAAAATTAACTTAAAACCTCAGGATAGACATATTGGTTACTTATTTCAGAACTATGCTTTATTTCCCAATATGACAGTAGAAGAAAATATAGGAATAGGGCTATTGACTTCAAAAATTGAGAAAGAAAGAAGAGTAAGTGAAATTATAAAAAAATTTCATCTACAGGGGTTAGAGAAGAAATATCCTAATCAGCTTTCAGGTGGACAACAACAAAGAGTTGCTATGGCAAGGTGTATAATATACAAGCCAGATATACTAATGCTTGATGAACCATTTTCTGCCTTAGATTCACATCTGAAAGAAAAGCTTCAAAGTGAAGTTTTGGAATTTTTAAAACTTTATGATGGAGAGGTATTAATGGTAACTCACAGTAGAGATGAAGTTTATAAATTTTGTAACAATATTGTTATTATAGATAAAGGAAATTCAATTTTACTAGGAAATACTAAAGAAGTATTTAGAGATCCAAAACTAATGGAAGCAGCAATGCTTACAGGATGTAAGAATATTTCAAGATGCAAGGTAGTTTCTTCAAATAAAGTTTATGCAATTGATTGGGATATTACATTAGAAATAGAAAAAGAAATACCTAAAGAAATTAATTATATTGGCATTAGAGCTCATAGCTTTGAAATTGTTAATACTAATTTTAAAACAGAAAAAAATATTTTAGATTGTCAAATAGATAAAATAGTAGAAAATGTATTTGAATATAGCATACTTTTAAAAAATAAAAATAAAGAAAACAAAAATACAATTTTATATAAAATTAAAAAAGAAGAATGGGATAATAGAAAACATAAAGATGGATTATATTTGAAGATACCAGAATCATCAATATTATTTTTAAAATAGAAATTTATTTTAATTTTTAAGTTTTTATTCTTAATTGCCTACTTTAGAATAATTCTATGTTTTTATAAATATTATTAATAATTTAGCCACATTGAGACTATGTTCTTCATATAATAAAAATTAATAGTATTAATAGGGAGAAGTAGGGTGAGTTCTAGAAAAAAGAATAAAAGAAAAGAATTAAAAAGACAGTTAGAAATGATTAATGAAAAGTTATATCCTGCTTTAGAAAATACAGCCAAAGGTAGGCTTTATGGATATATGAATTTTAAGGGGAATTTTTTAATCCCACCAATATATACAAATGCGTATGATTTTAATAATAAAGGATTAGCAGTAGTGCAAGATGGAGAAAAGTTTGGAATAATAAATAAAAGCGGAGAGTATGTAGTAAAACCAATTTATGATAATATAAATGACTTTAAAGAAAATAGAGCAATTTTTTCTCTTAACAATAATATGGGAGTTTTTAATGATAAAGGAAATATAATAAATAATAAAGATTATGATTATATAAGCGATTATAATGAAAAAAGAGCTATTATAGGATCTCAAACTGTTGATGAAGGTTATAGATATGGCTATCTTTATTTTGATGGAGCTGAAGAAATACAACCTATATATTTAGATGTGGGTAAATTTAAAGATAGTATAGCTTTAATAAAAGTAAGGAATGGAGAATATAGATTAATTAATCTATATGAGCAAGTTATAAACACTTATAATTATAATTATGTATCACAATATTCTGAAGGACTTATGGTATTTGGAAACTCTCAAGATGGTCCGCTAGGATATATAGATATTGGTGGACAAGTGGTAATTCCACCGAAATTTAAACAGGCTGAAGCGTTTAAAGATGGGGTAGCCGTAGTTAGTGAGGCAGATAGCTTTGGAGGACCATATGGAGTTATTAATAAAAAAGGAGAATATATATATCAACCTATATTTAATGATATTAAGAACATAGGAGAAGATAGACTTGCATTAGGTATGGGTATAGGAGAAGGGGATATAAAACTTAGAAATATATATGCAATAGGTGATACAAGTGGAAAAGTGTTAACAGATTTTATATATAGATATGTAGGTGAATATAAAGATGGACTAGCATATGCATCTGATGAAACAAGTACATTTTTTATAGATAATTCAGGTAATAAAGTAACGGATTTTCCATCAGTTAGCGGAAGTGGAGAATTATCAGTAAAGAATGGATTAATATATGCTAATATAGATAATTCACCTTATTATTTAGATAAGTCAGGAAAAGTAGTGCATAAAGCAAGTGATATTATAAAACTTGATGATAAGTATAGTATATTAATTCAAAAGTATAAGCCAAATATTAATTATTTAATATACTATCCTAAGGTACAGGGATTAGACGATGAAAACGTAGAAGCTCAAATAAATAATAGATTAAGACGATTTTCGTATTTTATTCCTGAGGATGAGAAAGGAAACCAAAAGAATACTCCTATTACAGAAGATGATATATTAGATTATGACTATTATGGAGATTTTAGTATAAAATATTTTGAAAATAATTTATTAGGTTTAGAAATTGAGGGATATTATTATCCTGTAAAAGCAGCACATGGAATGCCAATAAAGAAAACTCCAATTATTGATTTAAAAACAGGTAAATTTTACACCTTAAGTGATTTATTTATGGGGGGAGTAAACTGGGTTGGAGAACTAAATAATATTATTAAAGATAGGATAGATAATGATAAACAATATGATTATGTTTTTAAAGAGCAATTCAAAGGTATAAATCCAGATCAAGGCTTTTATATTGATGATAATAATTTGTATATATATTTTCAGCCATATGAAATCGGCCCATATTCAGCAGGATTTATAACATTTAAAATACCTTTTTCTGAAATTCAAGGTATGATAAATAAAAATGGAGATTTTTATAAAGCACTAAGAAGTTGAAAAAAGACATTTAGCAGAAAACTGCTAAATGTCTTTTAAATTTAATTATTTATAAAATTCTTGTGTTGCATAGTAAGTGTTTCCTATTTTATAAACTCCAACTCCTATGCTTGAGAAGTTTGAAGAGAGTATATTTGCTCTATGTCCTGATGAGTTCATCCAGTTGTCCATAAATTGAGTTGCTAATTTAGCATTTCCTGATACACCAGAGATATATGCTATATTTTCTCCCCATGCTTTATAAGATACACCATCAGCTTTCATTTGTTCTGTTATTAATTTACCTTCTGGATTAGTGTGATCAAAGTATCCTCTATCGCCCATATCTTTAGACTTTAGTCTAGCATAGTGTTGCATAGTATTGTTATAAGATAGTGCTGGAAGGCCAGCAGCAGCTCTTTCTTGATTCACTCTTGCAAATATAGCTTGTTCTATTTCAGCTATATAACTATCTGAAGCTTCAGCTTGAGTTCCATCAGTAGTAGTTTCAGAAGGGATAACTTCATTATTAGCTGGAGTTTCATTATTTATAGTATCTGGTTTAGTAGTTTCATTTTCTTTTGGTGTTTCAGTTACTTTTTCAGTATCTGTATTACTGTTTTCAGTAGTTGAATCATTTGAAGTATTTTCATTTGAAGCATTTTCTTTTGAATTATCATCTATTTGATTATTTGAATTTTCTTTATTGTCATTTGAATTTTTATTTGATTCATTTAGTTTCGCTTCAACAACCTCTTTGATATTTATTATCTTTGGGTTCTCTGAATTTAGGAAGTAACTTCCTGCACCAACCCCAGTTGTTAAACAACCTGATAATAATATTGCAATTAGTCTTGATTTAATCATATCTAAATTCCTCCTCAGATCGTAAGATTTGTTTGGTTTGATCTGTTGAACATATAGTAACATATGTAGGGGGTGAACCCAATATGAGATGAATAGTAATTTATGAATATTGTAGTACACATAGAAAATATATAAACAAGCAACTTATATTTCCAGATAAAGTTGTTTATAGAATATATATAACATAAATTTAAATTAAAAAGTATATTTTATATGAATGTAATTTAATATTATTTCAAACTCAGAATTATATAATCTTAAAGATATCAATATAAAAATGATCTGGATAAGAAGAGAATTAATATGATTGGAGATTTGAATATTGTTAAAAGATAAACTTAAAAGCAAGTTAAAAAAGATGAGAATTTTTAAAAGAATAAAAAGTAAAAAAATATATAAATGCAAAAAAAATGTAAATGTCAACCTCAAAATGTTGAAAAGTTCCAACATGAAAATGCATAATTATTTGATAGTTATTT
>NZ_BAAACH010000002.1:0-1776 GCF_039521405.1 Clostridium sartagoforme
ATTGTACAAAAAAAGACCTTATATAGATAGACTCTTTTTATAAGTGTCTACTATATAGGGTCCATTTTAGTCATAATACTTCTCCTTATTTTAATTCTAAGAACTTGCGATATTTCTTGAAACAAATTGACCAGAGCTCCATGCCCATTGAAGATTAAAACCACCACAGTCACCATCAACATCTAGTATTTCACCACAAAAATATAAATTTTTAACTAATTTTGATTCTAAGGTCTTTTCATTAATTTCTTTAGTATTAACTCCACCTATTGTAACTTGAGCCTGATTAAAACCATTAGTACCTATACATTTAAACTTCCAATTCTTTAATATATTAATAAGTCTTTTTTTATCATCCCATTGTAAGTCATAGCAAGAAGAGTGTAAGTTTTTTATTCTTGATTCTTTTAATATAGTAGGAATTAACTTTTTGTTTACAATACCAATAAGGGAATCTATTATTGGTCGATGTCCAAATACAGCAAAATGTCCTTCGAAAAAGTCTTCAATTTCATCAATAGATTGATCAGGCATCATATCTACTAATATTTCAACCTTATTCATTTTAGAAAGTGCTTTAGAAGCATAGCCTGAAATTTGAAGAATAGGAGGACCAGATATACCATAGTCAGTAAATAATATTTCTCCAAATTCTTTTCTTGTTGGTTGATCATTAACAAGTAATGTAGCGTATCCATCAAATTTCACACCAGAAATAGATTTTAAATATGAATTATCTAGTTTTAGTTGAACTATTCCGGGGATAGTTTCAATTATTGAATGACCAAGAGATTTGGCTAACATATATCCAGAACCATCAGAGCCTGTTTTTATTGCAGATTTTCCTCCACAGGCTAAAATTAATTTATTACATGTGAATAAATTATTATCTTTATTACTTGTGGATATTTTAAAAATATTTTGCTTGTGGATATCTTTTACTTTACAATTTGTATATAAAGGAATATTTCTATCCTCCAATGCAAGTTTTAAAAGATCTACAACAGAAGATGCTTGAAGAGATTTAGGATACATTTTACCATTTTGTAACTCTACAATTGGAAGACCTAGTGATAAAAAAAAGTCTTTCGTATCATCTACATTAATAGCTGATAAAACATTTGAAAAAAATCCTGTATTTTCGCTATGATAAGAAGAAAATGGGTATGAAATTGTATTATTAGATATATTGCATCTACCATTTCCAGTTGTAAGAATCTTCTTACCAATTCTATCTGTGCTTTCAATTATAGCAACATCTATCCCGAAGTCCTTAGCGGTAATTGCTGCAGATAAGCCAGATGCACCGCCGCCAATTACAATTAAATCATGATGTATCATAAGAATTCTCCTTAATAAAGTAGTTAATTTAAATAATAACATAAATATTATTAATATTAATTTAAATAATAATATTATTATTTAAAATTATAATATAATTTATTGAAATATGGTATATAATAAGAAGTATCAAATAATCAAAAGAAAGTTAAAATAAGATATAACAAACTAAAGTAAAGAAATAACTTTATTATATTATTAACATAAATCAATGTATTAATGGTAGAATTTAAAAATAAAAAAAAAAGTTGTTAAAAAGTGTTGACACTATATTAAAATTTATGTATTATAGTTAATGTGCTCGCCGACAGAATGTGACGGCGAAAGCAAAGCAAGGCTCCTTGGTCAAGCGGTCAAGACACCACCCTTTCACGGTGGTAACAGGGGTTCGATTCCCCTAGGAGTCACCAGTATGGAAGCATAGCTCAGCTGGGA
>NZ_BAAACH010000002.1:1849-2418 GCF_039521405.1 Clostridium sartagoforme
TTGTTTCCACCATATTTGGCTCAGTAGCTCAGTTGGTTAGAGTGCCGGCCTGTCACGCCGGAGGTCGAGGGTTCGAGCCCCTTCTGAGTCGCCACTTTAAAGTGATAAAAATTTATATGGCTCCTTGGTCAAGCGGTCAAGACACCACCCTTTCACGGTGGTAACAGGGGTTCGATTCCCCTAGGAGTCACCAGCATGGAAGCATAGCTCAGCTGGGAGAGCATCTGCCTTACAAGCAGAGGGTCACAGGTTCGATCCCTGTTGTTTCCACCATATTTGGCTCAGTAGCTCAGTTGGTTAGAGTGCCGGCCTGTCACGCCGGAGGTCGAGGGTTCGAGCCCCTTCTGAGTCGCCACTTTAAGTGAAGAATTATGTTATGTGCTGGCATGGCTCAACGGTAGAGCAGCTGACTTGTAATCAGCAGGTTGTAGGTTCGATTCCTATTGCCAGCTCCAATTTTATATGGCTCCTTGGTCAAGCGGTCAAGACACCACCCTTTCACGGTGGTAACAGGGGTTCGATTCCCCTAGGAGTCACCAGTATGGAAGCATAGCTCAGCTGGGAGAGCA
>NZ_BAAACH010000002.1:2481-109121 GCF_039521405.1 Clostridium sartagoforme
TGTTGTTTCCACCATATTTGGCTCAGTAGCTCAGTTGGTTAGAGTGCCGGCCTGTCACGCCGGAGGTCGAGGGTTCGAGCCCCTTCTGAGTCGCCACTTTAAGTGGAAAATTTGTTATACGCTGGCATGGCTCAACGGTAGAGCAGCTGACTTGTAATCAGCAGGTTGTAGGTTCGATTCCTATTGCCAGCTCCAAAAGATTTTAGATTACTCTAAAGTCTTTTTTTATTTTAGAAAATTACATTTTAATAAACCAAAAGTGCAGTATTAAATATATACTGCACTTTTGGTTTATTTTCTTTTTAAATTTAATTGTATTCTTATATCTTCAGAATAAAATTTATATAATTTAAAATTACCAAGTAAACGAGAAGAAATTCTTTCAGAATAATTTTTGCTTATATCAGGTAAAGATAAATTTGTAGAGACTAGCATTTTCTTCTTCTTTAATAATTTTTTATTTAAAAAGTTAAAGAATTCCGTAGCTGAGAATTCAGTTAGTTGCTCTGCACCTAAATCATCAATAATTAATAAATCACAATTTATTAGAAGATCTTCTAGGTTATAATTATTTTCGAAGCGTATTTCCCTTAAATCCTTAATTAGCTCATCTATAGTTCTGTATACTACTAAATAACCATTATCAAGAAGCTCTTTTGCAACACAGCAACTTAAGAATGTTTTTCCAGTACCAGAATCACCATAAAAAAGCACATTATCAGAATTATTATTAAAATTAGGTATAAAGTTTCCTTTTAAATATTCAATAATATTTTCTATATTTTTTCTAGGGGTATATTTATCATCACTTATCCTATAATTTGCAAATAAGGATAAGTCAAAGTTATTAAAATTATTAACCCTTAAGGTATCTTGTAAGTCAGAATCTTTATAATATAAACTAACTAATTTACTCTTATAGCAAGAACATTTTGAATTACCAATATAGCCTTGATCCTTACATTTATGGCATCTGTAATTAAGTGTGAGGTATTCTTGGTCATACCCGCTAGCTACAAGAGCTTCATATTTTTTAAATCTTAATTCTGTTATTTCTTCTTTTAATTTTTTTAATTCTAATTCATTTAATCCTTTTAGAATAGACATAGCTAAATTAAGAGATTTTTTTTGAATTAAATTATCCATTTCTAAAATTTCAGGATGTTTTTCTTCAATTTCACTACGTCTTTTTTTTAGTTTTTTCTCTTCTTCAATTCGTATATTTTCATATATTGATGTTAATTCCTTTTCATATCCTTTAATCATCATTATCCCATCCTAATAACTTCTTTTCTAAATCATCATAATCATAGTCACGACCTTTAAAATTATTAAATCTTAATTTAGGTTTTTCATAAGAATTAGCTTTTTGATTATTAAAATTCTTTTTAGAAGATGAATTTTTGAAAGAGGCTTCTTTTTCCTCTATTTGTTTTAAGGTTCTTAAGTTATCCTTATTCCAGCTTGCTAATATTCCATCTATATATTTAAAATCTGCTCTATTTAACCTTTGAAAGCATATATCACAAGCTTTTTTTATGATATCTAAAGAAAAATTATAAGTTGTAGTCCATTTTTCTAACATATCTTCTTGCGGTTTCATTATTTCTGTATTTCTAATACCTAAAAATTTAAGAATTTCTCTATAAGTGCCCCACTTATCTTCCGTTTTTCTTATATAATTTTGAGCATCATAAATAGTTTTTATATTCATTTCATTCCAAGCTAATGCTACCTTTTCTATATATCTGTGATTTGTTTTTCCTTTGGAAGCACAAAACTCAATTAGTAATAGTATCAATTCTGAAGAAAAGTCAAAATCTTTTTTCCATCCTATATAAGTAGCAAACTCACTAGGGGATAGAGGACGGCCTAATAATTTTTCAATATCCTTTAGCATACCATTATTAGTTTCATCCGATAATTCTTCTAATAAATTGAATTGATTTTTACCAACAGATTTATCCTCAGAAAGATCTATAAATTCTATTTCAAAGTTTCCCATTCTATCTATTGGAATTAATTTAATAATACCTTCCTCATTCCAATAGTTAAGTGCATTTATTATATCAGACTCTAAAAGATTTAATGTAGTAGCTAATATTGAGGCGTTAACGCCTATTTCACCAGTAAAATTATATTTAAGCATTAAAAGATATACTTTAATAAATTCTCCTCTAGCTTTTGGTATATACTTTTCAATAAATATATTGCTTACAGGAGTAAAGTCTAAAGGCTTTGATTTAAGCATAAAAGTGCTCATAATTACATCTACCTTTCTAAAAGTAATATTACAATAAGTTAATTATAACAAAGTGAAGTAATAGGCTCAACATAACTAAGGAATATAAAAAAAGAATATTATTTCTAAATTTGGCAAAACTAAAAGATGTGTTGCTTAACATTATTAAAAATGAAAGGAGTTTTTATGGATAAAAAAGGAGACTCGATAAGGTTAGTTGAAAAATTTACAGTATCGATATTTATAATTATACTTGTAGTAAATATTAATTTAATTAAAGCAAATGCAAAGATAAATGAACCATTTAGTAATATGAACTTAAATAACAAAACATATACTATATCTAATAGAATATCTAATAATAATATAATTGATAATCTATTAGTTGCATTAACAGGAAAAGTAAATGGATATGAGTTAGTTTTAGAGGATAGGGTAGTAGGATATACTTCACTAGAAAATAATATGAATAATATAAAAGATTTAGTATTACAAAAATATATAAATGAAATTAATATTAGACAAGATGCAGTATTATCTTTTGAAATAGAAGGAGATATTAAGCTAAAGGAAGATAGATTTGATGTATCTTTATTAAAAACTAATAAAGAGTTATCTGATTATATATATGAATTATCAAAGGAAGATAAAAATAACATTAAACTAAGTTTAAAATGTATTGATGAAGAAATAGTTAAGGTGCAGCCTAGCACAACGATAATCCCTACTGAAGATATGTATTTGGGAGAAAGTAAAGTCGAATATGGAGAAGTAGGATTGAAAAACCAAGTAAGGGAAGTTACATATAAAAACAAGGAAATTACAGAAAGCAATATAATAAGAGAGGAAATTATAAAAAAAGAAGTAGGTAAAAAAATATATAGGGGAACTAAGAACCCTTATGATTATGGTATGGCTTTTTTAAAAAGTCCAACTAGGGGGGGATATATGACCTCTGGGTATGGAGAAAGATGGAATTCATTTCATAAGGGGATAGACATCGCGGGAAATATAGGAGACGATGTTCTTGTTGCTATGGATGGAGAAGTAATTTACTCTCAATATAATGATGGAGGCTATGGTAATTTAATAATTGTTAAGCATGAAGATAATATGAATACATATTATGGACACTTAGATGATTTTTATGTAAAGGTTGGAGAGAAAGTTAAAAAGGGCGATATAATTGGAGCTATAGGAAATACTGGCTTTAGTACTGGTCCTCATTTACATTTTGAACTTAGAGTAGATGATGAACCTGTAGATCCAACAAATTATATAGTACAATAATATTAAATATACAAATATAAAATGAAAGGTACTACTTTAAGTAACCTTTCATTTTACTATAGACTTAATATTTACTTTACCATCGCCTTGATAATTCTTTGGAATCTCTACTGGTTCGCAGGCAATTTTTAAAAGAGACCTTATATCTTTTGGTGTTAAGCTTTGATCACCTTCATAGACTAAAGCACATATACCGGAAACATAAGCAGCAGCTAATGATGTACCAGTAAATGTCTTGTATGAGCTATCAAGCTTTGAAGGGTATAATTTAATACCATCTCTTTCAGAGATATAATTGGTATTAGAGTTTAAAGATACTATATTAACACAAGCAGCGCATAAGTTAGGTTTGGAGTCTTTCTTTAAGCCTCCTATTGATGAATAAGTATAAGGTTTAATTTTGGAAGTGGAATCATATCCTGAAACAGTTATACAATCGTTACATAGTGCGATTCCTGTAATAGATCCATCAAAGTTTCTATTGCTGCCACTTGGAACTATACAAGTTATATTTTTACTATTTTCTAAAGATACCATTGAGCTAAAACATTTTTGAACAAATACATTATAATTTAAAAGCTCAAAGGGTAAACATAAAACTTTAATATTATTTTTTTCACTTGTTTCAGCTATAAGTTCCATTGCATAAAGTATGTCAGATATAAATCCTTTGCCACTTTTATCAAAGGCTTTATAGCAGTGAATATTACAATTTGGAGCAATACCACGATACATTCCATTGGATTTTTCACCATTTCCAGCAATAATTCCAGCGGTACAAGTTCCATGGCCATTATCATCATAAGGATATTTAAGATTATCTATTAAATCTACAAATGTAGATATTCTATTTATTGGAGTAACTAAATCAGGATGAGGATATACTCCAGTATCTATTATAGCGACACCAATGCCATTACCCTTACTTTTTGTTTTGTTAGATAGTCTAACCTTATTTGCAGTACTAACACTCATACCACATAAAAATAAGTACTCATCAAAGCAAATATATTCTACTTCAGGATATTCCAATAATCTGTGAATAGCCTTAGAATTTAATTTTGCACAAATTAAATTACAATGTTTTATATTATTTATAAGCATACCATTATATGAGGATATTTTTTTTATTAAACTTTCCTGAAATCTTTTATATTTAATAATTACCCTATAATTATTATAGGGTTTTGATAACATACAGTTTTTTAAGTTTAAGTCTAATTTTTTATTAGAAGAAAACATAATATACTCCTAAAATTGATTACAATATATAGTATATTAAAAGTATGATTTTTGTTAATAGTTATAAATTAATATATAAAAAAAGGTAATATGTAAGTTTTCTTAAAGAGTAAAAAAAAGAGAAGTATTAACTTCTCCATTTAAAAATAATAATTCCTAATATCATAATAGCTATACCTATAAATTCCTTTAAGTGAAATGATATTTTTTCTGTTCCAAACAAGCCAAAAGCATCAATCATGCCAGCAGAAGCTAATTGGGCAACTAAAATTATACCTATACCACATGTTGCTCCCATAGCACCAATACTTTTCATAACAGTAAATATAATTATAACACCTAAAAATCCACCTAATAAATAAAGCTTATTTACATCTTTTATAGCTTTAAAATTACCTTTCCCAAATAAGGTTACAATAATTAGAGTAACTATTAAAGCAGTTCCTTGAACTATAACATTTGTTTCCCAGGTTCCTACCTTTTCTTCTAACTTAGTATTAAATATACCTTGTAATGTCATGGATATGCCTGAAATTATTGCATAAATAATTGCCAACATTTAAATCACCTCTAAGATAGTATTCCATTTAAAGATGATAAATATGAAAAAACCTTCTATGTTTTTTATAGAAGGTTTTTTGTTATATACTAATAAATGACTCTGTGATTTTAGATTCTGAATAACCTAAAGTGATTCCTAAGCTAATAAAATCTTCAATAAGAGTTATATAATGATCTTCAGATGGTGATATTATTAAATCATTTAAGTCTATAAATAAGTTTAAAAATTGATCGCTTAAACAGTAATCATTTGGCTTTATAATAATTTCTTGTATACTGTCATAATGTCTATAAATTCCAAGATTAATTATATGAGAAAAACAATCTAAGTATTTTTCAAATAATATAGACTTATTTACTGGAATATCTTCTGATAACCAATATTTATAACATTGGGTCTCGTCAGCTAGATAACTAAGCTTTGTATGTAATTCTAAGTGTTTTCTAGCCCAGATTTTATATTCGCTTAAAGTGTTATCAATAATAATATTTTTATTTTTTTCCTTTTGTGCTTCAAAAAAAGCTATTATTTCCATAAATATCCCCCTATTTTTAAGGATTTACTATTATATATTTTACAAAAATATTTTACAAATGAAAAGCGGGGTAAACGAATACAAAAAAATAAATTTTTTTTATGTTAAGAAAAATAAAAAAAGTGTTTAAATTTAAACACTTTTTCAACTTATAAATATAAATTCTTTTTTAATGGATAACTTTTTATTAAAGTTTCCCTTTTATTGGTAGATACCTTCCAAATTTCAATTCTATCAACTTTAAGAGTTTCACAATTAGATTTAAAGTTAACTTCGCCATCAAATTTTTTCATATCCTTAGGTATATAGTTAAGATTAGCTAAGGATATATGCATTGATAATTCACTATTATAATTTTGTATATTAAACCCATGTAATTTTAATGTATCACTCATTAATCTATTAAGCCTTTTGATATATCCTACATCTTCTATTTTCATATTTAAAGTCTTATTGGTTTCAGAAACTGAAACTTCTGTAGATAATTGAACTTTAAAGTTTTTATAGGGCTTAACTATCTTATCTATCACAACATCTAATTTATCTATATTAGGATTTTCAATTATTTCTAAGGGAATATAAGGTGTTGGCGAATTCCTATTTGCTCTAAAACGTTTAGATAGATTTTTTTGGATTGGATTTAAACTTTTATAAGACTCATCATCAAATAATGCCACTAAATAGTATTTCATAGCTTTAGCCTCTCTTATTAAATTAATTTGTATAGATACAAACTTTGTTATAAATTATAACATATTACAAAAAAATTAAAAAGGAAATATAAATAAAAGTTCAATATTATAAAGGTTAGTAAAAAAGCTTTTATTTGGAAGAAAAAACTCTATTTCCTTAAATTATTTTTATGTTATAATGAGTATTGTAAGTTTTTAAGAATGTCACAGAAAAATGGTTAATAGTTGAAATAATAGGAAAGATTAATATATATACATAAAATATGATAAGGGTGAAATGGATGGAAAAATTAGTTATAAGCGGGGGAAAATCTCTAAAAGGTTCAGTAGATATAAATGGTGCCAAAAATTCAGCTGTAGCTATATTACCAGCAGCAATAATGGCAAGTGAAGGAAAATGTACAATAGATAACGTACCAGATATAGAAGATGTACATTGTCTTGAAAGAATATTAAGAAGTCTTGGATGTACAGTAAATAAACTAGATAACAATACTTTAGAAATAGATGCTACAGATGTAAGAAGTGTGGAAGCGTGTACTGATGATGTAAGAAGAATGAGAGCTTCATATTATTTTATTGGAGCTTTATTATCAAGATTCAAAAAAGCAAGAGTGGAACTTCCAGGGGGATGCCCTATAGGAGTTAGACCAATAGATCAACATATAAAAGGATTTGAAGCATTAGGAGCTAGTGTAACTATAGAACATGGAGCAGTTATTGTTGAAGCTGAACATTTACATGGAGCAAATATATTTTTTGACGTTGTAACAGTTGGAGCAACTATAAATGTTATGATAGCAGCAACACTAGCAGAAGGAACAACAGTACTTGAAAATGTTGCAAAGGAACCTCATGTAGTAGATGTTGCAAATTTTTTGAACTCTATGGGAGCAGATATAAAAGGTGCTGGAACAGATATAATTAGAGTAAAAGGTGTAGAAAAGTTATCAGGATGTAATTATAGTGTTATACCAGATCAAATTGAAGCAGGAACATTTATGATAGCAGCAGCAGCTACTAAAGGTGATGTAACTATAACTAATGTTATACCAAAGCACTTAGAATCAATTGCAGCAAAACTTATTGAAATGGGAGCTACAGTTGAAGAGGGTGATGATAGTGTTAGAGTATATGTTGAGAGAGACTTAAAAGGAGTTAATGTAAAGACAGCTCCATACCCAGGATTTCCAACAGATGTACAACAACCTATGTCAGCTTTATTAAGTATAGTACCAGGTAAGAGTTTAATTGCTGAAAGTATTTGGGAAAGTAGACATAAGCACATAGATGAACTGAAAAAAATGGGAGCAACTATAAAGGTAGAAGGAAGAACTGCTATAATTGAAGGTAGTGAAAAGTTAGCAGGAGCTAGTGTTATAGCTACAGATTTAAGAGCTGGGGCAGCAATGGTTATAGCTGGATTAGTTGCAGAAGGTGTAACAGAAATATTAGAAATTGAACATATTGATAGAGGATATCCGCATATTGAAGATAAGTTTACTGCATTAGGTGCAGATATTGTGAGAGTAATAGAATAGTATCTGCATGGGGGATAGTAAAATGAAATTTTGCTCATTATATAGTGGGAGCAGTGGAAACAGTATGTTTATTGCTTCAGAGCATGCTAAAATATTAATAGATGCGGGTTTGCCAGGAAAAAAAATAGATGACGCTTTAAAAATCATAGGAGAAAATCCAGGAGATATAGATGGAATATTTGTTACTCATGAACATTCAGACCATATAAGAGGAATTGGGGTATTATCGCGTAAATATGATATTCCAATATACACTAACTCAGACACCTGGTCAGCTATGGAGGCAGGAATAGGAAAAATAAAAGAACATAATATAAGAATAATGGATAGAAGGTCCACATTATCTATAAAGGATTTAGATATAACATCATTTAATATACCTCATGATGCAGTTGCACCAGTAGGATATACAATGCATTATAAAAGAAAAAAGATAAGTGTGACTACAGATTTTGGAATATATACAGAAGAGATAAGAGATAATATAAAGGACTCGGATATAATATTATTGGAAAGCAACCATGACGTAAATATGCTAAAGTTTGGACCGTATCCCTACAATTTAAAACGAAGAATTTTAAGTGAAGTTGGACACTTATCTAATGAAGATTGTGGCAAAGCTATAGTTGATTTAATTAGATATAAACCAAACAAAAAGATAATATTAGGACATTTAAGTGGTACTAATAATCATCCAGACCTTGCATTAGAAACTGTTATTGGAGTATTGAGGGAAAATGATATAGTATCAAAATTAGATATAGAATTAACTATGGCTGATAGACACAGTCCAAGTAACATAATAGAAATTTAGTTATTAGGAAGAAGATGATTTATATGGATAGTAGAAAAATATACGCATGTAAGGATCATGTTGAAGATGCAATGGATGATTTTATTAATTATGAAGAAACATTTCCTATTATAGAAGAAGTAAAAGGTGTTAAATGTAATTATTGTGAAAATGATTCATGTTACATAATTAAATCAAAAGAGTAAAACTTATTAAATTAATTATAAAACCATTTAAAAAGGAGAATGAACTATGAGTTTATATAAGCAATGGACAGATATGGTAGTTGAATATGTTAAGACAAAAGGAGAACAAGCTTTTTGGAATGAGTATATGGAAATTGAAAAAGCTATATACAAAGAAATATTAGCTAAGCATAAAGATAATTTCAAATTTACAATTAGTGATTTAGCAGCTAAACATAATACAACAGAAGAATTCGTTATGGGATTTGTTGATGGAATAAATGATAGCTTAAAAGAAACACTTGATTTAGAAGTTTTATCAGCTAATGATGAAATTTCATTACAAGTAGATTTAGAAAAACTTTATATTAATATGTTAGATGCAAAAGCTGAATACTTATATACACTACCACAATGGGAAGGAATATTCTCGCCAGAAAAGAGAAAAGAATTACAAAAAACATATAGAGAATCTGTTATTGTAAGAAATGAAAATAAAGTAGGAAGAAATGATCCTTGTCCATGCGGAAGTGGAAAGAAATATAAAAAGTGTTGTGGAAAATAATTTTATTAAAAGGCCTATGAATTTGGGTCTTTTTTTGTTATAGAATTAGATAATATATAAAGTACAAGTAATAATAAATATTTATATAAATATATTTTAAAAGTATATTAGTTTAAATTTAAAATTCATTTTATTATAATAAATATGAAAATAAAAATTATTGGGGGAAGATTATATGGATAGTAGTTTAAATTGGGTTAATGAACAAAGGATAAAAAGGACAATAGAGTCATTAAATAATAATAATATGAATGGATATTTAGTAAATTCAAAGGAAGAATTATTCTTTAAAATTGAACAATTAGTTTCTGAAGGTTCAGTAGTATCTTGTGGTGGATCAATGTCCTTATTTGAATATGGAGTTATAGATTATCTAAGAAATGGAAGATATAAGTTCTTAGACAGATATAAGGAAGGTTTAACATCAGAACAAATTACTAAAATATTTAAAGAGAGCTTTTTAGCGGATGCATATTTTGCAAGTAGTAATGCAGTAACTGAAGATGGAAAGTTATATAATGTTGATGGGAATGGAAATAGAGTAGCAGCAATGTTATATGGACCTGATAAGGTAATCCTTTTAGTAGGAGTAAATAAAATAGTAAAAGACATAGACGAAGCTATAAAAAGAAACAGAGAAATATGTGCTCCAGCTAATGCAAAGAGACTAAACAAGAAAACTCCATGTACAAAGGTTGGATATTGTATGGATTGTAAAAGTAATGAAAAGGTATGTAGAGAATTTACCGTTATAGCAAGCCAAAATAGGAAAGATAGGATCCACGTAATATTTATGAATGAAAATATAGGGTACTAGAAAAATTAACAATGGATAATTATTGATGTAATTTTTTTAAGATTACTAAAAATAAATTAAATTTAAAAGCTATATGAGATTTTTCTATTAGCTTTCATTTTAAGTTTTTAATTTTTATTGTGTTATATCCCCTTTTATTGTGTCAAAAAGCCTTATATAAAATAAAATTATATTATATAAGAATTTTTTAAGTAGGAGATATAATATGTTTCAGATATTCCCTTTTTTAATGAACAATATGACTGGTGGAATGTTTAATGGAAATAGTAATAATACTAACAATATAAATAATTTTAATAGTAATTATGGATATACTAGTTTTACTAGCAGTAATAATATATTTGGAGCTTTTGGAGGTACGTTTAATACTGTATTTAGTGAAGTTTTTACTTCATTAGTTACAAATGAAAATTTAATGAATAATATAGTAGATTCAGTCTTAAATAGTGAGGCTTTAAACTCAGCATTTAGTAGCATAGAAGATGAATTAGACTTAAAATTTATTGATTACGGAGATCGATATTTAATAGAAGGAAAGTTAGTTGGCCTAAATAAAAAAGATATAGATATAGATTATGAAGAAGATCACATAAGGATTAAAGTTAAAAAAAATCAAATTTTTAGTAATGAAAATTCCATGGTTGCAATCTTCCAAGAAGGATCAAATTTAGAAAAAAGCTATTATGTTCCTAATGTTGAACCAAGTAAGATACAAGCTGTTTATAATGCAGATGTACTTAGAATTTATTTAAAGAAAAAAACTCCAGTAGAAAAAGGAACAACAATAATAGATGTTGAAAACTTTACTAATGCAGATTAAATGATTTATATCTATAATAGTATAAATCATTTACTAATTAGAATAAGGTAAAACTTAAGAGGAGAAAATGGTTATGAATATAACAATAATTTCAGTAGGTAAATTAAAAGAAAAGTATCTAAAGCAAGCAATAGATGAATACTCAAAAAGATTAACCAGATATTGTAAATTAGATATAATAGAACTTCAAGATGAAAAAACACCAGATAATGCTTCGGAAAAAGAAGAATTACAAATAAAAGAAAAAGAAGGAGAGCTTATACTATCTAAAATAAAAGATAATATGTTTGTAATTGCAATGGACTTAAAAGGAGAAAATCTGACTTCAGAGCAATTTGCAAACTACATAGAAAACTGTGGAGTAATGGGGAATTCAAACATAGCCTTTATAGTAGGAGGAAGCTTAGGATTATCGCAAAATGTTATAAAAAGAGCAAATTATAAGCTTTGCTTCTCAAAAATGACATTTCCACATCAATTATTTAGAGTTATGCTTCTAGAGCAAATATATAGAGCGTTTAGAATAATGAAGGGGGAACCGTATCATAAGTGACACCTCAAATCTTCGATTTGATCGGTGGAACTTACTCAGTGAACGCATGTGAGTGGAGTTTCCTTATAAATGATTTTTATAGTCTTAGCTAATTAATATCAATGGCTAAGGCTATTTTTATATATAAAAATAGCATATCATAAGAAAGCCTATATTTACAAATTATGTTATAATTAATAAGTAATAAATTTAGAATTAAAGTTAAAAGGGGAATTTATAAAGGGGGTTAATAGGTGAATAATGATAGAGACTGGACAGTTTTATTTATTGGTGGAGCTTCGGGAACCGGTAAATCAAGCCTAGCGTATGAAATTGCAAAGTTTTACGGTGTTAATGTTCTAGAAGTAGATGATATTCATCTATCTGTAGAAAAGGTTACAACTAAGGATAGTTTTCCAGCAATACATTATTGGGATGATGGTTTGAATTGGGAGGATGTTGGAGTTGATGACAATGTGAACTGGTTGATTGATGTAAGCAAAGAGATGATTCCAGTATTGAAAGAGCTTGTAAACAGGCATATTAAAGACAACTTACCTATTATTATTGAGGGCGATTTTATCTACCCAGAGTTCACAAATTCATTTAGGGAACCAGAAGTAAAGTCAATTTTTGTAAACGAAACAGACATTAATCAAATATTACAGAATTATTTATCAAGAGAAGGTGGTAATATGCAACACTACAGAGCCGAAATAAGTATTACATATGGAAAGTGGATAGCAGATATTTGTAATCAAAATGATATTAGGATGATTGAGTCAAGACCCTGGGATACTGTTTTAACAAGAGCACTAAATAGACTTTAGTGATGCAAGTTTTTCTCATGATCTAAGGATAGGTTAATTAGGGAAGATATGAGTATAATTAATGAACCCTATTTTAATATTAGAGCAGAAGCTGTAGAGTCATTTTCTTTCTCTAAATATTCAGTTATAAGTAGAGAGCCAGAATAGAATGCTATAAAACATATGCAAGATTGGGCTAATAGTAATGGAATTAATAGACCACGAATAATAGGATGGGATTTTCCATACGTATCACAGGAGCAAATTAAAAGAAAAGAGTATCTTTATTATTACAGGAGAATATATGAAAAAGATTATGAATGAACAATTGATTTATCAAATACTTTCTGTTGTTGAAGAAATCCCAAAAGGGAAAGTAGCTACGTACGGACAAATTGCAAGTCTTATTGGTAGAGACAAAAATGCACGACTTGTAGGGAGGGTCCTTAGCCAGGCAGAATTTTATGGCAAATATCCATGTCATCGTGTGGTAAATCATGCTGGAAGGTTAGCACCAGGATGGCAGGAACAACGATATCTACTGTTAGAAGAAGGTGTATCTTTTAAAGATGAGAATCATGTTGATATGAAGAAAAATAAGTGGGATTGCTAGGAGCGAGGAATGCAGAATAAAGATAATTTTATAGAACAGTATAATATTAATATAAATAAGAATTTAAATTTTCAAAAGTAATAAAAGGAGCTGTCGCAACAGTGCGACAGCTCCTTTTATTATCCAATAAGATAAAAATTGAATTACATAAATCTAAAGTTACTTAACTTAGTAGTAATTAATAAAATAAAATTATCAACTATGAGATAAAGGTAAAATACTATTTACTATTTCTAACTATATTTTTAAAGCTAATATAAGTTGTATAGAAATATCCACCGTATATTATAGTAAGAGCTAAAGCTATTATTATAGAAGAGTTACTGAATAAATTTTTATTATAAGTAGCAAAGACTTCATTTACTACTTTCATACCAATTATTGAATGTATAATAGCTAGTGATAAAGGTGCCATAAAATAAATTAAGGTTTGTTTTAGTATTGATTTATTTATCATTTTTTCAGTAACACCTATTTTCTTAAGAGAATTATATCTACTAATACTATCACTTGCTTCTGATAATTGCTGTAATGCTAACACTGCAGCACTTGATATTAAAAATACTACTCCTAAATATATGCCTAAGAATACAACCATTGCAGATGAACCATACACTAGGGAATATAATTGTTCCAATGTGTTTCCAAGAACTAAAGCAGTTGAACCATCAGGATTTCTATTTTCTAAAATATTAACATAGAATTTTGAAAACTTTTCTTCTGATTTTGCATAGTTACTTTTATCATATATTACATTAACATTTGATTGTTCTAGTGTTAATTTTCCTTCAAAGTTATCAGGTATTATGAAATATATAAATTTTAATTCACGGGCCACACTAGATATATTATCTTTAACTGTACTCCCATTTTTAATGATATAAGTATTATTATCGATTACTACAGAGTTTTCATTTTTAATAAATTTATGGAAGGCTTTGTTAAATTCATCATAGTTTGACACAATTAATATCTCATTATCTTTTAAATCTATAGAATCTTTATCTAAAAGTTTATTTATAGAATTATATTCAGATACTTTTACTGCTGGTATAGTATGATCTGAATAAGAAAACTTCATTTCATCTATCTCTTTTTTAGTTAAATAATCATTTAGTAGTTCGCTTAGATAAATATCAAGTTTGTATTGATTGAAAAAAACATATTTTTCAGAAGAATCAAAGTTAAAGTTTATACTATTTAAAAGCTCTTCCATATCATTAATTTCTTGGACATCAGTATCAACATAAAGCTTTGCAGAACTATCAAAGTAAGTATTACCTTTTAAGGATTTATCAAAGGTACTTTTATAGCTAAACATGCTAAATAAAAGTGTTATAGTTAAAAAAAGCATAAGACATATAGTAGTCATGGATATAAAGTTAGTTGTTATTTTATTATTAATTTGTCTTAAAACAAATATATTTAATTTTTTAAAATATATATTTTTATTCTTTTGTATAATTTGAATTAAAAAGCTTGAGAGACTAAAAAACCATAGTATAGTTCCAATAATCCCTAAAACAATTGAAAGCATAAAACGATAATCATCAACAGATAACCCAATTTTCATTATTAGAGTATATGCAGATATAAGTGATGCTAGGGATAAAATAAACATAATTATTGAAATAATAGGATTATTGATCTTTACTTCCTCATTCTTCTTTGCTGCATTAAGCATGTCTATAAGTTTATACTTAGAAATAGTAACTTGATTAAATATCATTACTAAAATGAATATTACTCCAAAATATAATGAAGACTTAGCTATTGAACTTATTGATATAATAAATTTATAGTTATTCATATTAACTGATAATAATTTAGCTGTAATAACTGATAGCCCTTGAGAAACTATAATTCCTAATAAAATTCCAACAACTAAGGATAATAAGCCAATAAAAAAGGTTTCTAGAATTAGGATTCTAGAGATTTTCCTCTTAGACATACCTAATGTCATGTATATACCTAATTCTTTTTTACGCTTTTTTATAAGAAAATTATTAGCATAAACTATAAGACCGCCTAGAATAAAAGATACAAATATAGAGGCTCCAGCTATTAGTTTATTTAACATTATCATGTATTCTTCAGTACTAGTATTTATATCAAGTAGTGACTTTTGAGATTCAATAGAATTAAAGCTATAAAAAATACATACTGCAAATGTTAGAGTAAGAAAATATATAGAATAATCCTTAAAGCTCCTTTTTACATTATTTATTGCTATTTTAGAAAACATCGCTAGCATCTCCTCCAAGTAAAGTTACAATTTCAATTATTTTATTGAAAAATTCTTTTCTAGAGTCATTTCCACGAATTAGTTCATTAAATATCTTGCCATCCTTAATAAATAAAATTCTATGAGCATAGCTAGCTGTAAAAGCATCATGAGTAACCATTAGTATAGTAGCTTGAAGCTCTTTATTTAACTTTTCAAAAGAATCCAAAAGAAGTCTTGAGGATTTAGAGTCTAATGCTCCAGTAGGCTCATCAGCTAGTATAAGTGAAGGTTCAGTAACTAGAGCTCTAGCAGAAGCTACTCTTTGCTTTTGACCTCCTGACATTTGGAATGGATATTTAGTTAAAACATCTAATATCTCTAGTTTTTCTGCTACCTTTTTAATAAGGCTATCTATTTCAGTAACCTTCCTATCTTGTATTGTTAGAGCCAAAGCTATATTTTCATAGGCAGTAAGAGTATCTAAAAGATTAAAATCCTGAAATATAAAGCCTAACTCATCACGTCTGAATTTTTCTATGGACTTAGGTCTAAGCTTAGTAATATCCTTATTATTTATAATAATATTACCTGTTGTAACATTATCTATAGTTGAAATACAATTCAATAGAGTAGTTTTACCACTACCTGAGGGCCCCATTATTCCAACAAATTCTCCCTTATCCACAGTAAAACTTATATTATCTATAGCCTTTGTTATATTACCTTTATTACCATAATATTTTTCAATTTTTTCTACCTTTAATATATTTTCCATTGCTTTCCTCCAAAGTCTTTCCCCCTAAAGAGATTTAATATTTACAGTTATTCCATATTACTTTAATTTTTTACTTTAAATTCAATTTTTTGTTCTATAATATCATTATTGCCATTAAAGATTGCTACTCCATATTCACCTTCTTCAAGACCTCCAGGAATTGATAGCTCGGCAGTAAAATATCCAGAGTTATTTATTTCTATATTTTCCTCTACCTTAAATCTATTTTTTGTTAATATCTCACCCTTGTACCAAACAACAGTTGCTTCTTTTATAGCAAACTTTTTTCCCTTTGCAGAAAGGTAAATCTTATCTTTGGAAGTAAAAGTATTAGTTGCCTCATTAGCTTTTCCTTTGTCATCAACAGATTTAGTTAGTGTAATTTCTATAATTTTAGGACCGAAGAAATAATTATAAGCAGAGTTCAATCCGGTCCATATTAAAATTACTAGTAAAATAGGTATTAAAAATTTTTTCATAAAAAATTCCTCCAAGCTTTGATTAATAATTTCTTTATGTATATTATTTTACTAACACTTCTGCTAGATGCATATTAGTTTATATTTCATTAAGGTTACATTTTTGCAAGATAAAAAATCTAAGTGGATAAAAAATAATGGACTCATAGCTATTTTAAATATAATTGCTATGAATCCATTATAAATATAAATTTAATTTATCAAGTTAACCTTGCCAATTGGAAAGACAATACTAACTTTTGTTCCCTCACCAAGTTTAGAAGTTAAACTAAGGCCTAAGCCTAGTTGAGCACAAAGCTTTTTGCATAAATAAAGTCCTATTCCAGTAGACTTACCAAGTTTTCTTCCATTATCCCCAGTAAAGCCTTTTTCAAAAATCCTATTGATATCCTTGTTTATTATACCTATTCCATTATCTTCTATAGTAAGAATTATATTATTTTCATTTAAAGTAGTATAAACTTTTATCCTTCCTTCATTTTCTATGCTATATTTAATAGAATTTCCTATAATTTGATTTAATATGAATTCAAGCCACTTGGAATCACAGTATATATTACCTTCTACTGAGTCCATGTCAACAGAAATTCTTCTGTTTATAAAGTCTCTTGAATTTTTCTTGATAGTATTTCTTACTACAGAGGCCAAAGAAATCTCTTTTATTATATAATCTTTGCTTACATTATTACTTTTTGAGTAATATAGTACTTGCTCAATATAATTTTCAATTTTTCTTATTTCATAATCAATACTCGTAGTAACCTTATTTTCATTATTTTCTATGATAAGTCGCGTTGAGGAGATAGGAGTCTTTATTTCATGAACCCAAGTCTCTATATACTCACGGTATTCACTTTGCATATCCTTATATTTTTTTACATGCTCATGCATAGCTTTGTTTGTTTCTTTTAATATATTGTAGACAGTTTTTCCTTCAATAAAATCAGGCTCCTTTATAATTTCAGAGATAAGATATTTTTCATCTAAGTTTTCCATAGTATTATTTAAGTCCTTGTAAAACTTATTTGTTTTTATAAACTCAGTAATAATAAAAGAAAGAAGGGGGAAGAACCATATTGAGAAAACTAGAATTATTATATTGCTATTAACATTAATAAGTAGCATTATTAAACAGATGATAATGAATAATATAAAATTAATTAAAAGAAATAAGAATCTATCTTTTAAATAATCTTTTAAACTCATGGCAGTATATATCCAAGTCCACGTCTAGTTTCTATATTGTCTTTCATTCCAATCGCCTCTAATTTCTTTCTTAATCTTGTAACATTAACAGACAAATTATTATCATCTACAAAAATATCTGAATTCCACATAAAATTCATTAGCTCATCTCTAGATACTATCTTCCCCTTATTTTTAATCATACATGAAAGTATTTTAAGCTCGTTTTTAGTTAACTCTACTGTATTTTCATTGTAAGTAATTGAGCTATTAGACAAATTAAGTTTTAAATCATAATAATACATTGTATCTTGAAGAGATGACCCTTGAGATCTTCTTAAGAGTGAAGAAATCCTCGCTAAAAGAATTTGAGTATTATAGGGTTTTGTAATAAAATCATCAGCGCCTAAATTCATACTCATAATTTCATCCATTTCACTGTTTCTGCTTGTAACTACTATAATAGGCATATTTGAACTTTTTCTTATTTCTCTACATATGTGATAGCCATCAAATACAGGAAGATTTATATCTAGAAGTAATAAATCAGGATTTTCTTTTAGGATGTAATGAATAATGTTTTCAAAATTTGATGGAGCAAGAACTTCATAATCATATCTAGTTAAAAAGATCTTTAATTCCTTTCTTATTGTTTCAGTATCTTCAATAATAATTATCTTTGACATAAATTCACTTCCCTTATAAGAATATTAAGATTAATGATATTATAATTTATTATAAGTATTACTGCAAAAATAAATCTAGATATTAAAGAAAATTGTTTTAAAGCTTAGAATACAATGATATATATTTAATACAAACCAATTACTTCTAATGCTTTTTTCTTAATTTCAGAGATAGCTTCAATAGGTTCAATAATTTTAATATCTTTACCATATCCAAAAGCAAATTCTATACCTTGCCATATTGCATCAAACTTTGTTTTAATATAAAGTTCATCTTCTTCAATAAAGGTATCAATAATAGTTATGAATTGCCTTTCTTTTATATTATTTAATATATTTGGGTTAATTTTAAATGTAAAAGTATGTTTAGGAATTAACTTTTTATAATTGGTAGTAGAAGTTCTCCAGTAGTTTTTAAGATTAAAATCATGAGGTCTAATAAAAGAATCCATTAATAAAGCTGATTCAATAGATTTAACTTTATATGTTTTAATAATTTCATTGTTTATAGCTACTAAATACCAAATACTTCGTTTGCAAACCAAGCCAAGTGGGTTTAACTCTACTTCTTTTGTCTCATTTACTTTTCTATATAATATTTTTAAGGACTTTGAATTCCATATAGCATTTTGCAATATAGAAAGAATATTTATGTTAACTATATTGTTAGATTCATTCCAAGTATACATATCTATATAAATATAGTTTTGAATATTTTCTAATTCTTGTATTTCATTAGTTGTAGATGTTCCTAAGATTTTAAGAACTGCAGAATATTTAAGGTTTTCTATACCTAAGTCTTCTAAAATCTTATCACTAGTAGGAATGAATAGTGATAAAAGTTCTTTTTTACTTATTCCATTAAGTGATGTCTTATAGTCTCCTAAAAGTTTTATTCCACCATTTATGCCTTTATCAGTAAAAATAGGAACTCCAATTCGACTAAGTGTATCAATATCTCTGTAAATAGTTCTTATAGAAACTTCAAGCCTTTTTGATAGTTCGGAAGCAGTTAACTTTTTATTTATTTGCAATAACATTATTATAGAAATTAATCTATCAGCTCTCATTTTTTTCCTCCTATCACATGACATAAGATGTCAACTATTATGAATTATAATTAATTATATATTAAATAATAATGATAATAAAACATTTAAAAATTAAAATAATTTGTATAATTAAGGAGGCATTTAATATGAAAAGAAAAATAATTTTGAATTTGGCAATAAGTCTTGATGGGTATATAGCATCAGATGATGGAGGATATGATTGGATAGTTGGTGCTGGAGACAGCATATTAAATACTAAAGATAAATTTGATTTTGATAAGTTTTTGGAAGGTGTAGATATAGTGGTTATGGGAAAAAATTGTTATGATCAAAATATGCATAATGATTATAAAAATAAAAAAGTATATATAGCAACATCTAAAAATATTCATGATAAAGATAATATACACTTTATTAATGGCGATATAGTTAAAGTAATACAAGAAGAAAAAGAAAAGAAAGGAAAGGACATATTTCTATTTGGTGGAGGTGTACTTATAGATAGTTTTATTAAAGCTGATGTTATTGATGAATATATTATTGGGATAATTCCAATAATATTAGGTTCCGGAAGACCTTTATTTTTAGGAAATAATCCTACGATAAAATTGCATCTAAATGAATATATAGTAGATAACGGTATTACTATATTAAAATATACAAAAAGAGATAATTAAAACAGACTAATATTTTTATATTAATTTTAAATAGTATATAAAGATTAAAAAATATGGAGGAGACTTGAATATCCTCCTCCATACTACTAGAATATCACTATTTGTAAGCATGTTTAAATTAAAGTATTGCTTACTATATATCCATGATTATTTTGCCATCTTTTATTTCTATAATCCTATCAGCCTTTTCAGCTATTTTTCTATCATGAGTTATTACTACAAATGTTGTATTAAACATTTTATTTATATCTCTCATTAAATTATATATAATTTCCGTGGATTCAGAATCAAGATTACCAGTAGGCTCATCTGCTAATATTATCTTTGGATTATTCATTAAGGCCCTTGCTATTGCTGTTCTTTGCTGTTGACCTCCAGACATTTTAGTTGCAATATTATTTTTAACCTTATCAAGACCAACAAGATATAATAGTTCTTCAGCCGTTTTAATTATTTCCTTTGAAGGTTTAGAATGTTTAATATTATATGGCAATAAAACATTCTCTAGTGCGGTAAATTCAGGAAGAAGATGATGAAACTGAAAGATAAAACCTAAAGTTTCATTTCTAAGTTCTGCAAGTTCATTTTTATTCATAATGGAAGTTTTTTCTCCATTGATAAAGACATCTCCGGTAGTTGGTTTATCTAGAGTTGCCATTATATTTAAAAGAGTACTTTTACCACTTCCAGAAGAACCTATTATAGAGTTAAAGCTACCTTCTTCAATTGATAGATTAATATTATTTAATACTTTAGTTTTTATTACATCACCATAAGTTTTATTTATATTATTTAAATTAATTATATTAGCCATTACGTATCACCTCTATTGGATTAAGTTTTGAAGATCGTTTTGCCGGTATTAATGAAGCTACAGTAGCAGATATAAGTGCAATTATTGCAGAAAGTGCTATGAAGCCATAATCAATATAAAGATCTACAACTGGGGTTCCATCAGGATTTAGTGCAAATTTGGTAAATACTACTCCTAATAGAAGCCCAAGTAACACGCCAAGGATTGCTCCCATAACTCCAAGCAAGAGTCCTTGGAATAAAAATATTAAACTTGCGGATCTATCTTTTATACCCATTGCTTTAAGAATACCAATCTGCTTTGACTTCTGAATAACTGTAATAGCTAGAATGCTAGCTATTGCTAGTGAAACTGATATTAGAACAAAAACTTGTATCATTATGCTTGAAATGCTTTGACCATTAAGTCCGCTAAGTAACTCTGCATTTTGAGCTTTCCAGTTATCAACTTTAAAATTATTATCAAGAGTAGGGATTAATTTTGATGCAATCTCATCTGCTTTAAAAACTTCATTAACTTGCATTTCAATACCTGTTATCCTATTATCAAGTGAAAATATCCTCTGTGAGGTTTCTAGGGTTGTAATCATCCAAGATTTATTTATAGAAGCCACATTAAGATTATAAAAACCAGTTATAGTCAATTCATTAATTTCCCCTGAATTAGTTATAATTTGGAGTTTGTCCCCGATTTTAGCTCCTAATTCTTGTTGAAGCTCTTTACCAATAATAGTTTCAAGCTCACTTTTTGGCTCTCTTCCTTCATATATTCTTTTTTTTATATTATAAATTTTATCGGAATCTTCTATATTCATTCCTCTTACTAAAACAGAATAGTTTTTTTCATCTTCATTAACAAGTGCTGGAACATCAGATGCTACAGAAATGTTTATAATTCTGTTATCTGAAGTTTTAATTTTATTAATAATTTCGCTATAGTCTTTTATAAACCTATCATCTGTATTTGACGAAATGGTAATTTGAGATGAATTACCTATGGTTTTATTTATAAGGCTTTTTTGAAGCCCTTGTATTAAAGAGCCAATAAATATCTGAACTGATACACCAACTGCAATTCCGAGTGCAATAAGTGCAGTTTGACCTTTACTTGACTTTAAAAAACGTACAGCTATTTTAAATGGTAGTGTCATACTATATCCTCCTATGTCAGTATAATTATTTTCAAATTTGGATAATGATTATTAGTTAAATATTGATATTATTATATATCACAATATGAATTAAAGCAATGACAAATACAAAAAATACTTATAAAATACACGAAATGTGATATAATTAATTAATGATATAAAAGAAAAGGAGTATAGTATGAATAACGGGTTTGCAAATCGTATGAAAGAACTTAGAAAGAATAAGGGATACACGCAAAAAAAACTTGCAAGTTTACTTAATATAGGGCAGACTACTGTAGCTAATTACGAGCAAGGAACTAGAGTTCCAGATATGGAAAAGCTTAATAAGATAGCTGACTTATTTGAGGTTACTCTGGATTATCTTTTAGGAAGATCAGAGGAAATAGCTCGTTCTACGAAAGATGCTAAAAGTAAGGGTATAGATTTAAAAACTGCTGATAAAGTCTATTTAAATTATCTTTTACAAGGAGATAGTGAAAATGCAAGAAAACTTATAGTAGGTTTTCATGAAGATGGTGTGAATATAGAATATATATTTTTTAATATATTAGATAAGGTCTTGAAGGAAGTTGGTGTTTTGTGGGAGAAGGGTACAGTAGATGTATGGAAGGAACACTTTATATCAGAGGTTACAATTGATATTATGAGAGAAATAAAATTTAGGGAGAAGAAAAAAAATATTAAATCAAAATCAATGATAGCCTTAAATGCAGGTGCAGAGCTTCATAATATTGGGTTAAGAATGATAAGTGATATATTGGACATTGAAGGCTGGAATGTAATTTACTTAGGATGTAATGTTCCAGTACAGAGTGTTGTTAAGGCAATAAATATTGAAAAACCTAAATTTATTGCTATTTCTATTACACTAGAATATCACATAGACTCTGCAATATATATGATAAGTGCTATAAAAAATCATTTCGGTAAAAATTCACCTATAATAATATTAGGAGGTTCAGCCTTCTCAAATTATGCGAAGGTATGTGAGAAAACAGGCGCGGACTATTATGCTAGGGATATTGATGATATCAGAGATATATTGAAAAAGAATAAACTTTAACATAAATAAATACAAGAAATTAATGTATAAAAGTAGTTATGATATAATTAGGTTGTTATTTGGATTAAAAAGGAATTGAGGAGATAAGTAAATGTATAAAATTCTTATAGTAGAAGATGATTTAATAATTTCTAAAGCTTTAAAAAATCATATAAAATCATGGGGATATGAAGTAGACTGTGTGACCGATTTTAAAGATGTACTTTCTATTTTTGCCTCCTATAATCCACAGCTTATTCTTCTGGATATTACCTTGCCCTTTTTCAATGGCTATCATTGGTGCAATGAGATTCGAAAAGTTTCAAAAGTTCCTATTATATTTATATCATCAGCTTCGGATAATATGAATATAGTTATGGCTATGAATATGGGGGGAGACGATTTCATTGCAAAACCCTTTGATCTTAATGTCCTAACAGCTAAGGTGCAGGCTTTACTTAGGCGAACTTATGATTTTACAGGACAGACTAATCTACTTGAGCATAGAGGAGCAATACTTAATATGAGCGATTCTTCCTTAACCTATAATGGGAATAAGGCTGAGTTATCAAAAAATGAAAATAAAATATTACAAACACTTATGGAGAATAAAGGAAAAATTGTATCTAGAGATATTATTATGACAAGATTATGGGAGACAGACAGTTATATTGATGATAATACATTAACTGTTAATATAACAAGATTACGCAAAAGGCTACAGGAGATAGGGTTATACGATTTTATCGTAACTAAAAAGGGTATAGGATATTTGGTGGAATGATATGAAAAAGACAGAGATTTTTAAGATTATAACTTTTTACATTAAGGCTAGACTTAAGGGCGTTATTTTTTTGATTTTGAGTTGTCTAACTTTTGTAATTGTATTTTCTTTATATAATCTTCCAGTAGAACCTGTAGCCTATGCTAGTATTCTTTGCATAAGTATAGGGTTCCTTTTTCTTATAGTAGATTTTTTTTATTTCTACAAGAAACATAAGCTGCTTCAAGAGTTAAAGGATAATATTATTTTAAATTTTGATAATCTTCCTGAGGCTAAAGATTTGATTGAAAAAGACTATTATGATTTGCTTACTATAACTTACAAGCAAAATCTTCAAACAGCTTATAATGCAGATATAAGTCGGAGCGATTTAGTAGATTACTATACTTTATGGGCTCATCAAATAAAGACACCTATTTCAGCTATGCATTTGATTCTTCAGTCGGAAGAAAGTGATTTAAGTTCAGAACTTTCTATGGAATTGTTTAAGGTTGAGCAATATGTAGAATTTGTATTACAGTACCTAAGACTTGAAAGCATGTCTTCTGATCTCGTATTAAGAAAGCAAAGTCTTGATAAGATTGTAAAACAGGCCGTACGGAAATATTCCAGAATGTTTATAAGAAAGAAGATAAAATTAAATTTTAAGGAGCTGAACTGTGATATATTAACAGATGAAAAATGGTTAGTATTCGTTATTGAGCAACTGTTATCAAATGCATTAAAGTACACGAAAGATGGGACTATTTCAATATACATGGATAGGATTTCCAAAATGACTCTTGTTATAGAAGATACAGGAATTGGAATAAGAGCGGAAGATCTATCACGTATATTTGAAAGAGGATTTACAGGATATAACGGAAGGTGGGATAAAAAATCTACAGGCCTTGGGTTATATCTATGTAAGCAGATTTTAAATAAACTTTCCCATAGTATAACTATAGAATCCAAGGTGGATAAGGGAACAAAGGTGAAAATTAATCTAGAAACTATTGAAGTAGGGATAGAGTAGTATTTAATTTCAATCTTACAAAGGTGTAAGGTTAGAGGAAGAAATGTAAGTCAAGATTAAGGCAGCCATTTCTTCCTTTTGTTATACTTAACATGATAAGAATTTTGGAGGTTGAATAATTTATGTCAATATTAGAAGTAAAAAAACTTAAAAAAATATATACTAGCCGTTTTGGAGGAAACCATGTTCAGGCTTTATCAGAGGTATCTTTCTCAGTAGAAAAAGGTGAATATGTGGCTATAATGGGTGAGTCCGGCTCTGGTAAAACAACACTATTAAATATTATTGCAGCTCTTGACAAGCCAACAAGTGGAGAAGTAGTGCTTAATGGAATAAGCAGTATTAACATTAAAGAAAAAGAGATTTCTAAGTTCCGACGTGATAATTTAGGATTTGTATTTCAAGACTTTAATCTTCTTGATACTTTTTCACTACAAGATAATATATTTTTACCTCTTGTTTTATCCGGAAAGGCTTTTAATGAAATGAATAGTCGTTTAAAACCTATAGCTAAAAAGCTTGGTATAGATGAAATATTACGCAAGTATCCTTATGAAGTATCTGGAGGACAAAAGCAAAGGGCTGCTGTTGCAAGAGCTCTAATAACTAATCCGCAACTTATTCTTGCAGATGAGCCTACAGGAGCGTTAGATTCTCATTCTAGCGATGAGCTTTTACGTTTATTTAATGATATAAATAAAGAAGAACAAACTATAATAATGGTTACTCATAGTACTAAAGCAGCCAGCCATGCAAGTCGTGTACTTTTTATAAAGGATGGAGAAGTTTTCCACCAACTGTATAGAGCATCCATGTCTCAAGAGGAAATGTATCAAAAAATTTCTGATACACTTACTATAATTGCTACAGGCGGTGCAAAAAATGAGTAATATGTTCTATCAAAAGCTGGCAGCTACTAATATTAAAAAGAATGGGAAGACTTATTTCCCATATATTTTAACTTGTATATCTTCCATTGCTATGTTTTATATATTGCATTTTATATCAGTAAACGATGGTTTAGATGTTATGTCTGGAGGAGATAGCCTTAAAATTATACTTAAGTTAGGAACTTATGTTATTGGTTTATTTTCAGTTATTTTTCTTTTTTATACTAATAGTTTTCTTATAAAGAGGCGTAAAAAAGAACTTGGTTTATATAATATACTCGGAATGGAGAAAAAGCATATTGCTAAGGTATTATTTTGGGAATCATTTTTTGTAACTCTTATAAGTATGGTAATGGGGCTTCTTTTAGGCATTGCAGTAAGTAAGCTTATATTCTTAGTACTTCTTAAAATTTTACATTTTAAGGTTCCTATGGGGTTTTTTATTTCAATTAAGTCCTTAATTATAACAGCTACTCTATTTGGTTTTATTTTTGTCTTAACTCTTTTAAATAATCTAAGACAAATTCATCTTGCAAAGCCTGTTGAGCTTCTTAAGGGTGGTCAGGTTGGTGAAAAAGAACCAAGAACAAGATGGGTTCTTACATTGATTGGACTTAGCAGTCTTGGATCAGGATATTATATTGCAGTAACAACAGAAGCACCTTTGGCTGCACTTAATAGATTCTTCCTAGCAGTAATTCTTGTTATGATAGGAACCTGGGCTCTATTTACTGCAGGAAGTATAGCTCTTTTAAAAATGCTTAGAAAGAATAAAAGTTTTTACTATAAGACTAATAATTTTATAAATGTATCCGGTATGATTTATAGAATGAAACAAAATGCAATAGGGCTTGCTAATATATGTATCCTCTCAACAACTGTTTTAGTAATGATATCTACTACAGTATCATTATATATTGGTATGGAGGATGTACTTAGAACTAGGTATCCAAGAGATATTTCAATAAGTGCAAAAAATGTATCAAGAGAAAAGTCAGAAGAGATTAGCTCTATGATAAAAGAGCAATCAGAAAAAAATGGAATTGATATAAAAAATATAGTTAAATATAGATCTTTATCTTTAGCTATGATACAAGATAAGAATTATTTCACAGATGATGGCAATAACTTGGATACAAACAACTTATGCTTTTTAGAATTTATTCCATTAAGTGAATATAATGACTTAGAGAATAAGTCTATAACTTTGAAAGAAGACGAAGTGCTAATTTTCACTTATAGAGGAGAAATTATAGGGGATAGTATTAATGTTTTAGGTAAAGAGTTAAAAATAAAGGATCGTATAAATAGTATGACAGTGGATGGAATTGCTTCTGCAGTAGTTGCTAATGGTTACTTTATTATAATGCCTGATGAGAAGGCAATTGAAGAAGTATATAGTTCTAGTATTCAAGGTGCTGGAAATATGAGCGAGTTATCTTATTTTTTTGCATTTGATACTGACGAAGATGCAGAAAAGGAGATTGCTTTAACTAATGAGATTAACAATAAAATAAAGGAGTTATCTATTGAAGGTAGTTGTGAAGGCTTAGAAGAATCTAGAGAATCTTTCTTTTCTTTATACGGAGGTCTTTTCTTCTTAGGTATATTCCTTGGAGTACTTTTCATTATGGCAACAGTTCTTATTATTTACTACAAACAAATTTCAGAGGGGTATGATGATAAAGAACGTTTTGAAATTATGAAAAAGGTTGGAATGAGTAAAGAAGAAATAAAAAAATCAATTGGAAGCCAAGTACTTATGGTATTTTTCCTACCTTTAGTAACAGCAATTATTCATATTGCTTTTGCCTTTAAGGTTATAGTAAAACTTTTGTCAGTATTAAATCTTACTAATGTTACATTATTTGCATTCTGCACAGCAGGAACAATTTTTGTCTTTGCTATTTTCTATGCTATTGTGTATATTCTTACTTCAAAAGTTTACTATAAAATTGTTAGTTAATTTATTTAGAAATTTAATAAAAAAGACACATAAAGGCTATAAAGCTTTTTATGTGTCTTTTTGTTGTACAGGTTTATAAAAATGAGAAGGTAAAATAAAGTATGCTCAAATTTAACACAGAATAATAAATGAGATTGAAGCCGCTTTTTGTTCAATATATAATAATGTTATTAAGAATAAGATTTTTAAAGGGTAGTAGATTGAAAGTTTATGTTTAGTGAAGACATAAATTTAAGGGGGATAAATAAATGAAACTTAATACAAGAAATTTTTTAGAATTAAATGGGAATGTAGTATATCTTAAAAAATTAGACCCTGAGTATGCAGAGGAATATTGGAGAGATTTAAATAATTGTAGCATTGAGTCAATGATTTTTACAGGAAGTCAACAAATATTTAGTAAATCAGATATTGATACATACTTAGACAGTATAAGTAGTGATAAAAGTAGAATTGATTTTTTAATATTCTCGAAGGAATCAAATAAGGCTGTAGGAGAAGTTGTAATTAATGATATTTATAGAAATAGCAGAAGTGGAAGTATGAGAATTTTTATAAATAGAAAAGAAGACTTTAATAAAGGATACGGAAGTGAAGCTATAATTCTAGCTTTAAATTATGTTTTTGGAATGCTTAACTTACATAGAGTTGAACTAGAGGCATTTTCATTTAACGAAAGAGCAATCCATGTGTATGAGAAAATAGGATTTAAAAGAGAAGGTATTAAACGTGATGGATGGTTTTATAATCATAAATATTACGATATGGTTACCATGAGTATTCTTGAGGATGAATTTAGAGAAAAATATGCTTGTAATGAATTATCACTAGATGAATTTAATAATTAGAATATATATGGATATATTAAAATGGTTATTGACGCATTTGTATATTGCTTATAGGGAGCTACCTTAGAGGTTAGCTCCCTTAATTTATATTATTTTATTTATTATAAACAAACCTTATAACATTAATTTCATTAAGTTATCTATTTGTTCATCTTCACCCAATTTGAAAATATGTGTATCAAATTTTTCAAATCCTTGCTTTTCATAAAATTTTATTGCATTAATATTGTTTTCCCATACACCTAACCAAATATAATTTAGGCTATTGTTTTTTCCAATTTCTATAGCTTTTTGTATTAATTTTTTACCAATGTGCTTACTTTTATATTCTTGTAATACATAAATTCTTTGAACTTCTAATGTATTATCATGTCCTGTTTCTGTTTGAGCTTTGTCAAAATTAACTTTCATATATGCAACTACTTCTTCATTAGTTTCAACTATGTAAAATTTTGAACCATTATTTTTAATTTCACTTCCTAATTTCTCATAAGAAAAATTTTCTTTTAGATAATTTTCCATATCTTCTTTCGTGTTTTCACCAGAAAATGTTTCATAGAATGTCTTTTCACTTATATATTTAACTTTTTCTATATCCTTTAAGCTACATTCTTTAATTGATAAATTGTTCATAATTTTTATTCCTCCTGAAATTTATTTTTTATTAATTTTATAATGAAATATAATTTTGTTATTATATCATTTAATTAATTACAATATTGTATAGAAGCATAAATATGGCAGAATTCAATATTTATGCTTAATAAGAAATTCTGTAATAGTTGGCAATACTATATATTTTGCTAAAAATCTAAATATAATTAGTTCAAAAGATTAATTATTGAGTTATATATGAGGAAGCTGCCTATTCACCCAACAACTAATGGAGTAAGTATATTGGAATACTTGCTCATCTTTTCTTTTATTAGAGTATAGAATTTATCTACCTTATCTTGGCACTTAACATATAATAAAATTAATGGTGAAGAATATATAAAGTTATATAATAACATTATTAAAGCTACTGTTATAACTGGCAGTTTATAATTGAGTATAATGGTTAAAAATGCAAAGTATGGTAAAGCAGTAGTAAGTTCGCAAATTGTTATCACAGAACCTATAATAAATAATGATACAGGATTGAGAGATTTAAATCTTATTAATGTATTATTTTCTTCTGATGGTTGTACGACATCTCCTTTTAAAGTTGAGATTTTATTTTCAAGAAATTTTACTTTTTTATTCATTATTATATAACTTACAGCAATAAACATTGCTATTCCAAGTATTAATTCAGTTGTATAAATTAATTGAAAATACTTACCTAGAATAATATCCATATAACTTTTCAGAATTGATGCTAGTCAGAAGTATACCAACATACCACCAATAAAATTTACTATTGATGTAGCTGAAATAAAATACCAAATATGATGCTTTTTCTTTACAAGGCCTTGAAGTACAAACTGTTATGTAATTGCTACAGGATTTAAGCTATCTATAGCACTTGTAGCAATTGTTGCAATTAATAATGATAACATTTTATCACATTCCTTCCATATAGATTTAATAAAAATAAAAAAAGCCCAAAGAGATACTAAAAAATATCTCCCAGGCTTTTATCCTTCCGTGAACATAGTATAAACTATGCGTTTTATCTCGGACCAAACCAGTCATTATCTTAAACTGTGGAACCCTATAAAACTTTGAACTATTAAATTTACTTCGTATAGAAATATTATCAAAACATATATGCTTAGTCAATAGTGTCTTTGTTTTATAATAAAAAAGTCTACACTATCCCCCAGAGTTTTAGTTATATGTTACAATCAATTAATGTAATCAAGATTTAAACAGGAGATAATTAATGAAAAGTTATACAACAGCTCAAATAGCTAAAATTATTAATGTTCATCCTAATACAGTTATATTATATGAGAAGTGGGGACATATTGAAGAAGTAAAAAGAAAAGCGAATGGATATAGAGTTTTTACTGAAAGGCATTTAGAACAAATTAAGCTAGCCAGAAATTTATTAAATATAGATATAATTAAAATTGAATTTAAGATTAAATCATTGGATATAATTAAGTCTATATCTCAAAGAAAATTGGAGTTAGCATTAAATAAAGCTAAAAATTACTTAGAATATATTCAAAATCAAATTAGAAATGATTCTATAGTAATTAGAGAATCATTAAGTAGATTAAAAACTACAAATTTAAATAACACTAATAATAACTTTAAAACTAATGAGGTTGCTAAAAGAATCGGAGTTACTAATGATGTATTGATATATTGGGAAAATAACGGCTTATTAAATATAGCAAGAAATAAGAAAAATAAATATAGAGTTTATTCAGAAAAAGATTTAATCATGGGAATTTTTATTAAGTCTTTAAGGGAATTAAATTATACAGCAAGTGCTGTATTGAAATTAATTAATAAAATAAAGTTTAATAACAATAAAACTTTAAAAGAAATTATCTATAATCTAGATTTAGAGTATGATATATTAGGTGAATTTAACAAATTATTAGAACCTATGAGGGATATTGAATTAAGTTTAAAGGAAGTAATTCAGGATATAGAAATGATAATTTAAAAGTAATGGAGGGATAAAATGGCTGATGAATTTATTTATTTAAAAGGATGTAGAGAAAATAATTTAAAGAATGTATCTTTAAAAATACCTAAAAGAAAAATAACAATTTTTACGGGAGTTTCTGGTTCAGGAAAATCATCAATTGTTTTTGAAACAGTGGCTAAGGAAGCAAAACGCCAATTGAATGAGACATTTAGTGCGTTTATAAGAAATTTCTTACCTAAGTATGGAGCGGTAAAAGCTGATCACATTGAGAATCTTTCTACACCAATTATCATTGATCAAAGCAGACTTGGTGGTAATTCGAGATCAACATTAGGTACTATTACAGATATAAATTCATATCTTAGAACTTTATATTCGAGATTTGGAAGTACATATATCGGAAAGGCAAATATGTTTTCATTTAATGATATAAATGGAATGTGCCCTGAGTGTGAAGGCCTTGGGAAAAAGTTAGTTCCTAATATGTATGAAATAGTTGATACAACTAAATCCTTAAATGAAGGAGCAATATTACTTTCTGGGTTTGGGATTGGGTCTTGGCATTGGAAGCTGTTTACTGAATCCGGATTCTTTGATAATGATAAAAAGATATGTGACTATTCAGAAGATGAATTACAAAAATTTTTATATGGAGAAGCAGAGAAGATAAAAATAGATGAAGTAGGAACAATGAATTTAACATATGAAGGCTTAATAGTTAAATTTAATAGACTTTACTTAAAGAAAGAAGGAGAAATTTCTGAAGCTGCTAAAAAGAAATTAAGTAAGTTACTTATAGAGGGGGAATGTCCTCTGTGCAAAGGAAAAAGACTTCATGAAAGAGTATATAGTTGCTTAATTAATGGATATAATATTGCAGATTTAACTAGTATGCAAATTGATACCTTGGTTAAAGTGATTGCAGAAATTAAGGAACCAGAGGCAGAACCTTTAGTTAAGGGGATTAGTGAAAAGTTAAGTAATATCATTGATATAGGTCTTGGATATTTAACTTTAGATAGAGAAACATCATCATTGTCAGGTGGAGAATCTCAACGTATTAAAATGGTAAAACACCTTAATAGTAATCTTATAGATTTGATGTATATATTTGATGAACCAAGTATAGGTCTTCATCCAAGGGATGTTTATAAGTTAAATAACCTTTTAAGAAAATTACGTGATAAAGGAAATACCGTAATTGTCGTTGAACATGATCCTGATGTTATTAAAATTGCAGATCATATTATTGATGTTGGACCATTAGCAGGAACTAATGGGGGAGAAATAGTATATGAAGGAAGTTATGAAAACTTACTTACTTCGGGGACTTTAACAGGTAATGCCTTAAATAAGTCACTTGATATCAAGGAAAATGTAAGATTACATAATGGATATTTAAAAGCTATTAATTGTAAGAAAAATAACTTGAAGAATATATCTGTCAACATACCAAAAGAAGTACTAACTGTAGTAACAGGAGTTGCAGGTTCAGGGAAAAGTACATTAATTAAACAAGAGTTTTTAAAGCAAAATAAAGAAGCTGTATTAATAGATCAAAGTCCTGTAGGAGCAAATTCAAGATCGAGTTTAGCAACTTATAGTGGAATTATGGATAATATAAGAAAGGCTTTTGCAAAAGAAAATGGTGTTAATGTATCATTATTTAGTGCAAACTCAGAAGGTGCTTGTGAAAATTGTAAGGGGAGTGGAGTAATAGAAACAAATCTTGCCTTTATGGAAAATATTAAGAGTACTTGTGATGTTTGTGATGGTAAGAAGTTTAAAAAAGAAGTTTTAGAGTATAAATTGCAAGGTAAAAATATTATTGAAGTTCTTGATATGACTGTAACAGAAGCTATAAAATTCTTTAATATAAAAGCAATTAAAACAAAGCTACAATCTATTGAGGATATGGGAATTGGATATATAACTTTAGGTCAAACTTTAGATACACTATCAGGTGGTGAATGCCAAAGATTAAAGCTAGCAAGTGAATTACATAAAGAAAGTTCAGTATATATAATGGATGAACCTACCACAGGTCTTCATATGGCTGATGTTGAAAAGTTTGTAAATATAGTTGAAAATATTGTGGATAATGGAAATACAGTTATTATTATTGAACATAACATAGACGTAATTAAAAGAGCGGATTGGATTATAGATCTTGGACCAGATGGAGGAACTAAAGGGGGAGAAATAATATTTGAAGGAACTCCTCTAGAACTAAGAGAATGTAAAAAATCATTAACTGCTAAATATTTATAATTGTATTACTTAAATTTTTCTTTGAATTTAGGATTGACTATGACCTTACGTCATAGTGTAGAATGTGATAAAGAAGAGTAATATAAATTGGAGCTTCACGAAGGGAGATAACATAAATGAGTAATACACTTATTGTTTATTATTCGCTTTTCCAAAATACAAAGAATTTAGCGTTAGAAATATCAAAGCATACTGGTGGCATTATAAGAGAACTAATTCCAGATAAGAAGTATTCTTTTGACTATAATACAGCATGTAAAGAAGTGAGAAGCGAAATTTCACGGGGTTTTTGCCCTAAGTTAATATCTGGGAATGATCCGATAGATGATTATAAAACAATATTTATAGGTACACCTAATTGGTTTAAAAAAGCAGCACCTCCAGTTACGAGTTTCCTTAAACAACATAAATTTGAAGGGAAAACAATAATTCCTTTTTGTACTCATGGGGGTGGAGGATTTGGCCAAATTGAAAATGATATAGCAAGAGAATGTAAGGAGGCCATAATTCTACCGGGTATTGATATAAATGGTAACACTACATCTGAAGAAATTTTAAATTGGCTTGAAGCAATTGGATATGAATTAGAATAAATTTAAATTTGAGGTGAAATACTATGGGCAAATATACGATGGAAGAACTGGAAGAAGCGCTACGAGTTGTTTCCTCAACTATAAGTAAGTGTGAAAAAGCACAACAAAAGTTTATGGAAGGAACTTCTCAGCATACACTCTTAAAAAACAGAATAAAGGCGATGTATATTTCAAAATCGTTTATAGGAAATGAAAATAATATGAACAAATATACAAAAGAAGAATTGCTTGAAGCTCTACGCCCTGTATCATCAATTATAAGCAAATGTGAAAAAGCACAACAAAAATTTGCAGAGGGAACATCCCATAATACACGTCTTAAAAACATTATAAAAGCAATGTATATTTCAAAAGCATTGATAACAGCTGAAATTACTAAAAGAGGTTAACTTGTGTTTTATGGCAGCATTATAATCAAAGTTTGAAGTATGACCAACCGCCAATATATTTGCTAGTAGGCTAATAGGATTGAATCTTGTAAACATACAGGATCAATCCTTTTTTTGATATGAAAGTAAAATAAAAATAAGAATTGATTTGTTATAAATTGTAATGAATATAAGAATAAGATATAATTAATCTAAATGATGGTTCAATTAATGATCTACATTAGTACTATATTATAGAAATGCAGATTAATAATATTATTTAAAAAGAATGGTAAATTTGAAAGCATATATAAGTAAATAATCTGGAGGCATGGCTATGGATAAGAAGGAATTTTCTGACTTAGAAGATCAAATTATGAATACTGTAAAAAATGCACTTAATGCAATAGATTTTGCTACACTAAAAAGGGATTTTACAAACAAAGCCGATGACACCATGAGTAAAGTGAAGAGTAAGATTAAGGAATATAATGAAAAGGTGGAAAGTAAATATACTGAAATAGATAAAAGTGCTAAAAATAAAATATCATTATATATTGATAAAAGGCCAACGGGAACTGTGTCAGGAATACTTTATATAGTGATTGGTTCTATGGTAAGTTTACCATTAGGAGTTTTATTAATTATATATATGTTATGGACTTCGCTTATAAGCGGATTTTTAGTAAGCAGTACTATTGGACTAGGAATTTTAGTAGCTTTTTTTGTAGGAAGCATTGGGTTAATTTTTCGAGGTGTAAATTTAAGAAAAAGAGTAAGACGCTTTAAGAGATATGTGAGATATCTTGATAATAAAGGATATTGTTTAATTGAAGACTTAGCCAATACAGTTAGAATGAAAAATAAGTTTGTTATAAAAGACTTAAAAAGAATGATTGAATTAGGTATGTTTAAGGAAGCACATATTGATGAAGAAAAGACTTATTTAATGATAAATGATGATGTCTATAAAGACTATTTAAATTTAAAAGCTCAGGAAGCTAATAGAGATAAGCAAAGAGAAGAGCAAGAAGTTAGAGAAGAAAAATTCAATTCAGAAGGTGAAGAGTTAAGAGCTGTAATTCAAAAAGGGAAAAATTACACTGAAGAGATAGAAGTTGTAAAAAATAAAATTAATAATAGAGAATTTATATTGAAATTAGATAAATTACGAAATATTGTGATTCAGATACTAAATTATATAGAGAAAAACCCTAAGAAGATACAAGAAGTTAATAAGTTTATAAATCATTATCTTCCTATTACAATAAAATTAGTTAATTCATATAAGGAGCTAAATGAGCAACAAGTTCAGGGAGAGAATATTAAAACTGCAAAAAATGAAATTGAAAAGAGTATTGATGTTATAAATATAGCCTTTGAAAAGTTGTTAGATGACTTATTTGAAGATGTTGCTTTAGATATTTCTACAGATATTTCTGTTTTAAAAACACTATTTACTCAAGAAGGTTTAACAGATAAATCTGATTTTAAAAAGTGATGAAAAGTGGGAGGATTTTATAATGAAGGACGAATTTAAGGAGAATATTGATATACAGCCAGAATTAACTTTTGATACTTTTCAGGAAGTGGTTCCTGCAATTAAAGTAGAAGAAGAGAAAGTAGAAGATATAATTAATGATGCTAATTTAACTGAAGAAGAAAAAAGGATGGTAAATCAATTTGTAGATAAGATTGAGATAAAAAATTCAAATTCAATTCTACAATATGGAGTGGGTGCACAAAAGAAAATTGCTGATTTTTCAGAATCAGCTTTAAATAATGTAAGAACAAAAGACTTAGGTGAAATTGGAGATATGCTTTCAAATGTAGTGCATGAGTTAAAGAATTTTGATGAGTCAGAAGAAAAGAAGGGTATATTAGGCTTATTTAAAAAAGGGAAAAATAAGATTTCTCAAATGAAAGCTAAATATGAAAAAGTGGAAGATAATATAAATAAAATGTGTTCTACTCTTGAAAGTCATCAAATACAGCTTTTAAAAGATGTTGCTATGCTTGATAAAATGTATGAAATAAATAAAGTTTATTTTAAAGAGCTTTCAATGTATATTTTGGCTGGAAAAAAGAAGCTTAAGAAGCTAGAAAATGAAGAACTTAAAAAGCTTCAAGAGAATGCAATAAGAAGTGGTTTGCCACAGGATGCTCAGGAAGTAAATGATTTTATTTCTCTTTGTCATCGATTTGAAAAGAAAATTCATGATTTAGAACTTACTAAAATGATATCTCTTCAAATGGCTCCCCAAATTCGATTAATCCAAAATAATGATTCTCTAATGGCTGAAAAAATACAATCTACAATTGTAAATACAATTCCACTTTGGAAAAATCAAATGATATTATCCCTTGGAGTTGCTCATTCTAGTAATGCTGCAAGGGTACAAAATCAAGTTACCAATATGACTAATGAACTTTTACGTAAGAATGCGGAAATATTAAAAACCTCAACAATAGAAACTGCTAAGGAATCTGAGCGTGGAATAGTAGATATTGAAACCCTAAAAATAACAAATGAATCTCTAATTTCAACTCTGGATGAGATTCTTAGAATACAAAATGAAGGGCGTCAAAAGCGTAAGGATGCTGAATTAGAATTAGTTAATATTGAGGAACAATTGAAGAATAAGCTTTTAGATTTTAAAAGATAATATAAATAATATATCTTGAAGATGGGCCTTACTATTTTAATAGTAAGGCCTTAAATCTTAAGGCAAAACTTTATTAAAATTATAGAGTAATTATTATTTTATATTATTGACATCTTTTAAGAGTTTTTCAAGTTTCTCTATTGATACAATTCTATCATTGCAAGTTTTACTGTCTAAACATATGTTAAATCCAAGTGATTTATATCCACCTTCTTTAGAATTATTAGTTTTACAAATAGGTGAAACTGATGCTATTTCATCAGCTTTTCCCACACGATTACAGAGTACACATATATGAGCATTGTGAAAGTCTGGATTTGAAATTCTACATGTCATACCAACAAGGTTATCATTCATATTATAAGCTATAAATAATTTCTTTATGGAGTCATCAACCCACCCTAGGTAAACATTTTTTGATTCCTGAGCATCTTTGCTTGGTAATTTAAATTTTTTTTCTTTTTTAAACAATCTGTTAATTTGAGCATTTGTTATAATTGGCATTCCATAAACATATTCATTTAAATCATCTAAATATTTATCAATATGATATGATTTAGTTATTTTACTAATATCAAGTAAATCCTTTTCTTGTTCAGATAAATCAACAAAAATATTTAATATTTTATTTTGAATATATATTTTAGTAGATTCGATAATATTAATGTCTACACATCCAGTAAAAGCATTATTTAAATCTTTTAAGCACTTTTTTATATAATTAAATTCATGTTTTTTTATAAAGGTATTCATAAAGTTCCCTCCTATCTTAAATAATTTATAAAATAAAAAGATGATTATTATTACTCCAATTGAAGTTAAAAATAATCATCTTAATTTAAAAGCATCATATATTCACAATCATTTCCTTTGAATTTTGTTTTAAATTATAAGTAATAACTTCCATTGATTCTACAATGAAAGAATAACATAGTTTCAAATAAGTATTCAATCTAATAAATAATTCTGTAACAATTATGAGCCTGTATGTCTTTCTTGACTTATTATTCTTCTTATACTTTTTTCTGATAGATAGTACTCCTTAGTTAATTCATTAATAGTAGATCCATTAATATACTTTTTATAAATCTCATTATTTCTTATCTTAAGACTATGTCTTATACCACTTTTTTCTCCCCAGGATTTATGATTGTCATCTTTCCTAGGGACATAAAGATACTTTCCATCAATATATTCCTGTATTATTTTAATAATTTCCTCTGGTAACACATCTTGTGCCTTTGCATATTTCATTTCTTTACTCCTTCACTTTTATTAAAGTATTAAAGCAAAGAATACAAAAAGCTATGCGTTATAGAGCCTAAATGATTTATGCACTTCAGCTAATTTAACAGCTTAGGCTCCAAACAAAGTATAGCTGACTTTGTATAGTCTTTGCAGGAGCAAGCTGATTTATAGCTGAATGTATTACAGACTTTCATAAAAACACCCCCAATACATTATAATTACTATTATTATAACATGATGAATATATATAAATACAATATATTATTTACTATCTTCACAAGTATTAACAATATTTAATAAACCAAGATTTAGTTATAAAAAGTAATTTTTATGAAAAAAATATAAAAGAGTTAAATAGAAGGATTTCAGTAGATAATGAAAGTTTAATTACTTATGAGGAATATTATGAAAAAGACATTGCATGATTATAAAGAGAAAATAATTAAATTACCAATAAAGGATAAGTATAGCAAGGATGAGCTATTAATTAATGATTTTTTAATGGATAAAGAAAATAATTTAGAGATATATTATTCTCCACATAATGAATATTTGAATTCAAAAGCCAAGGTATTTATTATTGGAATAACACCGGGATTCCAACAAATGAGCATATCTATAGCAACAGCTAGAAAAGAACTTGAATTAGGAAGCGATATTAAAAATATACAGTATAAGTGTAAGGTAGCGGGACGTTTTAGTGGAATAATAAGAAAAAATATAATAAGTATGTTAGATGAAATAAATTTAAATAAGGTCTTAAATCTAAATAGTTGCAGTGATATGTTTGAAAAAAGTGATTATTTTCTACATACATTTTCTTTAATTCCTTATCCTGTTTTTTTTAACAAACAAAATTATTCAGGGCATACTCCAAAGATGATAAAGAACAAATTTTTAATGAAGTATATATATGAAAGTTTTATTAATGAATTTAGAAGTCTAGATAATAGAGAGCAAATTTTATTAATACCATTAGGTAAGGCTGTAGAGGAGGTTTTATGTAAATTAGAAGGTGAAGGTATAATAATAAAAGGACAGATACTTAAAGGCTTTCCACATCCTTCAGGAGCTAATGTTAATAGATTAATACAATTTAGAGAGAATAAAAACATTATGATTAATTTTATTAATAAAAAATTATAGCTTTTAAAATAAAAGAAAAAATAAGATTTTAAGGAATATAAGAGTATATAACTCTTGTATTCCTTTTCAAACTTAGTATATTTATAAGTTCCATTTATCTATCGAGATCCTTACTAGTAAATCCTAATGGAAGTAATTCTTCTAGTAAATATTCTTTAAAATCATCTTTATTTTTAGCAAGATAAATTTTAAATGTTTTAGGATCGCAAAATTCTGCTAGTACCTGTCTACACACACCACAAGGAGCACAATACTCTGTATTTTCTGCATCATCTTTATTGCCTACTATGGCAATTGCTAAAAATTCACGCTGACCTTCTGAAATAGCTTTAAAGAAAGCTGTTCTTTCAGCACAATTAGTTGGTGAGAAAGCTGCATTTTCTATATTACAGCCTAAATATATTTTTCCGTTTGTACCAAGTAGAGCTGCACCAACATTAAATCCAGAATAAGGAGTATAAGCAAATTTTTGAGCTTCATAAGCCTTTTCAACTAATAATTTTGCATCAATCATAAATTTCACCTGACACTTTCTATAATAATTCATTTATTAATATCTACTAGCAATAGTATATAACAATAAATGGATTATTATTATAACACTAAAATTTTTACATGTATATAATGCTTTAAATACAAAACATTTTTGTTATATAAAATGTCATATTAATACCATAGGATTTATTTTGTTTCGCAATTTAAATAAAAAGTTTAATTTTAAGTATTGACATTCACGCAACGTAATGCCTTATTATTAAAAATGTCAGGAGGTAATGATATGGAATATACAATTAAAAAGCTAGCTGAATTGGCAGGAGTAAGTACACGAACACTTAGATACTATGATGAAATTGGACTATTAAAGCCGTGTAGGGTAAATTCTTCTGGATACCGAATTTATGGTAAAAGAGAGGTAGACTTATTACAACAAATATTGCTTTATAGATCTATGGATATGAGATTAGAGGATATACAAGAGATAGTTTCTAAGCCTAATTTTGATATTTGCCAATCTTTAATTGAGCATCACCAAAGACTTATTTCCAGACGAAATCAACTTGATCAATTGATTTTAACAGTGGAAAAAACATTAAAATATAATAAGGGAGAGATAGAGATGTCAAATAAAGAAAAATTTGAAGGATTTAAAAAAGAAAAGCTACAAGAGAACGAAGTAAAGTATGGTAAGGAAATAAGAGAAAAATATGGGAAAGAAACAGTTGAAGAATCTAATAAGAAATTTTTAAATATGAGTGAAGAGGACTTTAAAAAGATGCAGCAAATTGAATGTGAAATGTTTGAAGCTTTAGCTGCAGTTACAAAAACAAGTGATATAAGCTCGAATGAAGCAAAATCTGTATATGAGAAGCATAAAGAATGGTTAAGTTTTTCATGGCCAACTTATTCAGCAGAAGCACATATAGGGCTAGCTGAAATGTATGTTGCAGATGAAAGATTTGCGAAATACTACAATGATAGGGGCGGTAAGGATATAGCTAAGACTTTAAGAGACATTATCGTAAGATATGCAAAATAACTATGTACCATCTATAATATAAAATTATTAGAATATAAATTAAAGAAAGCTGAAACTATGCAAATAGTTTCAGCTTTTCAATATAATATTATTTGAATTATCAGAGAATCCATAGGAATATTATAATATTTTTAAGTAGAGTATAAATCTTTACATCTTTTATTTAATTTATTTTAATGATATTCTATAGTTAACTCAGTTATTTAATATAGTTTATTTAATTAATTACGTCAAAATAAAATAATTTACATAGAAGTAAGTTCTAAATTTATGGAGGATTTCAAGTGGATATTTTATATAAGATACAAAAAACGTATGGAGAGTTTTCTGGTAAGGAAAGGGATATAGCAGACTATATTATGCAATATGGTGATAAAATAAAGAATATAAGTATAACTGATTTGGCAAAGGAAATAGGAACATCAGGAGCCACTATAACAAGGTTTGCCAAAAAGATAGGCTGTAATAGCTTTGTAGATATGAAGATAGAGCTTGGAGCAAATAAAATAGAAGTACCATCTATTGATGAAGAGGGTATATTTTCAGCTGCTTATCAATACTATAATGAAGTTATAGAAAGAACTAAAATGTTAATAGACAAAGAAGCAATATTGAAGGTAGTAAAAGAAATAAAAAAGGCTAAAAATATATACATATATGGTGTAGGAAGTTCTGGCTTAACAGGCAATGAAATGATGCATAGACTTCTTAGAATGGGTTTTAGTGTGCACTCTATTTCTGATTCTCATATGATGATTATAAATAGCTCAATAGTATCAGAAGAAGATTTAGTAATAGGAATTTCTATATCAGGAGAAACTCAAGAAGTTGTACATTCATTAAGAAAATCAAAAGAAAATGGAGCCAAAACAGTTTCAATAACAAGTTTTGAAGAAAGCTCTATAAGTAAATATTCAGATATTAAGTTTATGGTATATAATCCAAATTTTATTGACAGAAGTAGATTTATTAATACTCAATTTTCTGTTATGTATCTTCTTGACTTAATATCTATGGTTTTATTAAAAGACACTGATTTAAGTAATAAGATGCAAATTACTATTAACGCTATTATAAATAGTTAAGAAAATAAAGGAATTAACAACCAATAACCAACAATTGTCAATTAAGGAATAAAGGACTAGTAAACTTTCAAATAAAAGGTGCTTTGTATCAATTGAATTTTAAGTTTTACATAGTAAAATATCCTTAATTGTCAATTGTGCATTGTTAATAAAATAATTTATCTTGCAAATTATTTCATAAATTGTTTAGTTCTCCCCATGTTATATGCAGTTTTTATAATGGATTTTTCTTCTTCAGACATTTCTCTATTGTACATTTTATTAAATTGCTTAAATAGTGAAACAGTATCAATTTTATTTCTATATGTATTTTTTGTAGCATTCCTATTAACATAAATATAGTTTTCAGGAACTATATTATCATTAATAATTTTTTTGAAAACTTCAGCTGTATAAAAAGCATCATAAAAGGCATTATGAAAATTTTTTTGAAATTCTATGTTCAAAAGCTCAACAGCTGTTTTTAAACCGATTTGAGTTCCTTTGGAAAGTTTGAAAAATTTAGAAGTATGTTTTTGCACATCTATATATTTCGTAGGAAATATTTCGGTAGATAAATTATTAAATTTTATATTTCTTATAAATTCTCTTAAATCAGCTTTTCCCCACACACATAGCACTAAATCTTCATTTCCAATAAACTCTATAAATCTATTATAAGTGATAGTAAATGTATCACATTTAGCCAGCATATCTTTCGTTATTTTTGTAATATTTTCTACGTAAGGATTGATATCATTATATACAGTAGGCCTTACGAATTCATTAAATGTTGATATAACTTCTAAGCTCTCATTAAGCTTTAGTGCACCAATTTGAATTATTTCAAAAGGTAATTGAGATATAGATATATTATTAGGAGTATTAATATTATTTTGGTTAAATTCTAAATCATAGAATATATAATTCATTTAAATTACCTTCTTCCAAGATTAATAAAAGTTTTATTTTATATAACTTATTCTAACCTTTTTAATAGATATATTATATATTATCTTTATAAATTTCCATAAAAATAATATGGCAAAAATTATTATTTCAAAATATATATAAATTATAAGTAATTATAAGGGATTAAGTAATGTACACAAAAGGAGATTTTCATATTCACTCAACAGAATCAGATGGAGATTTAAAACCCGGAGAAGTTGTATTATTAGCTAAAGAAAGAAGAGTAGATATAATAGCCTTAACGGATCATAATACTATAAGTGGAAATAAGCAAGCTATCAAAGTGGGAAAAATTCATGGAGTAAAGGTTATACCGGGAATAGAACTATCAACAAGATTTAAAGGGCAAAAAGTTCATATATTAGGGTATTTTACTGATGATAAGTACGAAAGTACTGAGTTTAAGTTAATTTTAAATAATTTGCGTGCTAGAAGATTTAAGGCGTGCCAAATTTATTTTAAAGGAAAGTTAAGTTTTAAATCAGAAGCTGGAAAAATAATAACATCAGCAGGAATAGAATTTTTACACCATTATAATGCGAAAGTTGTGTTAGCTCATCCAACATTGTTAAACAAAAATATATTTAAAGAGATAATTAATTTAAATTTTGATGGAATAGAAGCTAAATACTATAGAAATAAAGAAAATGAAACAGAATATTTTATGAGTATTGCAAAGAAAAAGAATATTATATATACAGCAGGTTCAGATTTTCATTCTTTAAATAAGCTAGATATGAAACATGGAACTCTTGGACAAATTTATCTAGAAAGTGATGAAATAAGTGATTTTATAAAAATTTTAAATTTAAATGGAAATTAAAGCATACAAATATAAGCATCATTCACAACTACCACGACAAAAAGGGATTTATCACATATAACCTTTTAAGTGAATAGAATAGTAAAACAATATATTTGGAGGGTATCGATTTTGTCTACAGGATATATATTAGTAAGGTTATTTAAAGTGGAAAACTTATTACCAAAGACAAAAGCAAATTTAAAAATTATTAATGCTAAGTCCAGAAATATAGTTTATGAAAAATATAATGCATTTGATATAAGTGGAAAAAGTACAATTATACCACTAGAAACTGTAGATAAAAGTTTATCTCAAAGCCCGAATAGTCAATTTATAATCCCATATAAAATTTATGATTTAGAAGTTAGCGTAGAAGGAGTTAATCCAATTATAGTAAGAGGTATAAGTGTATTTGATGGAATAACATCAATACAAAATATTGAGATTAAAGATTATAATAATACAATAAATTTAGAAAACTTATCTGAAAATGCTATGGTAAATGAGCAACAAGAGTACACAAGTATTAATAAGAACCTTTTAATGACTCCATTTGTTCTTAAAGATGTATTCGTACCTGAATTTATAGTTGTACATTTAGGAACGCCCAATTCATCGTCAGAAAATATTAAAGTAAGGTTTATTGATTATATTAAGAATGTTGCTTCTAGTGAAATTTATCCTACTTGGCCAGAAGAAGCAATAAGGGCTAATATATATTGCCAAATATCATTTGCATTAAATAGAGTGTATACTGAATGGTATAGAAATAGAGGTTACTCATTTCAAATAACCAATTCAACCGCCTACGATCAATACTTTATAAAGGGAAGAAATATATTCGATAATATAAGTAAAATAGTGGATGACATTTTTAATGAATATATACGAACTGTTGGTAATAGAACACCTTTTTTCTCTCAATATTGCAATGGAACATCAGTCAGGTGTGCAGGATTATCTCAATGGGGAACTGTGGATTTAGCTAAGAAGGGAATGAAGGCGTTAGATATAATTAAATATTATTTTGGAACTGACAAGGAGCTTATTAGAGCTACAATTATTGAAGGAATACCTGAATCATATCCAGGCAAAGCATTAAGAATTAATGATGTAAATAATAATGTTAAAGTAATTCAAAAATATCTAAATATGATATCTAAGAACTTTCCAGCTATCCCAAAGATATATCCTGAAAGTGGGGTGTTTGGAAGAGAGACCGAGCAATCGGTAAAAGTATTTCAGAGGGTATTTAATTTAGTTACAGATGGTATTGTGGGAAGAGTGACTTGGTATAATTTATCAAGTGTATATGTAGGAATAAAGAGATTAGCGGAATTAAATCAGGAGTTAGAAATAGATTTAGGGACAGGAGGAATACGGGAACCTACTGATTCTTATGAACCAAAGTGGGATGGTAAATATCCGGGGTATCCCATGAAAGAAGGATCAAGAGGAAATAAAGTAATTGAGTTTCAATATTATCTTAAAACAATAACGAATGAGTATAATATACCTACTGATCTTATTGTAGATGGTGTGTTTGGGAATGTTACTAGAGATACAGTTATAAAATTTCAAAAACTATATGGGCTAGAAACAGATGGGGTAGTGGGTCCATATACTTGGAATAAGATAGTGAATGTTTATACAAATTTATAAATGTCCACTTTTTCATAATGATTGCATAGTATATCTTAGGAGAAAAATTAAACTATAGAGGAGAAGATGGGTATGCAATCAATAAACTTTGGAAAATATAAGGGAATTGATATATCAAGCTGGCAAGGAGAGGTTAATTTCAAGGAAGTTAAAGAAAATGGTATTGAAGTTGTATATATAAAAGCAACTGAAGGTAGTCACTATTTAAATCCAAGAGCAGATGAATATTACTTAAAAAGTAAAAGTAATGATATACTTATAGGGTTTTATCATTTTTTTAGGCCTAAGGTAGATGCTAAAATTCAAGCAAACTATTTTTCAAGTTATGTAAAGAAAAAGGACTTTAATTGTAAATTAGCATTAGATATAGAAATAACAGATGGATGTAATGCTGATGAATTATCTAAAAATTGTATAATATTTCTAGAAGAAGTAAAAAGTATTACAGGAAAAGAAGTGGTAGTGTACACATATACAAGCTTTGCGAGAGCAAGTCTTACTAAAGAGTTAGGAAGGTATCCACTATGGATAGCAAATTATGACGTAGAAAAACCTGAAGAAAATCCTATATGGGATGAATGGATAGGCTTTCAATATTCAGAATCTGGGAATATTCAAGGAATAAGCAGCTATTGTCCATTAGATATATTTACAGAGGAAATATTATTGTCTAATTAATATAATTATAGTAAGCTTACCTATAGGGTTAAAGGGTAGGCTTATTTTTTGTATAAGAAAGTATAAAATTTAAATACTAAAATAAGTTATGGTGTATAATTAACAGTAAATGAAGCAATTTAAGTTTTGGAGAGAATACTTATGGGAAGAAAAAATAAGATATTAAAGGAAAATATTATAGATGAAGTAGTTATAGATAAAAGAGAAGTAGGATATTATTCAACTCCAACTTTTATATGTGATTATATCACAAAAAGAGTAGTAGATATAAATAAAGAGGGCAAAAGCGTTTTTGACCCATGTTGTGCTAAAGAAGAAATGCTAGAACCTTTTAATGGATTTAAAATTAAGACTTATGGTATGGATATTATTAGATATAAGGAGAAGTATAATTGTAATTTTAAGAATATGGATTTTATTGAGTATTATTATGAATGCATTAATGCTGAAGAATTTTTAAGTTATGATTATTATGTGTTAAATCCTCCATATAATTGCCATGAAGTAAAATATATAAGAAATAATAAAAAAATATTAAAAAGGTATTTTAAAGATGTAGGTATTCATAATATGTATGGAATGTTTATATCTGCTATTATAGATCTAGCAAAAGAGGGAGCTGTAATAGGTATAATAACTCAAGATTCATTTATGACATCTAAAAGTTATATTGGCTTAAGAGAAAAAATATTAAAAAGTTGTACTATACATGAAATTATAATGTGTCCAACAGATTTATTTCTAGAGCAAGGAGCCGAAGTTAGAACTAGTATAGTTATATTACAAAAGGGATTGGATTACCAAGGAAATATAATATTAAAAAATAGATTTATAGATAAGAATGAATTAATTAATTTCTTAAATTCTTCAAGAACTTGTGATAATGTATATTCAATAGAGGATGTTATATTAAATAATAAAAACGATAATAATGAATTTTTGATAGAATGTCCAAGAGATATTAAATGTTTATTTAATCATAATAGACTTGGAGATGAATTTAAGTGTATAACAGGAATATCAACAGGGAATGATGGACAATATTTATCTAGAGAAAATAAAGATCCATATATAATACCATTTTACAAAAACCCAGGTAAGGATAGATATTATACGGATAAAGTAATGTATATACATAAAGATTTCATAAACATATCAAAAGAAGTTTCTAATTTTATAGTAAGAAATAAAGAGTTATTATATAAGCCTGGAGTGATTTGCTCATCTATGGGAGTTCAATTTACAGCATGTAAGTTACCTAAAAGTAGTACCTTTGGAGTAAATACATGTATTATATGCGATGATAAGGATATATTTTGGATATTAGCATATTTAAATTCTACTTTAGTAACTTATTTAGTGAGAGGCGTTTTAAACAGAAGTAATATGATTACCTCAGGATATGTTTCTAGAATTCCATTATTAAATTTTGATAATGTAACAAAGGAGAAGTTAAATAACCTAGGAAATAAAGCTTATAATATGGCTGAACAGAGAGAAAATATGAATGAAATTTTAATAGAGATAGATAATATAATCAATGGTACATCTAAATTATCTAAAGAAACAATTTCATATATTAATAAATTTAAAAGTAATTTGATTAAAAGAACATAAAAAACAGTCCTCACGACTGTTTTTTTATTTTACTCTTCATCTAAAGGCTCAAATTCATCTTTTGAGGCACCACATACAGGGCAAACCCAATCATCTGGTAAGTCTTCAAATGGGGTATCTGGATCTATTCCGTTATTAGGATCTCCATATTCAGGATCATAAACATAGGTACAAGGCACACAGATATATTGTTGCATTAATATAAACCTCCTAAATTTCCTTTATATTTTAAAATGTATTGGGTATAGTATTAAAATATGATATAAATTATTATAAATAGTGAAAAAATAATATAAGAGCTTTTTAGAAAAGAGGTAAAGTTATGGGAAGAAAAAATAGTAAAAATAATGATTTATTAAGTAGTGTAAGAAAAGATACATCACCTAAAATATATTCTATATTAGTAGACTTAGTTAATGATGATAGGGAGGACTTAGCAGAGATAGTATTGAAAATAGATTATTTATTGCAATATACAAGTGCATGTATAAATCATAAGGATTTTGACGAAGCTAGAGAGTCAATAAAAAAAGTAGAAGATAGAATTAAAATTTTAGAAAAGGAAGAAAAGAATATTGATTATTTAATATATATTTATGAAGGCATAAAAAATAAATGTAAATAATACAAAAGGCTATTTTAAGCATGATACGCATTAAATAGCCTTACTTTTATGATTATCTTCTTTTTTTGTTAGCGACCTCAATGTTTACTTTTCTTTTATTAAGCTTAACACCGATACATTTATCAAGAACTTTATCCTTAACGTCAGGAGATATATTTACAAAAGAGAAGTTTTCTAATATGTCTATATCACCAATTGAAGAAGCTTTTATTCTAGCTGTATCTTTAATAAAATTAACTAGAGTTTTAGGGTTTATTCCATCTCTTCTTCCTATAGATAAAAATAATCTTATATCCTCTGATTTAGGAGCTTCTAAAACATCATTTGTATAAGTTTCAAGTAGCTCATCATTAAATTTATTCTTTATTAATGCAGCAATAATCTCTATAGAATCAAATTTTTCAACAAGCTCTTTTGCTACTGGAATAAACTTTGAATAATCAGAATCTGTAATAGTATTAGTAACATCTTCTAAAATAGATTTAGATTTATTATCAAATATATCATTAACTGTAGGAATAGCTTTTCTAGTTATATCACTCTTAGTTACTGATTTTATTTGTTTTAACATCGAAAATTCTTTTGGAGAAACTAAAGAGTAAGCAATACCTTCTCTATTTGCTCTACCTGTTCTACCAATTCTGTGGACATAGCTTTCAACATCTTGTGGTAAGTCATAATTTATAACATGAGTTATACCTTCAACATCTATACCTCTTGCAGCTACATCAGTTGCGATTAAGTAATTTAGTGAACCTTCTTTGAATTTTCTTAAAGTTCTTATTCTGTGTGCTTGAGACATATCACCATGCATACCTTCAACTATATAACCTCTTGATTGCATACCTTCAACTAATTCATCAACGCCTTTTTTAGTTCTGCAGAAGATTATAGCAGATGATGGAGTATCATAATCTAAAACTCTACAAAGTGCTTCAAATCTTGTTTTGTGAGATATTTCAAAGAAACTTTGACTTATTGTAGAAACTGTCATAGAAGTTTTCTTTATAGAAATTTGCTTAGCATCAGGTTTCATATATCTTTTTGCTAATTTTCTTATTTGATCAGGCATTGTTGCTGAGAATAATAAAGTTTGTCTTTCACTAGGTAATTGCTTTATTATGTCTTCTAAATCATCGATAAATCCCATATTAAGCATTTCATCAGCTTCATCTAAAACTAAAAATTTAATGCCATCTAATTTAATAGTTCCTCTTTTTATATGATCAAGAACTCTACCAGGAGTACCAACTACTATATTTACATTTCTCTTTAATGCTCTTATTTGATTTACTATAGAATCTCCACCGTAAATCGGTAATACTGATAAATCATCATATTTTGATAATCTTTTTAATTCATCATTAACCTGAATAGCCAGTTCTCTTGTAGGAGCTAATATTATAGCTCTAAGGCCATCATTCTTAGTTATGTGATTAATGATACCACAGCCAAAAGCAGCAGTTTTACCAGTACCTGTTTGAGCTTGCCCTATAAGATCATATCCTTGTATTGCAACAGGTATTGCCTCAGCTTGTATTTGAGATGGTTTTTCAAAACCTAAATCAGTAATAGATTTTAAAAGGCTATCCTTAAGCCCTAAGTTATTAAATTTTATTTCATTCATTCAAAATCCTCTTTCTTTTAGTATTTAAAATAATCTATAATTAAATATAATATATATTTTTAAATTTTACGACGGGTATATAATATTAACATTCCATGGAGCAAAGGAATTTATAATATAATTTTAAAAATTCCAAATAATTACTATAAATTATATATTATTCTTTGTCAACTAGCTTAGTATACACTATAATTTAAAAATATGCTCGTATTATTTACTAGTAAAATAAGTTATTTTGTAATAAATATTCAAAAAACAATAAGTAAACGTTTGATAGGAGGGATAATATGGAAAAAACCACGAAAAATTTATACTTCTATAAAATCAGTAGCATTATAGGACCAATATATATAGTAAAAAGTTCAGATGGATTAAGAATGATTGAGTTAATAGAAGAAGAATGGATTGAATTTAAGGAAAAACAAAATTTAATAGAAGATAAAAATATATGTATGGATGTAATTATTCAGTTAGAGGAATACTTTAAAGGAAAAAGGATGGAATTTGACTTAGCTTTAGATATAGAAGGTACTGAATTTAGAAAATTAGTATGGAATGAATTAGTGAAAATTCCATATGGTGAATTAAAGAGTTACAGCTATATAGCAAAGTCTATAGGAAATGAGAAAGCGGTAAGGGCAATAGGGCAAGCTAATAGGGCTAATCCAATTCCTATAATAATTCCATGTCATAGAGTGACTGGTAAGAATGGAATGTTATTAGGATATGCAGGAAATCATACAGATATTCAAGAAAAACTTATTAATTTTGAAAAAAGAAATATACAAAAATAAACAAATATTGAGAATAGATAAATTTACATATTATGGGGCGGGTTATATCTCTCCCCTTTTTATTTTGTTAATAATATTATTGAAAAATAAGTATAAGTATTTTAATATATAATTAAAAAGTATTATAATAGTATATTATTAGTAATTAAACTAGAGATTTTTCGTTATAAGAATAGTATTATAATAGTATTTAAGTAGTAATAAAAGTGAGGATAGCTATGGACAATCAACTTATGCAAGATTTTAACAGTTTATATTTTAGTAAAAAACAAATTTCAAGAAGGATATTTGAAAAAGAAGAATTGGGAAAAATATGGGAAACAATTCAAGGAGAAAGGTTAAAATTATCTAAGAAAAATAATTGTGACTTTAAACCAATAACTGATTATTGGTTTAATAATACAGAAAGTATAGATAGTAATATTGAATTTATTAATGAAGCTAATAATTTGGGAGTATTTAATTATATATCTTCAAAGATAAAGGATAACCTAAACAAATCAGCAGAAAGTTTAGAAATATCTCAGTTACTTTCTTTAAATGATATAGAGATATCAGAGAAGAAAATTAATGATATAATAAATATTATTAATAATAGTAATATTATTGATGAAGATTTTCTGTGTAATTTATATAACATAATTGAAATGGAAGATTTAGAACCTGATAAAATCAATAAGGTGAATAGTAAAAATAAATATAGTATTAGTAGAATTATAGAAGATGGACATAATATAGAAAATTTATTGCTTTTAATGAATAAATATGAAGAAAAGAGTATTTTAACAAAGGCTGCAGTCATACATCTGTATGTAATAATCAATAATCCTTTTATAAAACATAATGCCATAATTTCAGAGCTTTTAACATACAAATATCTATTGATAAATGGATATGAAGTTATAAAATATTGTTCAATATCTCCTTTAATAAAAGAGAAGTTGAAAAAATACAATACAGCAATTGAAAATAGCTTATATTCAAATGGTGATATAACTTATTTTATTAAATTTTATTTAGACATACTTAGAAATTCTATTGAAGTTTTAAATATGGAGTTAAATTATAAATTTGGGAAAAAGATATTGAAGGAATTAATTGAAAAGAATGATGTAAAGCTAGAAGAAAGATGTATGAAGTTTATTAATAGTGTCTTAACTTCAAAAAATAATGTTGTAACTATTGATGATTATAAAAAGAAACTAAATGTATCTTACGAAACTGCTAGAAGTGATTTAAACTATTTAGTTACACTAGGCTTTTTTAGGATTGCTAAATCAGGAAAAAGATATGAATACTATAAAAATGATATATCCACAATTGTAGATAATTTTGAGGAGTAAAATTATCTAAATAGTAAAAAATAAAATAAAACAGATATGAATTATAGCTTCATATCTGTTTTACTAATTTAGTCCTAATTAGGTAGTTTACTTTTAACTATTTCATATACCTTTTTAGGTAAAATATCTTGCTCTTCTTTAGTTAAATTAGTTGTTTCTATAGCTGGATGAATATATAAATCTACATTTGCTGGTTTTATAATCCATTTACGTTTATTAGACTCCATTATTTTATAAGATCCACTCATTGTAACAGGTACTATTGGAACTTTAGATTTTGTAGCTAATTTAAAACTTCCAGCTTTAAATTCACCCATTTTATCACCCTTACTCCTTGTACCCTCTGGGAATATGACTAATGAATGACCATTCTTCAAAACTTTAACTCCTTGAATAATAGCTTCTCCAGCTTTTCTTAAATTACTCCTATCCATAAAGACACAATGCATATATTCCATCCAAGTGCTGACCCCAGGAATTTTTTTAACTTCTATTTTAGAAACAAATCCCTTAGGGACAGGAATTTTACTAATATATATTGGAATATCAAAATTTCCTTGATGATTTCCTATAAATAATACATTTTGATCTTTAGGAAGGTTTTCTAATCCATGAACATTAACACGAACTCCAGCAACTTTTAAAAGGCTATTAGCCCAAGCTGAGGTTGCCTTAAAAGTAAGACGCTCCTTTTCTTCTGCCATATCTTTTTCATTAAATCTTTTAGTTTTTATCATACTAGGAATACTACGTAGCAAACCCATGAAGAAAACTACATACCAAGCAATAGATCTAAGCATGCAAATCAAATCCTTTCAAAAATTATTAAAATACCATAAATAAAGTATATAACAAAGTTGGAATATAGAAAAGCATATAAGTTTTAAATTGCGAATATAAAGGCTATGATAAATAGATATGCTTATTTCACCGTCTATTTACCTTCGCCAACTTATATTAAGAATTTAAATTAATAATGAATTAAGCTATTGGTAAAAAATAATTGGTGAGGTAAATTAAAAACTTAGTTAAGTGGAGCAGACTATAATTGAGCTTGTTCCCTGTTACCTAAAAAAATAAAAACAACTGTGCACTGTGCCTTGTGAACTGTGAATTGAAAAATGCTTCGCAAAATATAACATGCAAGCATATAGTAAGTAATAAAAAGCATTTTAGAGGTGAAAGGTTTGAATAAGCGAAACCAGGGGAAACTGAAGGTTGATTTCAAGAGTGGAATATCACAAGATGGGCCTATAATTCCACGTAAATATACAGTTACTCATTCAGATGAAACCGGCGAGATATTAGTAACAGTAGCTAAGCATTATGATAAATCTAATATAAGTAATAAGAGGGATGAGGTATTTGCTAGATGGTTCCAAAATGGTAGAAATTACGTTTTATGTTTATATTTGAATGTAGATGGAATTGAAAGGGATAAGAATAAAATAGAAATAAGAAATAAAATTTTTAGAGAAAAGCTACCTATAGCTATTACAGCTATAAGACAAGGCGACTTAGAATTAATTAAAAAACATAATAATTTAGATGAAGCAGATATATTTATCAAATTTAATTCAAGATATGAGGAGTTTTATAAGGTTGAAAATTGGGGGAAATTAAAAAATTATAAATATATAGATGATTATGATGAATATGAACTTGAGGAAGATGAAGAAGAAAAGTGGGTAGAAGAAAGAAAAAATTCTCTTATTAGAAAGAAGAAATGTAAAATTACTATGCAAGAAAGCATCATACTTAATCTTCTAAATCCATATATAGAAAATAGACTATGTGTTTTATATGGAAGTAATATAAGATACAATATTGAAAAATGTGAAATAGTAGATATAGAAGAATTAAAAACTTTAGATGGATGTGAGAAAATATATGAAGTATTTATAGTAACAAAAATAAAAATGAATTCTATTAGTAGGAATGTTTCAATAGAGTTTATTGTGAAGCCAAACAATGTGATAGTTAAAAAGGTAAAAGAATAAATAATGGCTATGGAGTATATTATAGTAGTAGGATAATGTTGACATATAATTAATGTTATTATACAATTTATTTGTTGATTATGTCTCCATAGTTCAATGGATAGAACAGTCCCCTCCTAAGGGACAGATACAGGTTCGATCCCTGTTGGGGATACCACAAAGCATTCAAACCTTGTAATATAAAGGATTGGATGCTTTTGTTTTTTATATAAAATTTAAAGATTAATTTAGCAGTGATTAAAATATACTATATTAAATAACTTTCAATGATACGAATAATAACTTTAGTATTCATGATTATTTAGGTGTAATAGTTAGTTCTCCATTTCCAATCACTACTAATGAGTATTCAGGGTTTAGCGGAAGTGTGGTATCTATATCTAGTGTGTTTTTAGGCAGACTTACGTTTTGAAGTAAAAGATAATTTTCATCAAAAATTAACACCCTGATATCATTAGTTTTTGAAGAATTTCTAATTGAATAAGTGTTATTTTTCGAGATATTAAAATCGGATAAGCTATAAATGCCCTGTTTATAGGTTTTAGGATTAGTTAGTGCAGGTGTTAAACCAATTATATTAAATGATAAATATATAGAGAATAAAATTGTAAGAATAAACTTCTTCATAATGACTATCAATCCTTTCTCTGTACTTAAGACACAAAACTTTATGAAGTTTATTTTTAAGTTTTTTTAAAACAGAATAACTATTAAGCGTTAATAGGTGTTAAATATAGCTCTCCTTTACCAATTAGTAATATGGTATAGTCAGGATTGATGGGGACTGTATCAACTTTCGGTGAATTAGGTGGTAATCTTAATAATTCTACTACACCTAGGTTTTCGTCAAAAACAAATAAATACATATGTTCAGTTCTAGAAACATTTTGAATAGTGAAAGTACTAGTTTTTGATGTATTAAAATCAGATAAAGTATAAATACCCTGTGCATATATATTACTCTGAGAAAAAGCGCACTTTAACCCAATTGTATTAAAAATCAAATAAAAGGATATTAAAAATGCTGAAAGAAATCTTTTCATTTTTTCACCACCTTTCCACTTTATTCTGTGTAATAAAAATGATAGTATTCAGTATATGCTTAGTTTTTTAAGTAAAATTTAGTAATGTAGATAATTTACAAGGTTATACACAGGATATACATGAAAATGAAGCTAAGTTGTGGATAAAATATTATTAGCTGTGAATTAAAAGATAGATTTTTTATATAAATAAAAAATTTTAATTATATAAGTTATATATGGCAAATATCATATAGTATAGAATATTTATTGGAAGTTATATTAAAATAAATTATCAATTTTAATATATGATATAATAAAATAAAAATATTTAATTTAGGAGTGTGAATTAATTTGGAGAGTTATACGTGGCAGATAGTATTATTAGTAATATTATTGTTGATGTCAGGATTTTTCTCTATGTCAGAAACTGCCTTAATGGCACTAAGTAAAATTAGAATAAGACATATGGTAGAAGAAGGAGTTAAAGGAGCAAAGCTAGTTGAAAGGCTTGCAGAAGATCCAAGTAGGTTATTAGGAGCAATATTAATAGGAAATAATGTAGTCAACATAGGTGCCTCTGCATTAGCAACATCAGTTGCTGTTAAGGCTTTTGGAGAAGGTTCAGTTGGTGTTGTGACTATTGTAATGACTATATTAGTTCTTATATTTGGTGAAATAACTCCAAAATCTATAGCTAAACAAAACTCAGAAAGTGTAGCGTTGAAGGTAAGTAAACCTATAAATGTAATAGTGAAATTATTTAGACCTTTTGTAGTTGTATTTTCAGCTATATCGGGGTTATTTATAAAAATCTTAGGTGGAGATCCAAAAGCTAATGAACCATTTATAACTGAAGAAGAATTAAAGACAATGGTAGGAGTTAGTGAAGAGGAAGGTGTGCTTGAGGATGTAGAAAAAGAAATGATATTTAATGTCTTTGAATTTGCAGATTCTCAAGTTAAAGATGTTATGGTTCAAAGAGTTGATGTAGTAGCAGTAGATATTAATTCTACTTATGATGAAGTCATAAATGTTATTAAAACTGAGCAATTCTCAAGAATACCAGTTTATAATCAAAATATAGATGATGTTATAGGAGTACTAAATGTTAAAGATTTAATAATAGCAGCTCAAAGTAAAGAAAATTTTAAGGTTTCAGATTACATGAGAGAACCTTATTATACTTTTGAATTCAAAAAAATTACAGAGTTGTTTAATGAAATGAAAAAGAATAGAAATCATATGGCAGTTGTACTAGATGAATATGGTGGAAATGTTGGTATAGTCACTATAGAAGACTTAATTGAAGAAGTTGTAGGAGAAATCGAAGATGAATATGATGACGAAAATAGCGATATAGTTGTAGTTAAGGAAGATGAATATATAGTTGATGGAAGTGCTAGACTAGATCATATAGGAGATTTGATAGGTGTTGCTATGGAATCTGAAGAGTTTGATTCTGTAGGTGGATTGGTAATAGGAGAATTAGGAAGGTTTCCTGAACAATTAGAAGAAGTTAAACTTAATAATATTAGATTTGTGGTTGAAGAAGTGGATAAAAATAGAATTAAAAAGGTTAGAATATTTACTTAATCAGTTCACAGTGCACAATTCACGGTTCACAGTTTATGGGATAAGGGAATCTGGAACAGGTAACAAGTAACAGGTTAGATATAAATTGTGAAGCAATTTATAGGTGAAAAGTTAAGAGTGAAAAAGTGAAAGAGTTGGGGATGTTTTACTACGTAAAGCTTAAGTTTAGTTGGTGTAGGAATGAATACTTAGTGAAGTTGAGTGTAACGATAACTGAACTTAGTATGAAGCCCTATCTACTGAAGCTTGCTTGAAGTAGATGAAAATATCCTTTTTAAAATCCTCTAAGGATTTTTTACCATAATTTTTTCATTCCTTCATTCTTTCATTTTTTCATTATCTTTTATTGGGAGAAAATATATGGATTACATGGATATTGCAATAGAAGAAGCAAAAACTGCATATTATAAGGGAGAAGTACCTGTTGGAGTAGTTATAGTTAAGAATGGTGAAGTTATAGCAAGGCAACATAATTTGAAGGAAAGTTTAAGTTTGCCAACAGCTCATGCAGAAATATTAGCAATAGAAGAGGCCTGTAAAAAGTTAAATAATTGGCGATTATCAGGCTGTGATATGTATGTAACTTTAGAACCTTGCCCTATGTGTATATCAGCAATAGCACAAAGTAGAATATCGAGAGTATTTATAGGGACTTTTAACAAGGATATGGGGGCTTGCGGATCTGTAATAAATTTAATTGATTATGATATTTTTAATTGGTATGTAGATATAAAGTGGTATTATAGTCAAGAATGTAGTGATTTATTAACTTCATTTTTTACGAAAAAAAGAAATAAATCTTAAGTTTTATATTTTATAAATTTATAATTTATTTATATTTTATTTATATTTAATTGGTATAATTACCTATGAAGTAATATAATTAAAATAATTACTATTAGAGGAGGAAAGAGGATGAATCCAGTAGCTTTTGAATTATTTGGTTTAGAAATAAGATGGTATGGAATAATAATATCACTTGGAGTATTAGGAGCAATGCTGTTAATATACATTCTATCTAAGAAAAAAGAACTAAATTATGATATTATAATAGATGCATTTTTAGTTACATTTCCAATATCAATAATTGGAGCGAGATTATACTATGTAGCGTTTGAATATCAAAATTATCACTCATTTATGGATGTGATTAATGTAAGAAATGGTGGAATGGCCATACATGGAGGGGTTATAGCTGCTTTATTATCAGGATATATATTCGCAAGATATAAAAAGATAAACTTTTTAAGATATGTAGATGTTATAATGCCTGGAGTTATATTGGCACAAGCAATAGGCAGATGGGGAAATTTCATGAATCAAGAAGCCCATGGAGGTCCTGTATCAAAAGAATTTATAAGCAAGTTTCCAGAGTTTATTCAAAATGGAATGTTGATAAAGGGAACTTATTATCATCCAACATTTTTATATGAATCAATATGGAATACACTAGTTTGTTTAATATTAGTATATGTACTTCTTAAAAAGAAGGAAGGAAAAGATGGAATGATACTTGGGGGATATATGATTTTATATTCAATAGGTAGATTCTTTATAGAAGGATTAAGAACTGATAGTTTAATGTTTATGGGATTAAGGACAGCTCAAATAGTAAGCTTATTAGGAATATTATTAGGCATAGTTTTAATTTTTGTAGTAAGTAAGAAAAAAAGGTCTATATAATATTTAATATGTATATAATCAAAAGATGGGTAATTTTACTTATCTTTTGGTTTATTATTATATAAGTATAAATTTTAAAGATTAATAAATAATAATCAATAGAAATATGGTAAAGTTTTAAATGTTGCAATATGAATTAGTATATGATAATATATAGCAGTAGTTAAAATTAAATAACTATATTATGGAGAGATGTCCGAGTGGTTGAAGGAGCACGCCTGGAAAGCGTGTATAGGGGAAACTCTATCAGGGGTTCAAATCCCCTTCTCTCCGCCATAGCCGTGCTAGATGGGGAGTCAGCGGTGCCCTGTAACCCGCAATCCGCTATAGCGGGGTTGAATTCCTAGCTTAGGCTTTAACTTGTAGGGTCTGCCTATGCAAGTGGTGTTGATGGTAAGGTCCCATACGACGTAAGTGCGTGAACCTCGTCAGGTCCGGAAGGAAGCAGCGATAAGCGATTACTGCGTGTGATATGGATAAATCTTGCCAGAGCTAACTACATAGTAACGCCTATAAGTTACTGTCAAAGCTAGGTGCACGGTTTTAATTTTAGGCCTTTCTAACCAAGAGAAGGGTTTTTTTAATGTAATGAACAAAAATAAATGTTTTATAAATATATAATATTTATTTAGTAAAGGTTACTCTTCAATAGGATTAACATACAATAGGACAAAGAAAGCGAGGGAATTCCTTATGGAATGCCCTCGTTTTCTTTTTATTAATATATAGAAATTAAATTCTATGAATATTAAGTTTAAAAATATATTAAGATTTTTTGGTATAGATAGTAAATACATGAGGATATTTATGATTTATATTTTCCTTATGGCAAATACTTTGTGATATTTCCCAATCTTCCGTAATTCCTGGGAAATATGTGTCAGCTTCGAATTCAGCAAAAATATGAGTTATATAAAGCTTATCTGCATATGAAAGCATTTGATCATAAATGCTAGCACCACCACATATAAAAGTTTCATCTTCCGTATTTAATAATTTTAATAAGTCTTCTATAGAATTAACTACTAAAGCACCTTCTAATTTTATATCTTTAGTAGTAAGAACAATATTTCTTCTATTAGGTAATGGCCTTTTAGGTAATGACATATATGTGTTATATCCCATTACAATTGTATGACCATCAGTTACTTTTTTAAAGTACCTTAAGTCTTCAGAAATATGAGCAAGTAACTTATTTTTATTTCCAATTCCATTATTTTTATCCATTGCAACTATTAAGCTTATCATAATATTATATCCCCAATTCAAATTTTAGTTGTGGTTTAACAGGTTCGTAATCGACTATTTCAAAATCATTAATAGTAAAATCGTAGAAATTTGTCTTACCTTCTTTAAGTATTAATTGAGGGTGTTTGTTACTAGGAGTTCTTTCTATTAATTCTTTTGCTTGTTCTACATGTCTATCATAAATATGTAAGTTATCTACAACGTGCATAAATACACCAGGCTTTAATCCAACATGTCTTGCTACCATCATCATTAAGGCAACATATTGGATCTTATTTATATGTCCTGCTGTACAATAATCAGAACTTCTTTGGTGAAGTGTTACATCAAGATATTCATCTCTAACAGACCAAACAGTAAGAAAAGCACAAGGATTTAAGCCAGGAGTTTCTTCGAAATCTGCATACTGATATAAATCTATAATATGTCTTCTAGTATAAGGTTCATTTTTTAATCCATCTAGTAATCTAGTCATTAAATCATATTTCTTTACAGTAGCACCATATCTTTGACCGATTGTTCCTGTATCATTAACTTCCCAGTCTCTCCACCAATTAATACCCATTTCCTCTAATACTGAAAGTTCATTAGATGCCTTCTGATATATCCATAAAATTTCTTTAATGCCTGACTTCCATGCTACAGGTCTTAAGGTGGTAATAGGAAAATCTCCCTTAGAAATATCATATTTTTCAACAACTTGATTTATATATATTGTATGTGCAGGGGTACCATCTTTATACTTTGGTCTTACCTTGTGACCTTCAGTGCTTACTCCATTTGCAAGAATATCATTTAATGTCTCTTTAAATAAATTATCTGCCTTTGATATAAAATTTGTAGTCATGTACTCACCTCTAAATTATATTTTAATTTCACCTTCTAATGTGAATAATTTTATTACATTATAGCATAAGTTGAAATTAACATCATCTTAAAAAGTATTGAACTATAAAGCAATCTATTTTAAGTTAAGGAATCAATATATTTTAAATTATTTTAAATCGCTTGTTGATTATGAAGAATAAAAGTAACTTGATATATAGAGATATATGATATATTATTAATATATTATATTTAAAGTAAGAAGGGAGGAATAGATCCATGAAGTTTTCTACAAAGGGAATAAAGTTTGAGATATTATCTAGTAGTTCAATTTCAAAAACAGCAGTATTTTTTGAAAATTGGATTACTATGCCCTTTTTTAGTAGGGAATTACAAGGAACTATTCTATAACTTGTAATATATATAGTAACTCCAATCAGGCCCACTTTTTTATAGGGTCTTTTATTATGCATAAAAATATAAGATTTGGAGTTGATTTAAATGAATAGATTAAGTGTAAATATTAAAAATGATTATATATATAAGTTTTTTTCAGCCTTTGATATAACATCTGCAATATGGGTATTATACTTAGGATTTAAAGGTATGACCTTAGCTCAAATAGGATTACTTGAGGGTATATTTCACATAACAGGATTTATTTCGGAAATACCAACAGGGGCTTTAGCTGATTTATTTGGGAGAAAGAAGATAATTATAATAGGGAGGATAACCTCATTAATTTCTGCAATTATTATGTTATTTTCTAATTCTTTTATGGGATTCGCAATAGGATTTATATTGTCAGCTTGGGGATATAACTTAAATTCAGGGTCAGAAGAAGCATTAATTTATGATACTCTTAAAAAGCTAGATAGAGAAGAAGAATTCTTAAAGGTTAATGGAAAAATAAACTTAATAATAGAGGTATCACAAGGGTTGGCAGTATTTATAGGAGGAATTCTTTCACAAATAGATTTTTCTATTAGCTATATTACAGCAGTTGTTATAGGATCAATATCATTAGTTCTTTCTACTAGGTTTATTGAAGTAGATGTTATAAGAAAAGAAAATCAAAGTATTAATATTATTAATCATTTAAAGCAATCTATAGATATAGTTAAAAATAATAAAAGGCTTCTTAATATATTAATATTTTTTCCATTGATATATACTTTTTCAGCAATCGTTTATTTTTATGGGCAACAATTATTTAATGATATGGAATATTCAAGGATTAGTATTTCTATAATATTTTTATTTAATGGAATATTTTCATCTTTAGGAGCTATTTTAAGCAGTAAAATATATAAAAAATATAAATCTTTAGGATGGATAATGATTTCAATTAGTATAAGTGTATTTACAATTTTTATGGGAATTGGCAAAGGGAATTTATCTATAGTATTTTTCTTAGGAATAGGATTTTTAACATCAATACTTCAACCGATAAGTAGTAATTTGATAAATTCTATGGTGGAATCAAATCAAAGGGCAACAATTATTTCGGTTGAAAGTATGTTTTATTCTATAATGATGATAATTTTATTTCCTATATGTGGGTTCATAGGAGATAGAGTTTATTTAGAGTTATCATTTATAATGGTTGGTATTGTAGGAGTATTAATTTGTATTACTGAGATAATTATAATTAAAAAGACCATATAAATTAGAAATAAGGATATTCTATTATATAAAAATGGAATATCCTTATTTGTTTTTTCTGAATTTAATTTCACTATATTTTTATTTTATATATAAAGTATGGAGCTTTTTTAACTTTGTTAGAAAGTAGTTTCTAAATGAATGATATCAATTGAAAATAAATACAGAACAACTTAAAATGAATTCAAGAAAAAGTACTTTTTTATTATGTAAGATAATAGGGGGAATAATATGAAAAATATTAATAAAGGGCTAATAGTATCTTGCCAAGCATTAGAAGATGAACCACTTCATTCATCTTTTATTATGGGGAGAATGGCTAAAGCAGCAGTACAAGGAGGAGCGGTAGGGATTAGAGCTAATTCTAATCAGGATATATTAGAAATAAAAAGAAATGTTGATGTTCCAATTATAGGAATAGTTAAAAGGGATTATGAAAATAGTGATATTTATATTACTCCAACAATGACAGAAATAGATGAGCTTATTGAAGTAGGAGTAGATATTATAGCTTTGGACGCAACAGACCGATTAAGACCTGGTAATATTACTTTGAAAGAATTCATTGATAAAATTAGAGAAAAATATGGCAATGTATTACTTATGGCAGATTGTTCTACTTATGATGAAGCTATTTACGCTGATAAAATAGGTTTTGATTTTATAGGAACTACATTAGTAGGATACACAGTTCAAAGTAAAGGTATTCATATAGATACAAATGACTTTGAACTTATAAGAAATATTATTAATTCAGTTTCGAAGCCGGTTATTGCAGAAGGAAATATAGATACACCTGAAAAGGCTAAACGCGTACTTGAACTTGGATGCTATAGTGTGGTAGTTGGATCTATTATAACTCGTCCGAAAGTTATAACTGAGAAATTTATTAATGAGATAAAAAAGATAGGAGAGTAGAAATATTATGAATAAATTTATGAATAAAATTGAAGAGATCTTTCTTCCTATAGCAAATAAACTTGCTTCTAATAAGTATTTATCTGCAATAAGAGATGGTTTTGTGGCAATACTTCCTATTATGATTGCAGGATCTTTCTTTATACTTATAAATAACGTATTTATTGGAGAAAATGGTTTTACAAATAAACTTTTTGGAATGCCATTTACTAAACTTACAGAGCTAGGAGCTTCTATAGTTCCTGCAACTATGTCTATAATGGCAATACTTTTAACATTTACAACTTCTAAATCCTTAGCAGAACATTATAAATCCGAGACTTCAATTACACCATCTATAGCAGTTGTAGTACTTTTCATATTAATGCCAATAAATTTTGATGGAAATTTAGGAATAGAATATATAAACACTTATTATACTGGAGCTGCTGCCATGTTTATGGCTTTTATTTCTGCAATAGCAACTGTAGAAATTATAAGAGGGTTATCAAATATTGATGCCTTGATTATAAAAATGCCAGATAGTGTACCACCATCAATTTCAAGATCTTTTAATAAATTAATACCTGTTATTATAACTTTACTAATATTTGGAATTTTAAAGATGTTTACAAATTACTTTGAACTTCCTTTAAATGATCTTATATTTAAGTCTATACAAACACCTTTCACAAATGTTGTTAATTCTACATTTGGTTTAGGAGTAATTTATTTGCTTTATATGTTGCTTTGGGGATTAGGAATACATTCCGCCTTTATTTTTAATCCTATTTTAGAGCCAATATATCTTGTTTCATTAACACAGAATGCTGAGGCAGCATCGGCTGGACAAGCGTTACAAGCAATTATGACTAAGCCTTTCTTAGATTCAGTTGCATTTATGGGGGGCGCAGGAAATATGATTGCTCTTATTATTGCAATTTTTATAGTATCTCGTAGGGAAGATTATAGAAAAATTGCTAAGATAGGGTTTATACCAGCATTATTTAATATTTCAGAACCGATAATGTTTGGACTTCCAGTTGTGATGAACCCAATATTAATAATTCCAATGATCTTATCTACTTTTGTAGGACTTGCAATAGGAACCTTGACAACATCATTAGGAGTAATGGCTCATACTTATATATTGGTTCCATGGACGACGCCACCAGTTTTAAGTGCTTTCTTTGCTACAGGTGGACATATAGTATCAGCATTAATAGCTGTAATCATTTTAATAATATCAGTATTAATATATATGCCTTTCGTGGCAATAACAAACAAGCAAAGGATGATAGATAATGACTAAAGTTTTAGCACTAGATTTAGATGGCACATTAATCAATGAAATGAATGAGATAATAGGAGGACAAGAAACTCTTAACCTACTTAAAGTTTTACAAGATGATGGTTACGAGGTAGTAGTGGTAACTGGAAGGTTGGATCACGATATAATTCATATAGCTCAAAAATATGATTTAAATATAAAATATAGAATTTCTCAAAATGGTGCTGTGCTACAGGATGACAATAGTATTAAAGGAAGAATATTAAATAAGAAAACAGCTCTTAAGATATATGAATATATAAAGGAAAGAAATCTTAGAGTGGAACTAAATACTATAAGCAATAGATACTGGCATAATGAAAGAGGTGCTGATTTTCCAAGAGAATTCTATAACTCATCTAATATATTAGATGACTTTACAGAGGTTATTTACTATCAGCCAGTAATAATATTTCTTATGATTGGGGATAGCAATGAAATAAATAATGTTAGAAGATATATTGAAGAAAATTTTGATGATGTTGATGCAATTAAAACTTCAGATAAGACATTAGAAATAATTCCTAAGGGTGTTTCTAAGGGAAAGGCACTTAAAGAAATATATCCAAATGCAGAAATAATATCTATAGGAGATTCTGAAAGTGATTGTTCTATGTTCAAATACTCAAAGACATCATATTTTATAGGTAAACATAATCTTGGAAATGCAGATTTTTATATGCCTTCTATAAAGGAAGTTTTAAAAAATATAGTTAAGGAGAATATTTATGGAGAATAATGAGCTTAGTGCATTTGAAATAATATCTAATGTAGGAGCAGCAAAGTCACAGTATATGGAGATAATAAATAAATGTGAAAACAAAGATTTCGACCTTTTAGAGGAAATGTTTGAGGAAGCTGATAATTATTTGGTACAAGGACATAAAAAGCATATGGAACTTGTGCAAATGGAGGCTTCAGGAGATTCACTTAATATATCTCTATTGCTTATACACGCAGAAGATCAGCTTATGAATGCAGAACTGGTTAAGATATTAGCACAAAAATTTATGCATTTATATAAGGAGGCTTTATAATATGATGAACATTTTATTAGTTTGTAATGCAGGAATGTCTACATCAATTCTTGTAGAAAAAATGAAAAAGGTTGCATTAGAAAGAAATATGGAAGCAAGAATATGGGCATTATCTAGCACTGAAGCAAAGAATACTAAGGAAGATGTTGATGTAGTACTTGTAGCACCACAGTTAAAATTTGCAGTAAAAGACATACAAAATAGTTTTGATGGGAAGCCACTAGGAGTAATTGATATGAGGATATATGGAACAATAGATGGAGCGAAGGCCTTAGATCAGGCAATAAATTTAATAAAATGATGAATATACTATTTATTCCATTAGATGAGAGACCTTGTAATAGTGATTTTCCTAAACTTATTACATCGGCTAAGAAAGATATTAAACTTATATCTCCTGATAAATATATATTAGGAGACAAGAAAACCCCAGGACAAGTATCAAAACTTTGGGACTTTGTATTTGAAAATGCAAAAGAATGTAGTTATGCAGTGCTTTCAATTGATATGCTTATTTATGGAGGACTTATTCCTTCAAGATTACATCATTTAACTAAGGATGAAGCTGAAGGATATATTAAAAATTTAAGAAGAATAAAAGAAATTAATCCTAATATAAAAGTTTATGCATTTAATTGTATTATGAGATCTCCTCAATATAATTCTTCTGAAGAAGAGCCGGATTATTATGCTGATTATGGATACAATCTCTTTAGAAGTAAGTATCTTATAGATAAAAGATTAAGGGCTGGAATTAACAAAATAGAGGAAGAGGAGTTAGAGTCAATAAAGATTCCTAAAGAGATTGTATTAGATTATGAGAGTAGAAGAGAATTCAATGAATATATAAATATTGAAGTAGCAAAGCTTCTAGAAGATGGAACTTTGGATTTTTTAGTTATTCCACAAGATGATTCGTCAGAATATGGATATACGGCTATTTCACAAAAAATAGTTTTAGATTTTATAAAAAATAAAAACCTTGAATTTAAATCTTATATATATCCTGGAGCAGACGAGGTAGGAAGTTCTTTACTAGCAAGATGCTTAAATGACTTTTTAGGTAGGACTGTTAAGATATATGCATTTTATTCTTCTACGTTTGGCCCTAATATAATTCCTTTATATGAAGATAGACCTATGAATGAGAGTCTTAAGTATCATGTAAGAGTTTGTGGTGGGGAACTAATTGACAATTCTAGTGAGGCTGACTTGATATTAGCTATAAATTCCCCAGGAAAATATATGCAGGAAGCCTCAAATCAGATTTTAGATATTGATCTTACTTATACATCATATAGAAATCTTTTAGACTTTGTATATAAAATTGAAAGTTATATAAAAAGTGGTAAAATGGTAATATTGAGTGATTCAGCTTTTGCTAATGGTGGAGATTTAACTTTAATAAATTATTTAGATAGGCGTAGAGTTTTATCTAAATTAACAGCATATGCAGGATGGAATACTAATTGTAATACCTTGGGAACTGCTTTGTCTTCAGGGATATATAGCTTAAGCTCAAATAAGGGAAGTCAAATAAAGCATCTTATATATCGTATAGTTGAAGATGTTCTTTACCAATCCAAGGTAAGGCAAGAAGTTATAAAAGAGTATCTTCCTAATAATGATATAAGTTATTACAACTTCAAGGATAAGCAGATGTATGTAGAAAATACTATAAGGGACTTACTTTTAAAAGAATATAATAAGCTTAATATATCAAAAGTTTGTAAACTTAATATTAATAGTATAACAACGCCATGGAAGAGAATGTTTGAAATAGGTATGGATATTGATGTAAACTTTAACGATTATAACAATTTATAAAATAAATTTTAAATAAGATAATCTATTTGGTATTATGATATTAAGTAATTCCAAATAGATTTCTTTATTTATAAAAAACTTTATAAACGGGGGTTAAGTAGAAATGCCAAGTAAAGATAAAAGTATAATACCGTTAATGGAAACCTTATATAGTAACTTTACAAATACTGAAACTACAATTGCAGATTTTTTTATACATAATAATAAAAAACAAGACTTTTCGGCAGAAAGTATTTCCAGAAAGTTATTTGTGTCAAAGGCATCCCTATCAAGATTTGCTCAGAAGTGTGGATTTAAAGGATATAGAGAATTTGTTTATAGATATGAACAGACATTCAATGAGGAAATACAAAACGTAGGGAAGCTAAAAAAGAATGTTTTAAGTACTTATCAAAAACTTTTAGATAAAAGTTATACTCTTACAGATGAAGCTCAGCTTAAAAGAATTTCCGAAATGCTTCTAAAATATAAAAAGGTGTATGTATATGGAATTGGAAGTTCTGGAATTGTAGCTATGGAGTTTAAAATAAGGTTTATGAGATTAGGATTAAATGTGGAATCTGTAGTAGATGCACATATAATGCAAATGAATTCAGTTCTAATAGATGAAGATACTCTGGTAATTGGATTTACTGTAAGTGGTAAGACTAAGATAGTATTAAACTCATTAAAGGAAGCTAAATTAAGAAAAGCAAAAACAATTATAATAACTTCCAATAATGACTTTTCTCTTCATGATTTCTGTGATGAAATAGTTTTAATTGCTGTAACTAAAAATTTAGCTATAGGAAATGTAATATCTCCGCAATTCCCTATGCTAGTAGTGGTGGATATACTGTATTCGCATTTTCTAAACAGCAATTATAATGAAAAAGCGTCTTTTCTTAATGACACATTATCGAACATCGAATTTGAACTAGAATCAGAACTTGAATAATTTTTAATTTATTCATTATTCATTATTATTGTTCTTTAGTCTATAATATAAATAAAGAAACTAACATAAGGAAGGGTAATTCATGGGATATACAGCTTTATATAGAGAATGGAGACCACAAAACTTTTATGATATTGTTGGTCAAGAACATATAACTACAACAGTTAAAAATCAAATATTAAACAATAGAATTGCTCATGCATATCTTTTTTGTGGAACAAGGGGAACAGGAAAAACAACAACAGCTAAGGTATTTGCTAAAGCTTTAAATTGTTTAGACTTAAAAGATGGAGAGCCTTGTAATGAATGTGATATGTGCAGGAAAATAAATGAAGGTTTAGCAATTGATGTTACTGAATTAGATGCAGCTTCAAATAATGGTATTGATAAAATTAGGGATATTATAGATGATGTAAAGTATCCACCACAAGAAGCAAGACATAAAGTTTATATAATGGATGAAGTTCATATGTTATCTATTGGTGCAGTAAATGCTTTTTTAAAGACTTTAGAAGAGCCGCCGAGTAATGTAGTATTTATTTTAGCCACCACAGACCCGCAAAAACTTCCAATAACTATATTATCTAGATGCCAAAGATTTGATTTTAAAAGAATAAATAATAATGAAATTACAGAGCGACTTAAAAAAATTGTTAATGAACAAAATGCGCTTGCAGACGATAAAAGTTTAAACTTAATTGCAAGAGTATCAGATGGAGCAATGAGAGATGCACTTAGTATTTTAGATCAAGCAATATCTATGGGAAATGGAGCAGTACAATATGATGTTCTTGTAAGTATGCTTGGACTTGTAACTAATGATAGTTTATTTAATTTAACCAATTCTGTAACTCAAAGAAATATAGAAAAGTCAATAAGTATAATAGATGAAGTAGTTTATGCAGGAAAGGATATTTATTTATTTATAAAAGACTTAATAGCACATTACAGAAATATTTTAATGGCTAAGGTTACTAATAACCCAGAAGAAGTATTAGATATGTCAGAAGAAAATATATTACTAATAAAAGAGCAAGCTAGTAAAATTAGAGCAGAAGAAGTAATGAGATATATAAGAATTCTTCAAGAAACAGAATCTAATGCTAAAATAAGTAAACAAGCAAGATTATATTTGGAGTTAGCGATAATTAAAATGTGTAAAATTGAGTATGACACATCAAATGAAGTTATATTAACTAGAATAAATAAATTAGAAGAAGGATTGAAAAATGGAAGCCTTAAGGTAGTAAGTAATACTACTGATAAAGTAAATAGTAAAGAGGAAGTAACAAAAAGGCAGCCAGTTAGAGAAACCAAAAGAATAACAACCAGTAATGTTGTAGCAAATGAAAATTCAAAAGTAACATTAAATGATATACAAAGGTCATGGAAAGATATCTTAGAAAGGTTTAAGGCTAGAAGAGCAATGATAGTATATGCATCTATTCTTACTGGAAAACCTGTAGAATGTAAAAATGGAATTCTAACTATAGAGTATGAGGATCAATATAAATTCAATAAAGATAGATTGGAAAAGCCTGAGTACAAATCTGTAATACAAGAAGTATTAGCAGAAATATTTAGAGAAGATATAAAAGTTATGTTTGAAGTAGAAGAAAGTTCAAGTGATGAGAAATCAACAGCAGATATGCTTTTAGAAACTTTAGGGTCTGATATAGTAGATATTTTAGATGAATAATAGTTTTAAATTGCGAATATAAAGGCTACGATAAATAGATATATTTCATAAGCTAAATAGCTACGCAAAGAAGTACTAGGCTCGGAGAACTACTATGCCAAGAGTTTTGGTTAAACTCGCTGCGCTCAGACGAACCAACAACACTAAGGCAAAGTAGTTCTTCCTTCACCAAGTACTTCTAATTTCTCGCTATATCTTATTTCACCGTCTATTCACCTTGGCCAACTTATATTAAGAATTTAAATTAATAATGAATTAAGTTATTGGTAAAAAATAATTGATGAGGGACATTAAAAACTTAGTTAGGTGTAGCAGACTATAATTGAGCTTGTTCCCTGGTACCTGTTCCCTGTTACCTATAAAATCAAAACAACTGTAAACTGTGCCTTGTGAACTGAAAAATGCTTCGCATTTTAAAACTATTGAATAAAAAGAATAAATAGAAATAATAATAACAATGAAAACTAATATAAATAATGGGCTAAATATAGAAAAGTAAAGTAAAATACTATATAATAGTTAATAGGTTTTTATAAAAGATAAAAAAGATAGAAGAGATAAAAAGGAGGATTTTTTATGGCAAAGGGAGGATTTCCAGGCGGATTTGGCGGAGGAAATATGAACAACCTAATGAAGCAAGCACAAAAACTTCAAAGGGATATGGAGCAAATGCAAAAAGACCTTGAAACTAAGGAATTTGAAGTTTCAGTTGGTGGTGGAGCTGTAATTGTAAAAGCAAATGGTAAGAAAGAAGTAGTTTCAATTAATATAAAACCAGAAGTAGTTGATGCAGATGATGTTGAAATGCTAGAAGACTTAATTTTAAGTGCAGTAAATGAAGCGCTAAGAAAAGCGGAAGAAGAAAGTGCAAATAAAATGGGGAAATTAACTGGTGGAATGAACATACCAGGACTGTTTTAGCAATTAACGATTAATGGTTAAAGTTTTACAATTATTTGTAGTCATTAATAATGGATAATTAATAAGGAAAAGTTAACAATTAATTTATAAATAAAGTTATAAGGGAAAGGGCGAAGTTGTTTCGCCTTTTTATATATTCAAATAATGGGAAGGATGATTTTATGGATTTTTATCCTGTTGCAATAGAAAAGTTAATTGAAGAGTTTGCTAAGTTACCTAGTATTGGACAAAAAACAGCTCAAAGATTAGCATTATATGTTTTAAATCTTCCAGAAGATGAAGTAAGAGAATTTTCAGAAGCCTTAGTAAAGGCTAGAGGAACCATAAGATATTGTTCAATATGTGGTAACTTTACAGATAAAGATCCTTGTGCAATATGTTCAAATCCGAATAGAGAAAAAGATATAATTTGTGTCGTAGAGCAACCTAAAGATATCATGACAATGGAAAAGGTTAAAGAGTACAATGGATCATATCATGTATTACACGGAAATCTATCCCCTATGCAAGGAAGGGGACCACAGGATATAAGAATAAGAGAGCTAGTTGCAAGAATGAGTGCAGATATTAAAGAAGTTATAATAGCTACAAATCCTAATATTGAAGGAGAAGCTACAGCTATGTATATATCAAGAATATTGAAGCCTTTAGATATAAAAGTAACTAGAATCGCATCAGGAATACCTGTAGGTGGAGATTTAGAATATGCAGATGAGGTAACATTATCAAAAGCTCTGGAGGGAAGAAAAGAAATATAGAAAATATAATTGAAAGGTGACTGTATGAGTAACTTATTGAAATTTTTATTTAGTAGAATGATTATTGTCGGGGTACTTATTCTACTACAACTAGGAATACTTACTTTTGCTATATGGAAAGTTACTGAGGAGTTTGTTTATTTATATGCAGCTTTTTCGGTAGTAAGTATAATAGCAGCTGTATATATTTTTAGTACCAAAGATAATCCATCTTATAAGCTTGCTTGGATTGTACCTGTTTTGTTAGTTCCTGTATTTGGAGGATTGTTCTATTTATTATTTGGTTTGAAAAAGACTACTAAGAAATTTAGATCTAGAATGTTAAATATACATAATGAAACATCCTCATTATTAATGCAGGATAAACATATCTTAAATGAAATTCAAAAAGAAGATAAATCTATAGCAAATCAAATAAGATATTTAAATGAATATGCAGCAAGTCCGATATATAAAAATACAATTACCAAATACTTATCACCTGGAGAAGAGTTTTTCGAAGAACTTAAAAAGGAATTAAAGAAGGCTCAAAAATATATATTTTTAGAATATTTTATAATTCAAGAAGGACTAATGTGGGATAGTATATTAGAAATATTAGAAGAAAAAATAAAAGAAGGTGTAGAGGTAAGATTAATATATGATGATATGGGATGTCTTAGAACGCTTCCATATAAATATAATGAAAAATTAAAGAAAAAGGGAATCAGGTGTTTAGTTTTTAATCCATTTGTACCATTTCTATCAATAATAATGAACAATAGAGATCATAGAAAAATTGCAGTAATAGATGGTCATACGGCTTTTACAGGCGGAATAAATTTAGCTGACGAATATATAAATGAAATAAATAGATTTGGTCATTGGAAAGATTCTGCACTTATGATAAAAGGAGAAGCAGTTTGGAATTTAACTATGATGTTTCTTCAGTCATGGCAATTTAATTGTGGAGAAAAAGATGATTATGAAAAATATAAACCCTATGTAAATTATAAAGAAGTATTTGAAACTGATGGATATGTTCAGCCTTATGGAGATAGCCCTCTAGATGATGAGACTGTAGGGGAAAATGTATATTTGAATATAATAAATAAGGCAAAGGATTATGTATATATAACAACTCCTTATTTGATAGTTGATAATGAATTAGTGACAGCATTAACATTAGCGGCTAAAAATGGAGTAGAAGTTATAATAATTACACCACACAAGGAAGATAAGTGGTATGTACATATGGTTACAAGGGCTTACTATGCTCAACTTATAGAGGCTGGTGTAAAAATATATGAGTACACACCAGGATTTATACATTCAAAAACCTTCGTATCTGATGATGAAATTGGAGTCATAGGAACTATCAACATGGACTATAGAAGCCTTTATTTACATTTTGAGTGTGGGGTATTACTTTACAAAACAAAATCACTTGTAGAAATTAAAGAAGATTTTATAAAAACATTAGAATCTTGTAGGCTAATAACAATAGAAGACTGTCACCAGGTAAAGTGGTCTAATAAATTTATAACAGCTTTACTAAGAGTATTTGCCCCTCTTATGTAATAAAAAAGTTATTCCTTTGAATATTTTTGTTAAATTATGGGAATTAATTTAATATAGAATATTTGGGAGGGGTCAAAGTGAATAAGAAAGCAATTTTAAATTTATTAATGCAAAATGTAGAAAAAAATAAGTTAGAATATAGTGAGGAAGATTTAGAATTATTAAGTGCTATTAAAGAAACTGTAATAGAGATGGAAGTAGCAAGGTCATTATTTAATTCTGTAAGTGATCCTCAACTAATTGAACTAGCAATTCACGCCGAAGATGTAGCAAAGACTAGATATAATTATCTGATAACTATGGCAAAACAAAGAGAGTTAAGAAAAATAGATTAATAATATTATTAAATAATGCATAATATTAAATGGAGGGGATTTACATGGATTTAAATATGATATTATATGGATTAATAGGATTAGTGTTATTGTATTTATTAATAAAATTTTTAAAATGGCCGTTAAAAATTTTACTAAACGGAATTATAGGTATAGTTTTATTATACTTTACTAATATTTTAGGCTCTTATTTTGGTTTTTCAATAGGGATAAATGCTGTAACAGCATTAATTGCAGGATTCTTAGGGATACCTGGAGTTATATTCCTTGTAATATTTCAACTATTTCTATAAAATAAAAAGAGATTCAGGATTGCTTGAATCTCTTTTATTTTAATGAGAGAGGGAACAATAGAGTTCCCAAAAGTTTATATAGATGGGAGTTAAAAGTTTTTCAGTCTACTAATGAGTGAAAAGCCTCTTATGAGATTAGTATATGGTGATAATAAAAATAGGTTACTAATACTTTGTTATAAAATGCGAATATAAAGGCTACGATAAATAGATATGTTTCATAAGCTAAATAGCTACGCAAAGAAGTACTAGGCTCGGAGAACTACTATGCCAAGAGTTTTGGTTAAACTCGCTGCGCTCAGACGAACCAACAACACTAAGGCAAAGTAGTTCTTCCTTCATCAAGTACTTCTAATTTCTCGCTATATGCTTATTTCACCGTCTATTTACCTTCGCCAACTTATATTAAGAATTTAAATTAATAATGAATTAAGTTATTGGTAAAAAATAATTAATGAGGGACATTAAAAACTTAGTTAGGTGTAGCAGACTATAATTGAGCTTGTTCCCTGATACCTGTTCCCTGTTACCTATAAAATCAAAACAACTGTAAACTGTGCCTTGTGAACTGTGAACTGAAAAATGCTTCGCATTTTATTACAACTGTTAACTAAAGTAAGGCTGTAATAGAATAAAAGTATAATAAGATTGGGGGGTGTATCTATGCCAGTAGGAAATGGAGTAAATTGTAAGTATTGTCCTGAGTATAAAAAAGGATGTAGTGGTAATGATAAAACATGTCTATGTTATAAGTGCCCAAGACATTTAGGACAATGTATATGTGTAAAATATTGTAGAGAAACAGAGTCTATATTAACTTTTGAAAAGTAAGTGATTTAAAGGAGGAAATTAAATGAAAGAAAAAGGGAAAAAATTCATAAGTGAATTTAAAGATTTTGCAATGAAAGGAAATGTACTAGATTTAGCAGTTGGAGTTATTATAGGGGGAGCTTTTAATAAAATAGTTTCATCATTAGTTAAAGACATAATAATGCCTCCAATCGGACTTTTAACAGGAGGAGTTAACTTTCAAGATCTTACATATACTTTAAAAGAGGCAGTACCAGGTGTCAGTGATGCTATAGTAATATCATACGGATTATTTATACAAAATGTAGTTGACTTTATAATAATTGCTCTATCTGTATTTATATTTATTAAGATTATAAATAAATTAAATAAAAAGAAACAAGAAGAATCAAAACCACAGGAAGATAAAAAGACAAGGGAAGAAGAGCTATTAACAGAAATAAGAGATATTTTAAAAAATAATAAACAATAGAAAAATAGTTAATAATTAATGATTAACAATTACTGAACTTAGTATTAAAGTCCATCTACTGAAGATTGCCTGAAGTTGATGGACTTTAATTATTTCACTTGAGTTTTACGTAGTAAAGTATCTTCAGTTATCAATTAAAATAAGTTGTTCTGCAATTTATTAAACTAGTGTTCAAATTAATGATAATTACATAATATGATAAAAAGTTAGTAAATTATTAACAAAGTAGTTGTTAATAATTCGAAAAAGTAGTAAAATTATCAATAATAAAATTAAGCAATAAATAAAAATATAATGGGGGAGAGTCATAATGCATAAAAAGCTATTTATTCCTGGGCCAGTAGAAGTTAAGCCAGATGTTTTAGAACAAATGGCAAGACCTATGATTGGTCATAGAAGCAAAGAAGCTTCTGAGCTTCAAAGAAGAATAAGCAATAATTTAAGAAAGGTTTTTTTCACAGAAAGTGAAATATTACTTTCAACTACATCAGGTAGTGGACTTATGGAAGGAGCTATAAGATGCTGTACAGCAAAGAAAGCAGCTGTATTTTCCGTTGGGGCATTCGGAAAGAGATGGTATGAAATGGCGACTTCGAATAATGTTTCTGCAGACTTGTTTGAAGTAGAAATGGGAAAAGCTGTTACGCCTGAAATGGTTGATAAGGTATTAAAAACTGGTAATTATGATTTGGTAGCAGTAACTCATAATGAAACATCTACAGGAGTTATGAATCCAATAGATAAAATAGGAGAAGTCATAAAGAAATATTCTGATATTATTTTTATAGTAGATACAGTAAGTTCAGCAGCAGGAACAAAGATAGAAGTCGATAAATGTGGAATAGATATTTGTATAACTTCAACTCAAAAGGCAATAGGGCTGCCTCCTGGAATGGCAATATGCACTTTTTCAAATAAGGCAAAGGAAAGAGCAGAGAAAGTTCCTAACAGAGGTTTTTATTTGGACTTGTTATCACTATATAAGTATATACAAAAGAAGGATTATCAATATCCATCAACACCTTCTATATCACATATGTATGCTCTAGATTATCAACTAGACTATATATTAAATAAGGAGGGCTTAGAAAATAGATTTGCAAGACATTTAGAAATGGCAAAAGTAGTTAGGGAATGGGCGAAAAAGTATTTCGAATTATTTCCAGATGAGAATTATTTATCTAATACTTTAACAACTGTTAAAAATAACAGAGAAATAGATGTTTCATTTTTAAATAAAGAATTAGCAAAGAGAGGCTTCCAAATATCTAATGGATATGGAAGTTTAAAAGATAAAACTTTTAGAATTGCTCATATGGCAGATTGCAAAATGGAAGAAATACAAGAGTTATTAATTAATATAAATGATATTTTAGGATTAGAATAATTTAGATAAGTATATTTAAGTAATAAGCAATAAATGTGGCTAGAAAGTATAAATAAGGGTTTAGATTAGATTCTAGACTCTTATTATTATAATTAACAATTAACAGAGTAAGTGGTTTTATTTTGTGAAACCATTGTTAATTATCAATTATTAATTAAATAAACTGGGGGTATTAACGTGTACAAAATATTAGTAAGTGATGGTTTGCAGGAAAATGCAATTAATGAATTAATAAAATTAGGTTTTAGTGTTACTGATGAGCATTATGATAAAGTAATTTTAGGGGAAAAGCTTAAGGAGTTTGATGCTTTAGTTATAAGATCAGCAACAAAAGTAACTAAGGAAGTATTAGAAAAGGCATCAGGTGGAAAATTAAAATTAATAATAAGAGCTGGAGTTGGAATAGATAATATAGATATATATTCAGCACATGAACAAGGCATCACCGTAAAGAATACTCCAAATGCCAGTTCAGACTCAGTTGCTGAATTAGCATTAGCTCATATGTTTGCAGTGGCAAGGTTTATAGGAACATCAAATTACACTATGAGAAATGGTGAATGGAACAAGAAGAAATATGAAGGCATTGAAATTAGTGGGAAAACTTTAGGGATAATAGGAATGGGTAGGATAGGTAAATCCCTAGCTAATAAGGCAACAGCATTAGGAATGAATGTTATTTATAATGATGTATTTGGAAAACAAGATGATGTAAAGTATGAGTTTTTGGAATTAAATGATTTACTCAGAAAATCGGATTTTATTTCTCTACATGTTCCTTATGATAAAGAAAATGGGACATTAATCAGAAAAGAAGAGTTAAATTTAATGAAAGATGGGGCTTATATAATAAATTGTGCAAGAGGTAAAGTTGTAGATGAAGAAGCTTTACTAGAAGCTTTAGATAGTGGGAAAATTGCAGGGGCAGGTATAGATGTATTTGAAGTAGAGCCAAACACAAATGAAATCTTAGTTAATCATCCAAGAGTAAGCTGCACTCCTCATATAGGAGCATCAACAATGGAAGCTCAAGATAGAATAGGAGAAGAAGTAGTTTCAGTTATAAAGGATTTTTTTACTAAGCTATAAATATAGGAGGAATTTTAATGGCAATTATTAAACCTTTTAGAGGAATAAGACCTATAAAAGAATTAGCGGATAAAATAGCGGCACTTCCTTATGATGTAATGGATAGTGATGAAGCTAGGGAAATGGTTAAGGATAATCCATATTCATTTTTGCATGTAGATAAAGCAGAAATAGATTTACCAAAAGATATAGATCCTTATGATGATAGGGTGTATGATAAGGCTAAAGAAAATCTAGATAGTATGATTAAAAATAGATTTTATATAGAAGATGAAAAGCCTAATTATTATATCTATAGACAAGTTATGAAAGGAAGAAGCCAGGTTGGTCTTGTTGGATGTGCATCAATAGATGATTATACTAACAATATAATAAAAAAACATGAACTGACAAGAGAAGATAAAGAAATAGATAGAATTAATCATGTATATAAATGTGAAGCTCATACAGGACCTATATTCTTAACTTATAGAGAAAACAAGGATATTTCAAATATTATAAATGAATGGATAAAGAGAGAACCAATATATGATTTTAAATCAGAAGATGAGGTATGTCATACTGTATGGATCGTGGATGATGAAAATACAGTAATTAAAATAAATGAATTATTTAAATCAGTAGAATATTTATATATTGCAGATGGACATCATAGATCTGCATCAGCAGTAAAAGTAGGTCATATAAAAAGAGCAGAAAAGGAAGATTATACTGGAGAAGAGGAGTTTAATTATTTCTTATCTATTTCATATCCAGATAGCGAGCTTGAAGTTTTAGATTACAATAGAACCGTTAAAGATTTAAATGGACTTTCAAGAGAAGAGTTTTTAAATAAGGTAAGTGAAATTTTTGTAGTTACTGAAAGTAATGAACCAGTTAAGCCTAAAGAAAAACACACTTTTGGAATGTATTTAGAAAAACAGTGGTATTTATTAGAGGCTAAAGAGGGAATATTTAATCCAGAAGATCCAGTAGATCAATTAGATGTATCAATTCTTCAAAACAATCTTTTAAGACCAATACTAGGAATTGATGATCCAAGAAAATCAAAGAGAATAAAATTCATTGGTGGGATAAGAGGATTAAAGGAACTTGAAAGAAGAGCAGATACAGATATGAAAGTGAGCTTTTCTATGTATGCAACAACAACTGATGATATTATGGATATTGCAGATAGTGGAAAAATAATGCCACCAAAATCAACATGGTTTGAACCAAAGCCTAGAAGTGGATTATTTATTCACAAGTTCTAATTTATATAAATTTATAATATCAAAAAATATGTTAGAAACTCAGTTTATCTGAGTTTCTTTTATTATGTAAAACTTAGACTATTTTTCATTTAAAATAAGTTTTTTTCAATTTATAATAAAAGATTGTTAAGTATTAAAAATAAAGACTTGAATACTATGTATTTATTATGTAATCTTATATATATGTAAATAAGCATATTTTTAAAAATAAAATTTAAAGAAATATATAGTATAAGGAGCATATTATGACAGATTCATTAATTAATTGGTTTACTAGCACATTAAGTTTTATGCCAAAGGAGCTTGTAGTGTTTATAATATCTATGGTACCTATTTTAGAGTTGAGAGGTGGATTAGTTGCGTCCTCTTTATTAGGTATAGGAGTATTTAAAGCTATATTCTTATGCGTTTTAGGAAATATAGTTCCTATTCCATTCATTTTGTTTTTTATTACCCCAATATTTAATTGGATGAAAAAGACCAAATTATTTAAAGCTACAGTTGAAAAATTAGAGGAAAAATCAATGGCTAAAAGTGAGCAAATTCAGAAATATGAATTTTGGGGACTTGCATTATTTGTTGGTGTACCTTTACCAGGAACAGGGGCATGGACAGGTGCACTTATAGCGTCATTACTTGGAATAAAAACAAAGAAGGCATCCTTAGCGATATTTGTAGGTTTAATAATCGCAACAGTAATAATGACTATAATATCCTATGGAATTCCATGGGTCATTCAAACAATGGGATAATAGTTATTAAAAATATATGTAAAAAATATAAGAATATAAAGTATTTATCAGCCATTTTCCTATGCTTATAGAAAGTTTATATATAAATGAATTAAAATTTCCTTTTTTGAAATAATAATAATATATCATGAAGGGATGTGTTTATAATGTCAGTAAATAATGCGATGACAGTAGATTTTTTAAGTTCAGCATATGGTGGAGAAAGTATGGCTCATATGCGTTATACTATTTGGGGTGATTCAGCAGAAAAGGATGGGTATCCAAATATAGCTAGACTTTTTAGGGGAATTGCTTATGCAGAGTGGTGTCATGCTAAGAATCATTTTAATGTACTAAATGATAAGGTTGAAGATAAAACAGTAGTTGCTGGAGCTGTATTTGGTCATACAAATATAGTTGAAAATCTTCAAGGTGCAATTGATGGAGAATTACATGAAATAGATCAAATGTATCCTGTTTATTTAGAAACAGCTAAGTTTCAAAAAGAATCTGATGCGCAAAGATCATTTCACTATGCTTTAGAAGCAGAAAAAATTCATGCTAAGATGTTCAAAGATGCACAAGATATGGCAAAACAGCAAAAAGATATAGGTAGTGAGACTATCTATATATGTCCAATTTGCGGTTTCACTGAAATTGGAGATAATGTAGAAAAATGTCCAGTCTGTGGCGCAAAAAAAGAAATATTTAAGTCTTTTTAATAAAATCTTATTAGCTTATAGAGTTTTATTAAAAAGAATAATTAATATAAAAGTCATGATATAAATAAAGTCTATATCATGACTTTTTCATAAGCTTCTCTAAATACATTTTTTTATCTGCTAAGTGTAAAATTTCTTCTGTTGTATAATCAATACTATTATTAAATTCAAATACTCCATGACTCGCACTAACAGAATAGGGCTTCAATTGGGAAAAGTTATATTGTTGAAAATCATTTTGTATAGAATCCCATATGTTCTCAGCATAAGTTTCATCTTTAAATGGAAATAAAATTATAAATTCATCTCCACCATATCTATAGATAATATCTGAAGAACTTATATTTTTTTGTATCACCTCACAAACCGTTCTAATTAATATATCACCTTCGTTATGTCCATAGGTATCATTTACTAATTTTAAATCATTTATATCTATAAAGCATAATGATAATGAAGCACCTATATTCTTACAAAGACTAAGATTATATTCAAGAATTTTAATTCCAGAGTATCTATTCAAAACACCAGTAAGTGAATCCATGGAGGCGCGATTTAATAATTCATCTTCAATTTTTTTTAAATCTGTAATATCTGTAATACTTGTTAAGATACATTCTTCTCCATAATATTCAATTAATTCATGATTTGTAATTACCCATTTAATATTACCAGATTTACATTTATACTCTACAATACATTCTTTAATCTTAGATTTACTGAGAATATTCTCTAACATATTATATTTATCTTTTTCATTTTTATATAAATCACCTAAAGATATTTTATTAAATTCATCATTACTATATCCTAAAAATATAGATGCCTTATTATTTGAAGTTATAATTTTATCATCTTTGTATTGGCTTATAAATAAGGGCTGTGGATTTGCATTAAATAATTTTTTGAAATTATGCTCACTTTCAATAAGATGACATTTGTTGCTAAATTCTTTTAATCTATTCTTATGCAAAGAATAACATAATAGAATCGATGCTAACAATATTGTATTAGCATTAATTTGTTTTGATAATATAGATATAAGGCTATTAGAAAAATGCATATTAATTCCTAACATAAGTATTATATGATTAATTATAAAAGCTGTAATCATAAATATATGTTCAAAAGGAAACCATACTGCTGAAATTAACATCATGATTGCATATGAATCAATACTATTTACAAATTTATAATTAATAATAAGGGGAAGAGATCCAGCAAGTAACAGTATTATAATAAATAATCTATAAATAAACCGTAATATAGAAATATTATTATAAATTTTTATCTTTTTATAAAAAATTAAAAATAATGAAGATAAAATAAATCCGCTTGAATGAACAAATAGTAATACTAATTTAAAATGCTTACTAACATCTTTTAATAAGAAGAAGTAGCAGTAGAAATAATACATATTAATAGATAATATTCCAATGCATGAAATTCGTATTCGATCTAGTGCAATTAATAAATTTTCTTTTTGAAAATCAAGTTTTTTTTCAAGTATTTTATAGCTTAATGATAGGTTATGATTATTATACATTATATATCATCCTTAAAAATTGTTTTAACTTGCTTTTATACTATACAATTAAAAGATATATCAATTGATGTTAGTGATTTGGATTGTTATATACTATATCAATTGACTTAATTATTTCACTTATAACGGTAGTTTTAAATTGAATTTTCAATTCATTGATTTTGGTGTAAGTATAGCCTTTTTCGGTAGAAATATATAAGGGCTGTAGATTATTTAAAGTTATTGCTTTTATATCTTCAATACATACTTTGCACTTACATATATCTTTATATTCACTAAGAATAGATGTTAACAAATTATCAACTATTACTTCCATATAATTTCTAAGCAAGATACCCCTCCTTCCAATTTTAGAGTATTTATATAAAAAACAATAATAGAAGTATTATCCATAACTTCTATTATTATATAAAATTAATTGTTAAATTTAAAGCAATAAGCAAATTATTATTTTTATATTATTTATATCTCTATTGCTAATAATATGATAAGAGTTATATCTAATACTAAAATTTTATTAGAAATTTAAAATTATTTTTCGACATTTAAAGTTTCACATCTAAATATAGAGTAAAGGCTAAAAAACTAAATTTCTTAAAAATAATAACTGTGAATATTATACTATAAATGAAAATAAATACATGGCATAAAACAAAATACGACAAAATAAAACAAAAAGTATAAATGATTTTGAAACAACAAGCATTGACAAAATAGGATAAAATGCTACAATTAAAGCGGAATTGAGAAGGTTATAAAAATAATATTATTAAATTATAATAGGGAATAAAAACTTTTTCGAAATAATATAAACTGAGTTAAAAATTCAATTATAGATAATTATGAGAATTGATAAGAGTAATCTTAGGCAATCTTAAGAAAACATTTGCAAGAGGTAATATATAGTGGATATAAAAAGATTAATATGGAGGCAGGATACGATGACAATTAATATACCTACATCAAATAGTATAAATGGAGACAAGCTAGCTGAAGATATTTATGATGCATATGGTAATATTATATTAGAAAAAGATACAGTACTTAATTGCAAATTAAAAAGGTATTTAGTTGATTTAGGTATAATAAGTATTAATATATATAATCCACTTACTAATTTTGATAATTATGAAAAGGTACATAAAACAATAATACAAGAAGTTGAAAGTACTCTTACTTGTATTTTGTATAAAAATGATCATATATATGATGAAATTACAGAATATGTATCTAAAATGTGTAAAAGTATAAGTGATAATCCAATCATAATAAAGGCATTAGACAGAATAAAGAAAATTGATAATTATACATTTAAACATAGTATAAACACATCACTTTATTCAATGCTTATAGCAATATGGATGAATCAAAGTAATAAAGAAGTTATTAATGCAACTCAAGCTGGAATATTACATGATATAGGGAAAATTTATATACCTCATGAAATTTTAAATAAAGAGACTAAATTAACTTCAGAAGAGTATGAAGAAATTAAAAAACACACTCTGTATGGATATTTCTTGCTAAGTAATTTTAGTGAATTTAATCAAGAAGTGAAAAAAGCAGTTTTGTTTCACCATGAAAGAATAGATTCTCTCGGATATCCATTAAGGGCTAAACCGGATTATGTAGGCATTACTTCAAAAATAGTTGCTGTTGCTGATGTATATGATGCAATGACAACAGATAGAGTATATAAAATGTCAATATCGCCTAGTGAAGCGGTTAACTATCTAAGTAGCGATGGAATGGAGATATTAGATAATAACATAATAAAAGTTTTTAAAAAGAATATTTTGAAATATGATTTTAAGGCTAGTATATAAGATATTACAAATGAGGAGAATTAATATGTTTAAAAAATTAAAGGATATAAAAATAACAAATTTAGTGACTCTTTTAAGCGTGCTAGCAATTACACTGGTTTTACTTATTGGAGTTAGAGCTATCAGAGAAACTAAAAAAGTTAATAATAATATAGAGAAAATATATGAGTATAGGTTAATTCCTATTACAGACGTTGCAGATATTAATGCAAATTATTTAAATATAAGGATTCAAATAAATAGATCAAACATAGAGTATAGTCCGGATTTTAACAAAAAAATAAAGGAATATGATGCGAAGATTCAAGAATATGTAGAAAAATATAAAACTAGCAATATGGATGATGATGAAGTAAAATTTTTAAATTATTTTCAAAAGCAATATAATCAGTATATGGAAGTATGGGAAAAGGTTAATTCTTACACTAGTAGGGGAGAAAAGATTAAAAGTGAAGATTTAAAAAGTTTTGATGAGTATGGAAATAATATAGCTAAAACGATTGAAAGTTTAATGAAATATAATAAAGTTGATGCAGATAAGATAAAATTTAATAGTGATAGTATATATAATCAAGTAATAAATACTTTTACAATTATTATAATCATTTCTTTAATAGTACTTGGAGTTATTGCTTATTTTATAAGAAGAAGTATAAAATATTCAGCAAAAGATATAATTAACAAGTTACAATCTATTGCTAAAGGTGATTTTACACCTAATATAGAAACCGATAGTAAAAATGAGTTCGGAGTTATGAAAAAGGCTTTAGCAGAGACATTAGGCAATATATCGAGTCTATTAGAAGAGATAAAAGAAAAAGCTTTATTTATAGAAAGAAGTTCAGAAGGGCTGTCAGCGGTATCTGAAGAAATGACATCATCTTCATCAAATGTTGCATTAGCTATGCAAGATGTTGCTAGAGGTTCTGGAGAACAAACAGAAGATCTTGTAAATATTAGTAATATACTTAGTGACTTTGGAAAGCGAATAGAAGATATTGTTTCTGCAATTGAAAATATAGATAATAACGCTAATCAAGTTGATAAAATGGCTGAAGATAATGAAAGTAATATGCAAGTAATTGTAAAAGAATTAGGATTGTTGAAAGGTGATTTTAATAACTTTGTTAATTTAATTGTTGAATTGGGAAAAAATATATCAAAGATTAATGAAATAACTAATTTAATTAATGATATAGCAGAACAAACTAATTTACTAGCATTAAATGCTGCAATCGAAGCAGCTAGAGCAGGGGAGTCAGGTAAAGGATTTGCAGTAGTAGCAGATGAAATAAGAAAACTTGCAGAGCAATCTAAAGTTTCTTCTGAAAGTATAAATAAATTAATAATAAATATTTCAGATAAAACAGAAATACTTATTAATAGCACAGATACTATGGATGCAGAATTAGAAAGTCAAATTAATAAAGTAAATAACTCAATAGTGAATATTAGTAAGATGATAGGAGCTATTGCAGAGATTATTCCACAAATCAATTCTGTAAGTAGATCAGCAGCTAGTATAGAAGAAAATAAAAATATAATATTACAAAAAGTAGAATCTACTTCAGAAGTAGCTGAAGAGGTATCTGCATCTACGGAAGAGATAGCAGCGGCTTCTGAAGAAATGAATTCATCATCTGAAGAAGTTGCAGGAACAGCAGAAAATCTAAGCAAAATGGCAAAAGAAATGACAAAAGAAATAAATATATTTAAACTTAAAAGATAAACTTTAAAATAAGATAATCTAAATAGTTAGTAGATTGTGATTGAAATCACAGAAGAATTCTTATTTCTTAGTTATTATATAGTTAATATAAATAAATAAGAGATAAGGTAGGAAATTAGAAGAGATGAATATAGATAATTTAGAAAGACAGCACTTAGAAATAAATAGCTTATTTAGCAAGATAAATAAAAACTTAAACTCAAATAATATAACTAATGATATAGATAGTCTGGTATGGGATATAAACACTCTTGCAGGAAAGTTAAATATCCATATGAAAACAGAGGACAAGTTTTTGTATCCAGAATTAATTAATGGTGCAAATGAAAACTTAAAAAAAATTGCTCTTGAGTATAGTCAAGAGATGGGAAATATACATAAGGTATTTGAGGAATTTAAAAGTAATTTTAACACTAAGAATAAAATATTAAATGATATTGATAAATTCTTAATAGAAAGTAATAAAGTTTTAAAGCTTTTAAAAAATAGAATAGACAAAGAAGATAGAAGTCTATATCCAAAAATGAAGTTGATATAATAAATAAAGCAGACAAGTTATTAAAATATAATAATTTGTCTGCTTTATTTGTTATAATTTTTCTAACATACTTTTTAAAATAATAGTAGAGTTTCTAACAGCAATAGGAATAAATTTTTCATAATCCATATGAGCTCCATTGTTGGCATTATCAGATATAGATCTAATAACAACACAAGGAATATTATTTAAATAGCATACATGAGCAATACTTGCACCTTCCATTTCGCAAGCTATAGCATTAAATTCTTTTTCGAACCATTGGATTTTTTCAATGCTTGATATAAATTGATCACCAGACACTATTCTACCTGAAAAGGTGTTTATTTCTTTAATTTCCTCACAAGCAGATAAAGCAGCTTTTACTAAGGAATCATCACATTTGAAATCAAAGGTATCTAATCTTGGAATTTGTCCATGAGGATCACCGAAAATAGTCGTGTCCATATCATGTTGCACTAAATCTTTCCCAACAACAACATCTCCAGGGTAAATATTTTTACCAATACCACCTGCGACACCAACATTTATTATTGAAGATACATTGTATTCAGATATTAATATTTGTGTACAAATAGCAGCGTTTACTTTACCAATGCCACAAACAACTGCAATCACATTTTTATTTTCTAAAGTGCCTCTATAAAAAGTCATATTGGCCTTTTTCGTTTTTTCTTGGATGGACATATCTTTCAAAAGAAGTTCCAACTCTTCAGTCATTGCACTTATAACTCCTAAAATCATAATTAGCCTCCTTAAATCTTTTGTCAGTTCACAGTTCACAGTTCACAGTGCACGATGCACAGTTATGGAAATATGAATTGTGAACTAAAATAAATTGCTTCTCAATTTATTTCTTATATTATCATATATTAGACTTTATTTAAATAAACTATAATGTTTTTTATTATATGGAAAATAATAATATTGTATATAAATAAATAATGTTCTAAAATAAGATATAAATTAAAATTTAATCTTTTGTTAAACTACATAAGATACAAGAAGGAGAGAAGGTAATGTTACAACATTCATTATCTAGAACAGAGTTACTTATAGGAAGTGACGGACTAGGAAAGTTGAAAAATTCGAAAGTAGTAGTTTTTGGTATTGGTGGAGTAGGAAGCTTTGCTGTTGAAGCTCTAGTAAGGGCAGGGGTAGGTAACATAGTATTAATTGATGATGATACTATCTGCTTAACTAATTTAAACAGACAAATACATGCAACATATGGAACAATAAGTAAATCAAAGGTTGATGTTATGAAGGAGAGAATTCTTACTATAAATAGGAAATGTAATGTTATTACTCACGAAGTGTTCGTAACTCCAGAAAATATAAAAGAGCTAATTCCAGAGGATGTTGACTATGTAATAGATGCAATAGATACTGTTTCAGCAAAATTAGCTTTGGCACAATATTGTTATGAAAGAAATATTAATATAATTGCATCAATGGGGACAGGTAATAAGCTAGATCCAACACAATTTAAAATTGCTGATATATATGAAACAAAAGTTTGTCCACTTGCGAAGGTTATGAGGTATGAATTAAGGAAAAGAGGAGTTAAAAAACTTAAAGTTGTTTACTCAGAAGAAAAGCCAAGAAAACCAAAGGATGAAGATGTAGTTACTTGTAAAACCGGCTGTGTTTGTACAGGTGGAACTAAGAAGTGTACGATTAGAAGACAAATACCAGGAAGTATATCTTTTGTTCCTCCAGTTGCTGGAATGATAATAGGTGGAGAAGTTGTAAAAGATATAATAGGCGAAATTTAATTAATTTTAAAATAAGGAATAAGTTGCTGCTATTGTGACAGCAACTTATTCCTTATTTTTTATTATACTACTTCTTTTAGAATTTTCTAACCTGTAACTTTTTGGTGATATTCCAGTTACCTTTCTAAACATTTGACTAAAGTAAGAAGAGTTTGAAAAACCTACTATTGAAGCAATATCTCTAATTGAATAGCCGGTAGTACCTAATAAATTTTTAGCTTCTTGAATACGCTTATTTATAACATAATTTATAGGTGAAATACCTATTTGTTTAGTAAATGTATGAACTAAGTGGAATTTATTCATATATGATAAATCAGATAAAAAATCTAATGTTATATTCTGCGCATAGTGAGAATCAATGTAATTTTTAATTTTTATACATTCTAAGTTTAGTTTTTCTTGGGATTGTTCAATAAATCGTAGCGAGGTTGTGCTGCGTATGATATGAGTTATAAATAGTGTTAAAATGCTTTTACATACATGCTCATAATTAAATTCTTTATTTTCTATTTCATGGATTAACTGATTAAAGTAATTAAGTATTATTTCTTTATCTTTAGAAAAGTTCATAATCCTATAAAGGTTAACTTGTTGCTCATTATTAGTTAAGCTATAGGATTCAGGAAAGTTTAATAGTAAGCTATCTATTCCAAGAACAATGTATTCTAAAGGAGAATCAGATAAAGACGATTTTTCAGTGTGTAGGCAGTTAGGATTAATTATAATTAGATCCCATTTATTAACGTTAACAATGGTGTCATCTAAGTGAAAGGCACCTTTTCCATCAGTTATAAAAAATACTTCTGTAAACGGATGAAAATGAGCTGTGCTATGCCAATCGTTTTCAAATTTAGATTTACTTATATAAAGCAGCTCATAGTTAGGATCATAGTTCTTTTTATTTATTAAATATCTTGTATTACCCATGATACACCTCCAACCTAATTATTAGTATATTATGACAATTATGTTTATTATTAACTATGAAATATATATATTATATCACAATATATATATAGTATGGCAATATAATTCTTATAGCAATATTACTAAAGAAATAAGCAATAATATTATTTTACAGGTAATCAAATCGAAATTAATACTTTATTTACTTTTATTTTAAAAGCTAAATCTTTAAATTTATCTATTGAATAAGAGTAAAACTCATAATATGCTTCACAAAAGTAATTAAGACTATTGTCTTGATTTTCTCTATGACGAGCACAACCATTCCTACATATAAAGTAGTATTCACAGGTTGTACATTTAGTGGCTATATTGGTAGACTCATTTAAAAATATAGTTGTAGTAGGATGTTTATGAATATCATCAAATGAGTTTGTAAGGATATTCCCTATCTTGTATTTTTCATAAGTATAAAAGTCACAAGGGTATACTGAGCCATCGCTTTCTATGATGTGCTGACAAGAACACACCCCTTTCATATCGCAAGCTTCATAGTTTTGATTAAAAAATAAACCAAGAATATTATCAAATAACCTTATACTTATATAATTATTACTTATAGCATCCGTATACCAAAGATCGAAAAGTTTTATTAGGAAAATTTTATAATCTTCCTTTGTAAGTGAAAATTTACGAAGAGGTACATTTATATTTTCTAGTGGTTCTAAGCAAGGGATAAATTGAAGGTATTTAAAGTCATTTTTCTTAAAGAAGTTATATGTGCTTTCAACTTTCTTGCACATAGCAGAAGTAACAACCGTAAGAATATTAAAATCTACATTATATTTTTTTAATAATCGTATTCCTTTCATAACGTCATTAAAAGTTCCTTCATGCTTGCGATTAACTCTGTTCAAATTATGAATATCCTTGTTACCATCGAGAGATATACCTATAAGGAAGTTATTTTCTTTAAATAATTTTGCCCATTCCTCAGTAATAAGAGTACCATTTGTTTGAAGAGAAAAAGAAAATTTAGTTCCATTATTAAAGCACTTTATATATTCAATAAGCCTTTTATAAAAGCTCAACCCTATAAGTAGGGGTTCTCCTCCCTGAAAGCCTATTACACAATTTCCACCATTACAATAAGCTGAAGATTTTTGTATTATTTCTTTAAGAGTAGATTCTTTTAAAAATCCATAATCATAAATATTTCTAGAGCTTGATATAGAATTATAAAAACAATATTTACATTCCAAATTACATTTACTAGATGATGGTTTTATCATTAAGCTTAAGTTTCTTCTCATTTTTTCTTCTCCTATTTTATTTTGTTAGATATCTCAATAGAGTTACATAGGGAACAGGTATAAGGGAACAAGTGAAAACTGTTGATTTGCGATTTAAATCAAATATAAGACAAACTATTTAATGGTTTACATCCCTCCTTAAGAGTAATTCCATCACTATAGCCTTCTTCTCTTCCTTGCAATTCCTTAATCAGACAATTTCTTAAATAAGTAATACGATCTTTATAAAATATATCATTAATTAAGTTATGTTCTTCTCTAGGGTCCATTTCAAGATTGAAGTACTGTTCTTCATTTTTCTCACTATACCATATAAACTTATCGGATTTTGTAACGATATAATGATTAGATAAGTTAGAGTGAAAGCTATGCTCTCCATGTAGATATTCACGATTATTTCTTTCATACCCACAGATTTCAGGAGCTAGTGAAAAACCATCAACACCTACTGGAATTTTGATTCCAGCGAAGTCTAAAATAGTAGGCATTATATCCCTAAGTTCCACAAGAGTATCACTTCTAAATGCTGACAAATGTTTTATATTATTACCAACATGGATAATTAGCGGAATATGTGTGCTTCCTTCATATGGAAATGCTTTGCGATATAAGCTATTATCAAATAAAAGTTCACCATGATCAGATAAAAATAAGATAATTGAATCATCATATGTGCCATCCTCCATTAAGGATGTAATAAGCCTTCCAATTTGATGGTCAACATGTGTAATACATGCATAATAGCCGCACATAGCATCATGGCGAAGCTCTTCATCTCTGCATCCATAAATTGAATCTTTAATTATACCAAATCTTTTGGTAAGGCTTGGATCTACCCAATCACCACTTGCCGGATTTCTTAAAGATTTATTTTTATATATATCAAAATAAGCTTTAGGAGCATCAAAGGGCTGATGAGGACGAACAAAAGAACTCATTAAGAAAAATGGCTTTGTACGATCTCTGGTCTTTAGAAAGCGAATACTTTCATCTACTACCCAATTTGTAGGATGAAGTTTTTCTTCATAGATCCAAGGGTGTGTAATCCAAGAATTGCACTCTGGCCCTGTAACGTTAAAGTCGGCACTTTGTCCTTCTTTATCTTTTAAGTAATATAAATAATCATCTGTTACTTCCTGATGTTGATAATATGGTATAAGGCTACTTCTATAATAGCCTAAGTATCCATCATGTAATCTTAGATTATTAAATCCACATGATAGACGAGGGGGATGCACATGCATTTTGCCAATACATTGTGTTTGGTATCCACCATCAGTTAATTCTTGAGCAAGCATATGATTATATTTCCATGGAACTCCATCTTCATAACCAACACGTCCATGATTTGCTTGACTTTTTCCAGTAAATAATGCAGCTCTAGCAGGAATGCAACTAGGACATGCTGAATATGCTCTATCAAAAGATATACCTGTGGCAGCTAATGTATCTAGATAAGGAGTTTTTACATCAGGATGACCTTTAAAAGATAAGCAATCACCACGAAATTGATCGCAAATTAATAATATAATATTTGGTTGCTTCATAGTAATATCCTTCCTTTATTATTCTTACTAATTTAGTAATTTGTATAGGTTAACTATAACAGAATTACAAGCATTTTTCTATTAGGATTGAGGAGGTACATAAGGTCCAAAAAGAAACACTCGTTTTTAAACAAGTCCCCTATGTGGGAATTTTACTAGATCGCAGCTAATTTTACATGTGTTATTATTAGTTTAACAATAACAATATATATTAAAAACAACACAATATAATTATATAAAAAACGTTTACCTTAATCTATACTAAAAACATAAGGGAAACATGGTATAAATGAATATAAGGAATTATAAAAATTTAAAGGGGGAAAATGAAAATTATGAAAAAGTTATTATGTATGTCATTAGTAGCTCTTATGGCTGCAACAACACTTGCTGGATGTGGTAGTAAAAAGGGAGAATCATCAAATGCAACCGAAGGAGAAAAAAGGGTTTTAAAAGTTGCTGCATTTGAAGGCGGAAACGGAGGAGATATATGGAAGAATCTTGAAAAGGCCTTCGAAGAAGAGAATAAAGATGTAGATGTTCAATTACAACTTTCATCAAAATTAGATGAAGAGTTACGCCCTCAAATGTTAAATGGAGAATATCCAGATGTAGTTTACTATAATATGGGACAAAAGAGTGGATTTACTGAAACAATGATTAAGGAAGAAGCTTTATTAGATATTTCTGATGTATTTACAGGAGATTTAAAGGATAAATTAGCAGAAGGATTTGCTGAAAATGCAATAACTCAACCATATGGAGATGGAAAAACATATTTAGCACCAATATTCTATTCACCAACAGGGCTATGGTATGATGCATCTAAGTTTGAAGATGGAAAGGTACCAGCTACATGGGATGAAATGTGGGCATATGGTGATAAATTAAAGGCAGAAGGTAAGGCATTATTTACTTATCCTCAATCAGGATACTTTGATGGAACATTATTTGCAATGTTATATCAAGCTGGGGGATCAGATTACTATAAGAAAGCATTAGAATATGATACCAATACTTGGAACTCTAAAGAAGGACAACTAGTAATAGATACAGTTGCTAAGTTATCAAAATACACTTGGGATGCAACAGTAGCTAATGCAAATAGTGATGGTGGATTCAAGAAAAATCAACAAGCTGTAATAGATGGGGATGTAGCATTTATGCCTAATGGAAACTGGGTAGTTGGAGAAATGTCTGAATCAACTCCAGAAAACTTTAAGTGGGGATTTATGCCACTACCAGCATATGAAAAAGGTGGAGATCGTTATGCTTATACATTCTTTGAACAAGTTTGGGCGCCTAAAGAAGGTAAAAACCATGATGACGCTAAAGCATTTATTAAGTTCTTATACTCAGATAAAGCAGTTGATCTTATGTTAGCTAATAAGGTTCAAAATAAAGATGGACAAATGGTCGCAGCTCCAGTTGTTCAACCAATAAAGGGAATTGTTAACAAGCTTGATGGAGACATGAAATTATTTTATAGCATTTATGAAACAGAGGGCGTATTACCTGCATTAGGTAACTGGGCTACAACAGATACAATTGAAGGATTGGACTTTAAGAAAGCCGTATATGGTGCGATTGACTCATTAGTTGATGAATCAATGACTGCTGATGCATGGAAAGCTCAATTAAATGATACTTTTGCAAAATGTAAAGCAGCACTTAAGTAGTTAAAGTAATTTAGTTATGTAATGAAAACGGTGAGTTATTATAACTCACCTTTTGATTTAAAGGAGGGAGTTAAATGAATAAAAGAAAGTCACAAAGGCGATTTATTTTTGCTTGCATGGCTCCGGCTGTGATCCTTATAACAATATTTATGGCAATACCAACATTTAATGTATTTAGAATGTCTTTATACAAATGGGGGGGGATTTCAAATAATAAAACATTCCAAGGGTTGAAGAATTTTAAGATCTTAATTAAGGATCAAAACTTTTTACAATCTATACAAAACTCAATCCTTATTATTACATTGGTAACAATTATTACATTAGCAATTGCAGTATTTTTTGCAGCAATATTAACTCAAGAAAAACTTAAAGGACAGAACTTTTTTAGAGTAATATTTTATATACCTAATATCTTAAGTATTGTAGTTATTTCAGCTATTTTTGGAGCAATTTATGATCCACAATCTGGATTATTAAATAGTGTATTGGGATTTCTAAGCTTAGATAACTTAAAAAGAATGTGGATGGGTGATCCTAATATAGTAATCTATTCATTAATTTTTGCTCTAATTTGGCAAGCAATTGGATATTATATGGTTATGTATATGGCAAGTATGGCTTCAATTCCAGATAGTTTTTACGAAGCTGCTGGCTTGGATGGAGCAGGTAAGGTAAAACAATTCTTTGTTATAACTTTACCTCTAATTTGGGACAATATTCGTACAACCTTAACATTTTTTGTTATTAGTACAATTAATTTAAGTTTTTTAATGGTTCAAATTATGACAAGTGGAGGTCCGAATGGACAAACAGAGGTATTTTTAAGCTATATGTATAAGCAAGCATACACATCATCAGCTTATGGTTATGGAATGGCGATTGGAGTAGTTGTATTCTCATTCTCATTCATTTTGTCAGCTGTAATTAATAAAATTACTGAACGTGAAGCGTTAGAGTTTTAGGGGGGAAAATATGAGTAGTATTAAGGAAACAAAATCAAAAAGCAATATAAAATTATATAAAATATTAGTTTATATTGCTTTAATTGTACTAGCAGTTTCTATTATTATACCAGTTGCTTGGGTGTTTATGGCCAGCCTTAAATCTAATGCAGAATTTGTTGGAAAAGATGTAAATCCATTTGCTTTTCCTAAAAAGCTTATTTGGGAAAATTTTAGTCTTGCTTTTGGGAAGGCAAAAATGGGAGAATACTTATTAAATTCTGTAATTGTTACATCTTTAGCACTTATTATTTCATTAATAGTAGCATTACCAGCAGCTTATTGTTTAGCAAGATTTGAATTCAAAGGTAGAAAATTTATAAGTGCAGGATTTATGGCAGGATTATTTGTTAATGTTAACTACATTGTAGTTCCAATATTTTTAATGTTAAGTTCAGCTAATAGAACTCTTGGAATTAACTTTTTTTTAAACAATCGTTTAGTCTTGGCTATAGTTTACGCATCAACTAGTTTACCATTTACCATTTACTTATTAAGTGGATATTTTAGAACATTACCAACAGCTTATGAGGAAGCGGCTTTAATTGATGGTTGTGGATATTTTAAAACAATGATTAAGATTATGATTCCTATGGCTAGACCAAGTATTATTACCGTTATATTATTTAATTTCTTGGCTTATTGGAATGAATATATTATTGCATTTACATTAATGGCTTCAAGGAATAAAACATTGCCAGTTGGATTACAGAATTTAATGGCAGTTGAAAAAACAGCTACTAATTATGGAATTATGTATGCTGGACTAGTAATAGTAATGTTACCTACATTAATTTTATATATTTCAGTACAGAAAAAACTTACACAAGGTATGAGCCTTGGTGGATTAAAAGATTAGGAGGAGTATTATCATGGCAAAGACTAAAGGTAGAGTTACGTTACCAAGTGAAAGTAATTTCCTTGAGGAGACAAAAGAATTATTATCTCGTTGGGGTGCAGATGCTATTCGTGATAGTGATGGCACAAAACTTAGTGATGATATAAAAAGCTTAGATGCAAAAATTTATACAACATATTTTGTTGCACGTAATCATAACGAATTTGCAGAAAAACATATGGATGAATGTCAACAAGCTTATTTAATGAGCGAATATACACTAGCAACATCTAACAGTATAGAAATAAATTTTTTAGAAACTTATTATGATCAGCAAGTAACAGCGGATTATATCCATGATCCTAAAGTATGGTGGGAAGTTATAGATAGGACAACAAATGAGATTGTTAAAGTTGAAAACTGGGAAGTTGATAAAGAGAAAAATATAGTTAAGGTAAACAACTGTGAAGCATTCCATGAATATACTGTTTCTTTCCTTGCATATTTATTATGGGATCCAACACAAATGTATAATCACATTACAAACAATTGGGGAGATGTACCTCATGACATACCATTTGATGTAAGAAAAACAAATGCAAGAAAATTTATAGTTGAATACTTAAAGCAGTGGTTAAAAGACAATCCAGATACAGATGTTGTACGTTTCACAACATTCTTCTATCACTTTACATTAATTTTTAATAACTTAGGAAAAGAAAAGTTTGTAGATTGGTGTGGATATGGTGCTAGTGTTTCTACAGAAGCAATATTAGCTTTTGAAGAAGAATATGGATATAGATTACGTCCGGAAGTATTTGTACAAAGCGGATATTATAATTCAACTTTCTGTGTTCCTACAAAGGAATATAAAGATTACATTGATTTCCAACAAAGATTTGTGGCTCAAACTGCAAAAGAACTTGTTGAATTAACTCATAAAGCAGGGAAAGAAGCAATGATGTTCCTTGGAGATAACTGGATAGGTACTGAGCCATATGGAAAGTACTTCCCTGAGATTGGATTAGATGCAGTTGTAGGAAGCGTTGGAGGAGGAGCTACTCTACGTTTAATAGCTGATATTCCAGGTGTAAAATATCATGAAGGAAGATTCTTACCTTATTTCTTCCCAGATGTTTTCCGTGAAGGAAATGATCCAACTATAGAAGCTATCGATAATTGGTTAGGTGCAAGACGTGCTATTATGAGAAAGCCAGTAGATCGTATAGGATATGGTGGATATCCAAGCTTAGCTTACAAATTCCCTAAATTTGTGGATTATATAGAGAAAGTTTGTGACGAATTTAGGGAAATTTATGATACTATTAATGGTATAACTCCATACTGTGGATTAAAAGTAGCTATATTAAATAGCTGGGGAAAATTAAGAAGCTGGCATTCTTATATGGTTGCTCATGCTTTATATTGTAAACAAATTTATTCTTACAATGGAATGTTAGATGCATTAAGCGGAGCTAGCGTAGATGTAACATTTATTAGCTTTGATGATATAAAGGAAAATGGCATTCCAGAAGATATTGATGTAATAATAAATGCTGGAGATGCTTACACAGCATTCTCAGGTGGAGATGTTTGGAAGGATCCTAAGTTTGTAGCAACAATACGTGAATGGATTTACAACGGTGGAGGATTTGTTGGTGTTGGTGAACCAACAGCAGTTGAAAATGGCGGTCACTTCTTCCAATTAGCAGATGCATTTGGTGTGGATAAAGAATTAGGATTTACATTACACACTGATAAGTACTTCCATACACCAGTAGAAAAACACTTTATTACAGAAGATAAAGTAGAAGATTTTGAATTCGGTGAAGGAATGAAAAATATTTATGCTACAAAGGCAACTACACAAATAATTGCCTATAGCAATGGAGAAGTAAATATTTCAAGTAATGATTATGGAAAGGGAAGATGCGTTTATATTGCAGGCCTTCCATATTCTGAGCAAAATACTCGCTTACTAATGAGATCTCTATATTATTCTTCACATAAAGAAGAAGAATTTAAGAAGTGGTATGCTGATAATTTATATTGTGAAGTTCATGCATATCCAAGTATAAATAAATACGCTATTTTAAATAACACAAATAATGAGCAAGTTACCAATGTTTACGATGGTAATGGAAATTGTGTCCAAGTTACTTTAGAACCTGGTGAAATTAGATGGATGGTGATGTAGCTTATGAGTACAGTAGCAAAGATTGGAATTAATATTATTGCATTTATAGTATTTTTAGCAATGATTATTATAGGACAAAAGCATATTGGAATACCAGGCTTATGCACAATGCTAATTGGATTAACTGGACTTCTTACTCAATTATTTTTATATAATAGAAGGAATAAGTAACAAAATAAAATAAAAGAAACTCTATCTGTATCATGCTATTGTGTTTAGATAGAGTTTTTTTTGTAAAACTTTTGTAGGATACTTAATATTTTCAAGAATTGCTATAAAGCATTAAATGATTATTTATTTTACTCATTGTTTTATAAAAAGTTATAAACAAGTTAATGTTAATAAATTGTGGATAATATGTTAATAACTCGTTGTAAGATATTCCATAATTTGTTACAATATTTTGGTAGGTATTGGTATATTATATATTAATACTTATGTAGAATTACAGAATGGACACCGGGAGGAATACAATGAGTACTAGTTTTGGATTAAAAAAGGACAAGTTGAAATTACTAAACAATACTAAAGTCATTACAAAAAAGGAAAAAAGTATTCAGATTAAATTTTTACAAATTATGTCCATCGTTATTATCCCGTCATTAATCATTTCTGAATTTCTATGGAAAAATAATATTGGAGTTATACATTCAATTCTTGAGTTAATTAGTATATTTTTTTCCATATCATTATTTTTTATAGTTTGGCATAAATATGAGAAGAGTCCTAAAAGCAGTCGATTTATAGCCTTTGGATTACTAGCTACTACAATCTTCGATATAATACATATATACTATTATGAGCCTTTAGGATTAGCTTTGGGCTATGGAGATGTAGCAACAAAGTTTTGGATTCTTGGAAGATTTACAGAGGTAATTATGATTTTTATCTCATCTTTCAGTTTTAGCACTATAAAGCTTAATATAAGAAAGGAAATATTATTATTAGTTACTTTATTACTATCTATGATATTATCATATATAGTAATTATAAATGATAGTAAACTTCCTGTATTATTCGATATTAACAACGAGATATTGACAAATTATAAAATAATTCTCGAATCTATAATAGTTATTCTGGCAATTATAAGCTTATTAAGGCACAGGAAAAAAATTTATGAAAGAGGATATATTTCCTATGAATATTTAGCTCTTGCTCTCATGATGATGATACCTACAGAAATTTCTCTTATGCTATATAAAAATTTTAATTCTTTTACAATGGTACAAGGACATGTGTTAAAAATTTTATATTCTTATCTTCTATATAAAAGCATTTTTCAAGGCAGTATAGATTATATTTATGAAGAATTGTATGATGCAAAAAAAAGACTTAATGATATACTAGATGCTATACCAATTGGAATACAAACTTATGACAGTGATTTAAAGGTAGATTTTATAAACAAAGAATTTGAGAAAATGTTATGTTTTAATAAGGAAGAAGTAATTGGATTGGATGTAATTCAAGTTAAGAATGTTCTTAATAGTAATATAAGTGAAAGGGGGTCATTAGAGGAAAAATTAAAATATATTAACGAAAATCCAAATAATACCATTAATTGCAAAACGAAGAAGGGTAATTATGTTAAGTTAAATTTAAATGCAACCGAAATTAAGAATGGAGTATTATTAATTTTTAAAGATGTAGAAAAGGAGCAAGCAATTGGTAATCTTAACATTCAAACTTACACTATATTAAACTCTATACAAAGTGCTGCATTTATTTGTGATAATGAATTTAATATTGTATCTGTAAATAAGTCATTTCAAGAGTTGATTGGATTATCTTATGAGGAGTTAGTGGGAATTAATGTATCACAATTAAATAGATTTATAGGTTATAAAAGGAATAATATTAGCCTAATTAATAATAGAGATTTTGAAGATACAGAAAAATTTGAGGTTACCTTTACAAATGTTAATGGTATAAGTAAAAAAGTGATTATACACCAATCTGATATTTTAAATATATATAAAAAATCTATAGGTAAGATTTCTGTTATAACAGATATAACAGATTTTAAGGAACAACAAGAAAAGCTTATACATCAGGAAAAACTAGCCTTGCTTGGTCAAATGGGAGCTTCTATAGTGCATGAGACAAGAAATTTCTTAACTACCATAAAAGGATGTAGTCAGTTAATTGAAGTTATTGCTAAAGAAGATAAAGTTGTTAAATATGCTAAAAAAATTGATAGAGATATAGAAGAAGTAAATAGGATAATAAGTGATTTTTTAACTTTATCTAAACCGAAAAAAACTATGCTTATGGAAGTTTCAATAAAGGATCTTTTAGAAACAATACAATATTCAATTGAAACATCATCTTTGATCAAAGGGGTAGATATTGAATTTATATATAATGTCGATGAAAGATATATTCTATGTGATGAATCGAAATTGAAACAAGTTATTTTAAATATATGTAAAAATTCTATTGAAGCTATGATTGAATTACCAAATTCTAAGTTAATTATTGAAGCAGGAATTATAGAAGAAAATAATAGTATATATATTAAGGTTTCTGATAATGGCAAAGGAATGGATAAGAAAACTTTAGATAAAATTGGTACACCTTTTTTTACTACGAAACAAGGCGGAACAGGACTAGGACTTAGCGTTTGTTATGATATAATAAAACAGCATAGAGGGTGGATTGATGTTACGAGCGAAATAGGTGTTGGAACTACATTCACAATAAACATTCCAAGTATTGAAGATGATGAGTTCGATGAAGAGATTTTATTATGTAATAGTTAATAAATACAAATACTGTTGAGTAACTTTCTTATTTTGATACATCTGGAGTCGTACAATGTGGATTCTATATTACATAAATAATTGTATGTAGTAAATGCTTAATATAATTTTCTATATAGATAAGTTATAAGTTTAAAATTTATGTATAGATATTAATTTTAAATTATACCTATACATAAATTTTTATTATAATTTTATATGACAATATCCATTAGGATTTTTCTTTAAATATTTTTGATGATATTCTTCAGCTTTATAATAATTAATTAAAGGCATTACTTCTGTAACAATCTTTTTATCATACTTTTTCTGATTTTCTTCTTTAGATTTAAGAACTTCATCTAAATCATTTTCATCTAAATAATATATTCCTGTTCTATATTGACTTCCTACATCAGGACCTTGTCTATTTAAAATAGTTGGATCAATTATTGACCAATATTCATTTAATATGTTTTCAAGTGATATTTTAGTTTCATCATATTCAACTAAGCAAGCTTCTGCAAAATAAGTATTTTTATAACACACATCTTCGTAAGTAGGATTCTCGGTTCTTCCATTTGCATATCCAACTTCGGTTAATATTACTCCATCTAATCTAGAAAGAAATTCTTCAACCCCCCAGAAGCATCCTCCAGCTAAAACTATTTTTTTCATTTTATCAACTCCTTTACTCAAATAGGTTAAATATATTATATACCTATAGATAGTAAAGTATATATTTATTTAAAGTATATATTTATAGACATCTTTTTATCTGTTATTTGATTTAGTAAATTTTCTATAGATATCTTGCTATTAGATAATACTTTTTCATAAATTTCATCATCTTTCATAGTTTCTTCGAAGTTTTTTTGAACTTCACTTTGAATAAGGTTAAACTCTTCTGATGTTAACTTTATTTCACCAAATCTTAAGAGTCCATTAGAAGAATCTTCATAAACAGTTTTTTCTCTATTAATATTAATACTAAAAATCTCTGGATTAGGAAAAGTTATAGATAATTCATTTTTCTTGTTATCTATATTAATATCATTTGTAGTAAGATTAGATAAATCTATTGAATATGAACAGTTAGCAAAAAACTTTATTCTTTTAAATTTCTGAAATACCTCAAGATTACCCCAACTTTTGTCTATAGTTATTATTTTAGATAATTCAACTTCAAGGGGAATTATCTTGTTTACATTTTTAATTTCCTTAATTAAACTTTCTTCTGATATTATTTTAAAAGTACTTAAATCAGATAAATCATTGATAGATCTTTTATATCTATAGTTAAAAAATAGTTTACATACAAGTAAAGTTAATGATAGTATAAAGAAAATAATAAAAAAGTTTCTCACTCTATTTTTAAATTTTTTTCTTCTAAACATATTTAAAATAAACATATAAACTCCTAGTTTGATCTATATCAATAAATTATATGATGCATATTACTTAATAATGAATGAAATATAATTCGATTATTAAGTAAATTCGTCGAATATAATATGTTGTGTATGTGGTCTGTTTGTCGTTATAATATAAATAAGAGTATATATACATAACTTAGGAGAAATTATTATGAATGAAAATAAGGGCATAAGTATAGATTTAGTTAAGGGAACTTTTAGTGATTATATTATAAAAGACAAGAATAATATATTTATTGGAAGATTTACTATAGTAGAGCTAGATAAAGATAATAAAAAGTGTACTGTTAAACTTAAGTTTTATAGAGAAAATAAATATGATTTATTAAAGGAAACAATAGAAAATATATTGAGAGCTATATTTAAGGATAGCAATATATATAAAGCTAATATTTTAGTAGATGAGAATATTAATTATAAAGTATTTTTAGATTTAGGATTTACTTTAGAGGGAATACTTACAGAAAATATATTTACTAATGGGGTATTTCTAGATGAATTAAGTTTTGGAATAAATAGAAATGAATATAACAATACTAAAAGAAGTTTCATTGTTTATTTGAAGGGCGAAAATATAACGGTAAAAAATTTTACTCCAGATTCTGCCGAAGACCTATTAAATTACTATATAAGAAATAAAGAGCATTTAAGTAATTATGAGCCGAGTAGGGATAATGTATTCTATACTTACGAAGTGCAGAAAGATATATTACTTGAGAGTTATAGAAGTTTAATGAATGGATCTGGTTTTGATTTAGGAATATATAAAGATAGCAAATTAATAGGAAAAATAAAAATATCTAATATAGTTTATGGTGTATTCAAAAGTGCTATAATAGGATATTCTATGGATAAGAATTTTCAAGGCAAAGGATATATGAAAGAAGCTGTAAAGTTAGTTTTGCAATATTCTAGGGATGAATTAGAATTACATAGAATAGAAGCTTCGGTTTTAACAAATAATGAAAAATCCAAATCAGTTCTTTTAAGTTGTGGGTTTAAAGAAGTAGGATTAAATGAAAAATATTTATTTATAAATGGATCATGGAGAGATCATATAACCTTTTTTAAGATATTAGAAAAACACTAAATATTATTTGGGGGAAGAAAATATGAATTTGATTATATTAAATAACAATGCAACCGTAGTGAAATCCTTTAATAATAATATATTACTTGTAAGGGAAAAGGGAAAAGAAAAAATTCTTTTTCAAAAGGGAATTGGTTTCGGTAAAAAAATGGGTGATATTATAGAGAAAGGGACGCTAGTTGAAAAAGTTTTTATAATTGAAGATAAAGAAAACCAAAGAAATTTTAATGAAATATTAACTAGGGTAGATACTAAACTTATAGGAATAGTTGAAGAAGTTATAGCTGAAATAACTGATGAATTAGGAGAAACTCTTAATGAAAACATTCATATAGGGCTAGTGGATCATCTTTTTTATGCAATAAAAAGATTGGAAGAAAATGAGGAAATACAAAATCCATTTATAGTGGAAATACAAACTTTATATAATAAAGAATTTGAAATGGCAAGTAAGCTTGCAGATAAAATAGGTGAGGAGCTAAATATAGAGATACCAGAAGGTGAAAAAGGATTTATAGCACTTCATATTCATTCAGCAAGAAATAATGGAAAATTATCTAATACTATAAAATATAGTTTTCTAAGTAATTCTATAATTGAACATGTTGAAGATAGGTTAAATATAGAAATTGATAGAAAGTCGTTAGATTATGCTAGATTCTTAACACATATTAGATTTGCAATAGAGAGAATAATAACAGATGCACCAATAAAAAATGATTTAATATATGTAATAAAAAAGAAATATAAGTTATCTTATGAAATTGCAAAGGAAACAAAAAAGATAATATGTAGGGCATTAGAAATATCAAATATATCTGAGGATGAAATAGCTTATTTAGCAATGCATATAGAAAGATTCAGAAGTTCTATTATAAAATAAAAATCAGTCATTATAAAAATGACTGATTTTTATTTTATATTACTATATCTTATACTTCAAAGTTTACAACTACAGTTTTACCTGCAACAACATCTCCACTTTCAATTGGAGTTATTGATTTAGTTGCATCTACATTAGTTATTAATACTGGTGTAGCTAAAGATAATCCTTTAGATAAAATAAAATCTCTGTTTATTTTTATTAATGGGGTACCAGCTTTAACATTTACACCTTGTTCTACTAATTGTTCAAAACCTTCTCCATCAAGAGAAACAGTTTCTAATCCTATGTGAATAAGTAATTCTAATCCATTTTCTAAAGTCATAGCAAATGCATGCTTAGTCTTAAAGATAAGAGTAACTTCTCCATCAGCAGGAGCGACTATAGTATCTCCCTCAGCTATTATAGCCATTCCGTCTCCAGCTAGCTTTTCAGCGAAAACTGGATCTGGTACTTCTGATAAAGGAATAGCCTTACCAGAAACAGGAGCGACAAGTGTGTTAGATTTAGTAACAACTTCTTCATTAACTGAATCAGATTTAAATAAATTTTTAATAAAATCAAACATAGTACTTCCTGAATAATCAGGAATCCACATCCTTTCTACTACATATTTTAATAAATATATTAATTAATAACTATAGTATTTATTAATACAAAAGAATAAATACATAGATATTAGATACAAATTTACATGCTAAATTTTAAAAACAAAAGGCATAAGCCCTATAAATGAGATGGACTCATGCCTGTTTAAACAGTAACACGTCTAGTATGATTATATATATAGTTATTAATAGTTGTCAATAAACTAAATTAAAAAAAAATCGTGAAATCGTTAGCAAAATTAAGTATATTCAATATAATTAATGAAATCTTAAGAAAATAATAGAAAAGAGGCTGAAAAAACACTAAAAAAACTCTTGAAAACAATAACATTAGATGATACAATAACAATGTAAATAAAATATGTGTACAAATTTAGGCGTGTTATCAATTAGTTGAGCATGAGCCGAAAAGGATTTATATATCTGTATATCCTTTTCGGCTTTTTTTATTTTTAAGTTGGAATTATACTATACAACGGCTTAAATTTGTATATAAAAAATTTAAGGAGGATTTATTATTATGATGAAGTATCTTCAAAGACTAGGAAAATCTTTAATGCTTCCAGTAGCAGCATTACCTGTTGCAAGTATTTTAATGGGTATTGGATACTGGCTTGATCCTACAGGTTGGGGAGCAAACAGCGTTATTTCAGCTTTCTTATTAAAAGCAGGTGGAGCGCTAATTGATAACATGGCTATTCTTTTTGCAATTGGTGTATCAGTAGGAATGTCAGATGATAACGATGGTACAGCAGGACTTGCTGGATTAGTTTCATGGCTTGTTATTACAACAGTATTAAGTACAGGTGCTGTTGCTATGTTTAAGGGAATTGATGTTGCAGAAGTACCAGCAGCATTTAGCAAAATCCAAACCCAATTCGTTGGTATACTTTCAGGTTTAATTGGAGCAACATGCTACAATAAGTTTAAAGGAACTAAGTTACCAGATGCTTTAGGATTCTTTAGCGGTAAAAGATCAGTTGCTATAATGACAGCTTTAGCCTCATTAGTTGCAGCATTAGTATTATTCTTTGTATGGCCAGTAGTTTACAATGCACTAGTATCATTTGGTAAGGCTATTGTTTCTACAGGAGCTATTGGATCAGGTATTTATGCATTCTTTAATAGATTATTAATTCCATTTGGATTACATCATGCACTTAACTCTGTATTTTGGTTTGATGTTGCAGGAATTAACGACCTTGGAAACTTCTGGGCTGGAAAGGGTACTTTAGGACAAACAGGAATGTACATGACAGGGTTCTTCCCAGTTATGATGTTTGGTTTACCAGCAGGAGCCTTAGCTATGTATCATACTGCTAAAGATAATAAGAAAAAGGCTGTATATGGATTATTATTAGCAGCTGCTTTATCTTCATTCTTTACAGGGGTTACAGAACCATTAGAATTTGCATTCATGTTCTTAGCTCCAGGACTATATGTAGTACATGCTGCTTTAACAGGTGTATCTGCGGTAATTACTACTTTATTACCAGTAAGAGCTGGATTTAACTTCAGTGCTGGTTTCGTTGATTGGATTTTAAGTTTTAAAGCTCCAATGGCGCAAAATCCACTTTGGTTAATACCAATAGGTTTAGTATTTGCAGTACTTTACTATGTAACATTTAGATTTGTAATTACTCAATTCAATTTAAAGACTCCAGGTAGAGAAGATGATGAAGATGAATTAAGTGAAAATATAGCACTTACTGGAGACATGAATGAATTAGCTAAAGCATATATTGAAGCTTTAGGTGGAAAAGGAAATATAGTGTCAGTAGATAACTGTGTTACTAGATTAAGACTTGGAGTTAAAGACAACTCTATAATTAAAGAAAAGAACTTAACAGCTTTAGGAGCTAGAGGTGTTATAAGACCAGGAAAAGGAAATATTCAAGTAATAGTTGGAACAAATGTACAATTTGTTGCTGATGCTATAAAGGCAGAGTTAAAAAGATAATAAATAAAATAAAATAGAAAAGTAAATTAAGAAGAGGCTGTATTTAGTTTGATTTTAGAAATCAATAAGAATGCAGCCTTTTCGATTCATATATATTAATATATTATAGGTACACTTCATTTATTAATCATTTGAGCTTTATTTCAAGTTTCAGCAAGAATTATATTTTAAGTTTTTTTATTTCCTAAGAAATTATAGTTAGATAAAATATATAAAATATACTGCAATAAAACAACTTATCCCTGTGTATCAACAATAGAAAAATGTAGAAAATAAGAGTAAATATAAATAAGAATAGAATAATTTGTCGTAAACAAATAAATTATGGAGAAAAAGCATCTTTCTACATGATATTATAACTCATGTGCTCAGCAGAATAGTTGAGTAAAAGGAAATAAAAAATGGTCTTTGAAAATTGAACAGAAAATAAGTTAAGTAAAATAAACCAGCAATTCTTTTAGAAGTCTTAAAACTAAGACTC
>NZ_BAAACH010000003.1:0-222213 GCF_039521405.1 Clostridium sartagoforme
TTTGAGTCTTAGTTTTAAGACTTCTAAAAGAATTGCTGGTTTATTTTACTTAACTTATATTCTGTTCAATTTTCAAAGATCTCAATTTGCGGTCTCATGGACTGCTTATTCATAATAACATTTTCTTCTTGAATTGTCAACATTTTTTTGTTGCCAATTTGTTTGTTATTTGCTTCCGCGCCCTGACGACGCTATTTATCTTATCATGATATTAAACTTATTCAAATCAACATTTATATTATATTCTTATATTATTATTATTATTCTACTTTTTTCTTATTTTTTCTTATTTTTTCTTATAATGATACACCTGGTAAAGTTATCTTTATTACATATTATATTTCACTATCTTTTATTAATTATACGATAATTCATTTCATTTCTCTGCTTTATATAATCTACACTTATATAAAGTTAACAATAGTCTATATATTATTTAAAACTATTCATTATTTATAAATCAACAAAATTATTAGATAAATTATTGTATTTTTTATTTTACTTAATAAGAGTTTTAATTTAAGATATTATTATAAAATATTTATCATTAAAGTTTTGGAGGATAATATGCTAAGAAAATTTTTTTCTTTTTTAATTATATCAACATTTTTTTTAACAGGATGTAGTAATCAAATACCGGAATCAGATTCTAGCGCAAAGAACCATTCGCTTTCAACCTCTTATAAGGAGAATATAACAACAAATAACAAAATAATTCTTTCCGGGAAAACTCTTACTAATTATAAATATATATATTTAGGAAATTTATTGTTTTTCCCTGATCCTAATAACAATAATAAGTTATCAGTATCTGAACTTGCTAAAAGCAATACTGTAATTTCTCAAGAATCAATAATAGATATCTTCGATTACTCTATAGATTATCTTATTTCAAATAATGATATAATTTATTTTTCATCAATCTCTAAAGATAGAGGATTATTTAAGTTGGATTATCAAAAGAATACTATCACAAAACTTAATAACGATTCTCCAAAGGGACTAATTTACGCGAATGAAAAATTATATTATATAGATTCAAATACTCAAAATATTTATTCATATGATGTTAAATCTAATTCTAAGTCATTGTTATCAACTTCTAAGGTCGGAAACTTTATTATAAATAATAATTCAATATTTTATAGGAATCTAGATGATAATTCAAAACTATATTGTTTAAAAATAGATGGAAGTTCTAACATTAAATTAACTGATGACTCTGTAGATAGTTTCGTAACTTACAATAATGAAATTTTATTTGTAAATAGTTCTGATAATAATACATTGCATTCTTTTAATATTTTAAATAGCGAATCAAAAAAGATACTAAATGTAGATGCTAGTAAATTAAAGCAAAGTGATGAAAGAATTTATTTTATTAATAATGCTAGTGCTAATACAATTTGCCAACTTACTAAGAACAAAGAAAATAATGACTACACATTTACTGAAATATTTTCAGATTCTACAAATGAATATTTTCCTACTGATAAAGGAATCTTTATAGAAACTTCCGCTAATATAAATGAAGTTAAGTTTATTAATATGAATTAAAATAAAGAAAAGGCCTTAAGGCCTTTTCTTTATTTTAATTTATTTACAATTTCTTTAAATTTATTTCCTCTAATCATGAAATTAGGAAACATATCAAAAGATGCACAAGCTGGTGATAAAGTAATTATATCCCCTTCTTTAGCTAACTCCTTAGCTTTTAAAACTGCATCCTCTAATGTATCCACCATACTTATAGAAATCTCAATTCCTTTTTCTTCTTTAAGTTTTTCAAAAGTACTTTTTATTTTATTTCTTGTATCTCCAAGAAGTATAAGTTCTTTTATATAAGGATATCCTTCATCTGCTAGTGGTTCAAATGGTATATGCTTATCATATCCCCCCGCTATTAAGATAACCCCTTTCTCAAAAGCTAACAATCCTGCTAAGGTTCTCGTTGGACTTGAAGCAATAGAGTCATTATAATATTTAACTCCATTAAGTTCTCTTACTAGTTCACATCTATGTTCAACTCCCCCAAATGTTTCTGCCACCTTTTTCATTACTTTTAATGAAACATCCTCTTTAGTAGCTAAAAATGCAGCTAAATAATTTTCTATATTGTGAATTCCCTTAATAGCTATATCTTCTTTATTACATACTTCTTCATTATTTAGGTATAATATATTATCTTTTAAATATGCTCCATCCTTAATCTCTCTTTTTGAGCTGAATTCTCTTACTTCTCCATTAGCTTCTGAAATAAATCCATGAGTTATTTCATTTTCCCTATTTAAAATCAATAATCCATTTTTTTCTTGATATAAGAATATATTTTTCTTTGCATCTATATATTCTTGCATATCTAAATGCATATCTAAATGATTTGGTGCAAGATTTGTTACAACTGCAACATCTATTGGATTATTCATAGTCATAAGTTGAAAACTAGATAATTCTAAAACAACTTTATCATCTTCTTTTATTTCTTCTATATTTGAAAATAATGGAGTTCCTATATTCCCTCCAACCCAAGTTTTATATCCAGCTTCTTTTAAAAGCTTAGATATAATGGTTGTTGTCGTTGTTTTCCCATCACTTCCTGTTATTCCATAGACTTTTCCCTTGCAATATCTAACAAACTCCTCCATCTCAGATGTTATATATGCACCCTGTTTTTTTACTTTCACTAATGCATCACAATCTATCCTCATAGAAGGAGTCTTAAAAACAACATCAAATCCTGATAGATTATCTAAGTATTTTTCCCCTAATTCTAAGGAAACTGATAGCTCATCAAACTCTACGGCTATATTTCCTAAATCTTCTCTGTTTTTCTTATCAAATGCAGTTACATTTGCTCCAAGCTTAACTAGAAACTTTATAAGAGGTATATTACTAACTCCGATACCAACCACTGCAACTTTTTTGCCCTTTATAAACTCTTTAAATTCACCAAATTGCTTCTTCATAATCTTCCTCCAGAATTATATATAAAATATTATATGAAATATTCTCTACTACGTAACTCATTCTATAATACATTAGAATGAATAAGTTCACCTTATTAAGTCTGTCCCAATTCTTTCTAATTATAACACTTAAATTTATTAAACACAAAAAAGAGCAGAATATGTAAAATTCTGCTTCTTCTTATAATTAAAATTCTAAGCTTTTTTCTATATAGGCTTCTAAATCCTCAATTTTAACTCTTTCTTGTTCCATAGTATCTCTATTTCTAATAGTAACTGCATTATCTTCTAATGTATCAAAGTCTATTGTTATACAGAATGGAGTTCCTATTTCATCTTGTCTTCTATATCTCTTACCTATACTTCCAGCCTCATCATATTCCAAATTAAACTTTTTACTTAAATCCGAATATACATCTAACGCCTTTTCAGAAAGCTTTTTTGAAAGTGGTAAAATAGCTGCCTTATATGGTGCTAACGCTGGATGTAAGTGCATAACTGTTCTAACATCTCCACCTTCTAATTCTTCTTCATCATAAGCATCTACTAAGAAGGCTAATGCAACTCTATCTGCTCCTAAAGATGGCTCTATAACATAAGGAACATATTTTTCATTAGTAGTAGGATCTAGGTAATTCATATCTTGACCTGAATGTTCTTGATGTTTCGTTAAGTCATAGTCTGTTCTATCAGCTATTCCCCATAATTCTCCCCAGCCAAACGGGAATAAGTATTCTATATCTGATGTTGCATTTGAATAAAATGATAATTCTTCTTCTCCATGATCTCTCATTCTTAAGTTATCTTGTTTTACACCTAATCCCAATAAGAAGTTCCAGCAATAATCTTTCCAATACTTAAACCATTCTAAGTCTGTTCCTGGTTTACAGAAAAATTCTAATTCCATTTGTTCAAACTCTCTAGTTCTAAAAGTAAAGTTTCCTGGTGTTATTTCATTTCTAAAAGACTTTCCTATTTGTGCAATTCCAAAAGGAACTTTTTTTCTTGAAGTTCTTTGTACAGACTTAAAGTTTACGAATATACCTTGAGCTGTTTCTGGTCTTAAATATATTGTGCTTGCGGAATCCTCTGTTATTCCTTGGAATGTTTTAAACATTAAATTAAACTTTCTTATATCTGTATAGTTTAACTTACCACACTTAGGACATACAATCTTATTCTTTTCTATATATTCCTTTAATTGTTCATTAGACCATCCATCTGCACTTGCAACTTCTGCTCCATTTTCAGTCATATGATCTTCTACAATTTTATCTGCTCTAAATCTCGCCTTACACTCTTTACAATCCATTAGCGGATCTGAAAATCCTCCAACGTGACCTGATGCAACCCAAACTTCCGGATTCATTAATATAGCACAATCTACTCCAACATTATAGGGACTTTCTTGAACGAACTTCTTCCACCATGCTTTTTTAACATTATTTTTGAATTCAACTCCTAGAGGACCATAATCCCATGAATTTGCCAATCCTCCATATATTTCTGATCCTGGAAATACAAATCCTCTATTTTTACAAAGAGCAACAACTTTATCCATAGTCTTTTCTACTGCCATTTTAATACCTCCAATTTTTTTATAAATAAAAAAGGCCTTAAACACCTAAAGGGACGAAATTTAAATTCCGCGGTTCCACCCTTCTTGGCTTTAGCCCAACTTTCTCATTGATTAATACTCAAAAGCGCCCTTCAGTATAAATTAATAACGATTTTCACCATGCATCGTCTCTCTAAAAGAAATTTAAACTTACTCCTCTTTCTCACTGTATTTATTAAATTATATATTAATTTTACCAAAAGCCTTATATATGTCAAGTGAAAAATAAAAAGGGTTTTTATAAATATAGATTACTCCATACTTATAAAAACCTTTTTTAAATGGCTCCGTGGAGAGGATTCGAACCTCCAACCTATCGGTTAACAGCCGAGTGCTCCACCATTGAGCTACCACGGAATATTTAAAAAATTAATTTTAAAATTAAAATGGCTCCGCGAAGAGGATTCGAACCTCCAACCTATCGGTTAACAGCCGAGTGCTCCACCATTGAGCTATCGCGGAATATTATAAATTAATTTTAAAATTAAAATGGCTCCGCGAAGAGGATTCGAACCTCCAACCTATCGGTTAACAGCCGAGTGCTCCACCATTGAGCTATCGCGGAATATTTACTACATTAGTTATTATATCAATTTTTATTAATATTGCAAGTGTTTTTATTAAAAAAGTTTTTTAAATTAATTCTTCAATTAATTTATTAAGTAAAATAATTAACAATTAACAATTAAAGAATGAATCTCTAAGAGATTTTAAATATAAAAACATCCCTAATTGTTAATTGTTACTTTAAAAATTATTAGTTAAATTTTTTTCATAACTTTTATTTAACTGGTTTCATTGTTGGAAACATTATAATATCTCTTATTGATGCTGAATCTGTTAAGAACATTATAAGTCTATCTATTCCTATTCCAAGTCCACCTGTTGGAGGCATGCCTGTTTCCAAAGCACTCATGAATTCTTCATCTATCATGTATGCTTCGTCATCTCCAAGTTCTCTTTCTTTTTCTTGTTGATTAAATCTTTCTCTTTGAACTATTGGATCATTAAGTTCTGAATATGCATTACAAAGTTCTCTTCCGAATACAAATCCTTCAAATCTTTCTGTAAACATATCATTTCCTCTCTTCTTCTTAGTTAGAGGGGATATTTCAACAGGGTAGTCACAAACAAACGTTGGTTGTATCATATGTTGTTCTGCATATTCTTCAAATAAAAGATTTAAAACTTCTCCCTTTGTTACGTGCTTTATATCTTTTTTAAATTCTAAGTGTTTTTCTTTTGCTATAGCTTGTGCTTCTTCATCAGAATTTATGGAATTAAAATCTACATCTGCATATTCCTTAACTGCATCAACCATAGTTATTCTTCTCCATGGTGGTGCAAAGTCTATTTCAGTTCCTTGGTACATAACCTTAGTACTTCCATTAACTTTTTTACAAACTTCAGCTATCATATTTTCTGTTATTTCCATCATATCATTATAATCAGCAAAAGCTTGATATAATTCAATCATAGTAAATTCCGGATTATGCCTTACTGACATACCTTCATTTCTAAAAGTTCTACCCATATCATATACTCTTTCAAGTCCTGCAACTATAGCTCTCTTTAAGTATAATTCAGGAGCTATTCTTAAGTACATATCAATATCTAATGTATTATGATGTGTTACGAATGGTCTTGCTGAAGCTCCTCCTGCTATTGGTGCAAGCATTGGAGTTTCTAATTCTATAAAACCCCTATTATCTAAGAATTCTCTAATTCCTCTTAGTATAGAAGCTCTTTTTATAAAGTTAATCTTAACTTCAGGATTAGAAATCATATCAACTTCTCTTTGTCTATATCTTAAATCTGGATCCTTTAAGCCATGCCACTTTTCTGGAAGTGGTTTTAAAGACTTACATATTAATTCAAAGCTTTTAACTTTAACTGAAACTTCTCCCGTTTTAGTTTTAAAAACTTCTCCTGTTGCTACAACCCAGTCACCTAAGTCATATGATTTATATGATTTTAAAGCCTCTTCTCCTACTTCATCAATCTTTATGAATAATTGAATTTTTCCATCTCTATCTTGAACATCTGAGAATACAACTTTACCTTGACCTCTTTTAGACATAATTCTTCCAGCAACTGTAACTACAGTTCCTGATAAACTTTCAAAATTATTTTTTACATCCTCTGACATATGAGTTCTTTCAACTTTATATACGTCAAATGGATCCTTTCCTTGGTCTTGTAATTCTACTAACTTCTCTCTTCTTAATGCTTCTTGCTCACTAAACTGAGATTCTAACTCTTGTATATTCATTTCCTCAGTTGACATTAAATATCCCTCCGTTTACTCTCTTCTTATTCCTAATACTTCAAACTTGTTAACTCCACTAGGTACTGAAACTTCAACTATTTCTCCCACTTTTTTACCTAGCAATGCTGCTCCTACTGGTGATTCATTTGATATTTTAAAATTCATAGGATCTGCTTCTGCTGAACCTACTATTGAATATTCAACCTCTTCATCAAATTCATAGTCCTTAACCTTGACTATTGCACCTACTGCTACTATATCTGTTGGTATTTCTGACTCATCAACAACTACAGCATTCTTTAGCATATTTTCTAATTGTATAATTCTTCCTTCTGTGAAAGCCTGCTCATTTTTTGCTTCATCATATTCAGAATTCTCACTTAAATCTCCATATCCTAATGCAACTTTTATTTTTTCAGTTATTTCTTTTCTTTTAACAGTTTTTAGAAATTCCAATTCATCTTCTAATTTCTTTACACCTTCATATGTCATTAAAAATTTTTTTGCTTCACTCATGATTTTCTCCCCTTCAAATTTACTACTATTTTATTTAAATACCTAACACTAGGTCTGATATTCTCCAAATCATTTAAAACATTATAAATCAGCATATATCTTCTGTCAACTAAGTAATGTTTCCAAAAGGCTTGTAAGTATTATAGCTTTAATAGATATATATTATTCTCGCTTTTAATATATTTATTCTTCAATATATTAATTATTCGATATATTAATTAAACATCTATTTATCTTTTAGCTCTTCCTTATAATTATTCAGCAAGTCAAATACTTCCTTACTTTCATCTAACGTATTCATAACGCCTCTTATATCATTACTTTTTGGTAATCCTTTAAGATACCAAGATGCATGTTTTCTCATTTCACGTACAGCTTTTTTTTCTCCGCCATATTTTATTGATAATTCATAGTGTCTTAAACACATTTCTATTCTATCTATATAAGTTATTTCTATAGGATCTATTCCATCTAACTTATTTTCTATTTGTTTGAATATCCAAGGATTTCCCATACTACCTCTCGCAACCATGATTCCATCGCAATTAGTTTTATTTTTTAGTTTAAGTGCATCCTCTGCTGTAAATACATCTCCATTTCCTATTACTGGTATCGATACAGATTCCTTAACTTTCCTTATTATATCCCAATCCGCTTTTCCTTCATACATTTGTTCTTTTGTTCTTCCATGAATAGTAATAGCATCAGCTCCAGCATCTTCTAGGCCCTTAGCAAAATCAACAGCATTGATATTACCTTCATCCCATCCTTTTCTGAACTTAACTGTTACAGGTTTTGATGACACCTTTTTTATTTCTTTTACTATTTTAGCCGCTAATTCTGGATGTTTTAATAAGGCTGAACCTTCTCCATTTTTAGTGATTTTATTTACAGGACATCCCATATTTATATCTACTATGCAAATATCTTCTCTGTCATTAAAATATCTTTGTACTACTTCTGCCATTATTTTAGGATCATTCCCAAATATCTGAGCTGCAACAGGCATTTCTTCATCAGCTATCCTAAGTAAGGTTTTTGTGTTTTCATTTCCATAGTAAAGTGCTTTTGCACTTACCATTTCCGTATAAACTAGTCCACATCCCATTTCTTTGCATAGACCTCTAAAAGCTATATCTGTCACTCCTGCCATAGGTGCTAGAAAAACATTATTACTAAATTCTAGGTTTTTAATTTTCATAGTATACTACTCCTTATTTTTTTCGTATATTATTCTTAACCCCTCTAATGTTAAACTAGAATCTACTTTATCTATAAAGTTAGTTTCATTAGCTATTAAATTAGCTAGGCCCCCTGTTGCTATAACTAAAGGTTCTGCTGCTCCAAGATCCTTCATTTCTTTTTTTATTTTATTTACTATATACTCTACTTGACCAATATATCCATAAATTATACCAGCTTGCATACTAGATACAGTATTTTTACATATTATATTTTTAGGCACTTCTAATTCTACTCTTGGTAGCTTGGCAGCTCTATCAAATAATGCATCAGAGGATATTCTTATTCCTGGAGTAATACATCCACCAAGATAGTTTGCATCTTTTGTTAAAGCACAAAATGTAGTTGCTGTTCCAAAATCTATTATTATAAGATCTTTTCTATATTTTTCATGTGCTGCTACTGCATTTACAATCCTATCTGCTCCAACTTCCTTTGGATTATCATATTTAATATTTATTCCAGTTTTAACTCCCGGTCCAACAACTAAAGGATTAATTCCAAAGATCTTTTTTATCATATTTTCTAATGAATGCATTATATTTGGAACAACTGATGAAATTATTATCCCTTTTATATCATCTGGTTTCAAATTCCCTTGAATAAAAAGTTGCATAAATTGAATAGAATATTCATCCGATGTTTTTTTTGCATCAGTAGATATTCTCCAACTAGAAATAATTTCGGAATTTTTATATACCCCCAAAACTATATTTGTATTCCCTACATCTACCACTAAAATCATATTGGCACCACCTTAATACAATTAAAAGCAGCTTCGAAAGCTGCCTTTATTCAAATAAATATAATCACAATAAATTTAACAATTTAATTTTAACAATTACTACGCATTTGTCAAGGGTTGTAAATTTTATATATTAAAATAATCCAATTATTTCTCCGTTATCTAATATATCCATTTTATTTGCTGCTGGTACCTTTGGTAGTCCTGGCATAGTCATTACGTCACCATTTAACACTACTATGAATCCAGCTCCATTAGATACTCTTACTTCCTTCACTGTTATATCAAAGTTTTCTGGTCTACCTATCAGTGATGGATTATCTGAAAGAGAATATTGTGTTTTTGCCATACAAATAGGCAACTTATCTAGCCCAAACTTCTCTAGTTCTTGTATTTGCTTCTTTGCATTAGGCGTAATAACAATCCCTTTAGCTCCATAAATTTCTTTTGCTATAGTTAATATTTTACTTTCTATACTACTTTCTACATCATAAATAGGCTTGAAGTTAGACTCTTCGTTTTCCAATATATCACAAACTACTTCTCCAAGCTCTATTCCTCCATCTCCACCTTTTTCCCAAACTTCTGATAAAGCTGCTTTCACACCAAGTTTATTGCAATAATTTTTAATGAACTCTATTTCTTCTAAACTATCTGTAACAAATTTATTTATCGCAACAACTACCGGAACATTAAACTTCTTAATATTTTCAATTTGCTTTTCTAAATTACTGATCCCTTTAGATAAAGCATCTACGTTTGGAATACTTAGATTTTCTTTACCTACTCCCCCATGATTTTTTAATGCTCTTACAGTTGCAACTATAACTACACAATTAGGATCTAAATTTCCATATCTACATTTTATATTTAAAAACTTTTCAGCTCCTAAGTCCGCTCCAAATCCAGCTTCTGTTACTACTATATCACCCAATTTTAATGCCATCTTAGTTGCTATTATAGAGTTACATCCATGAGCTATATTAGCAAAAGGTCCTCCATGTATTATAGCAGGTGTATTTTCTAAAGTTTGAACTAAATTAGGCTTTATAGCATCTTTCATAAGTAAAGCCATGGCACCTTGTATATCCAATTGTTTTGCATATACTGGATTACCATCTAAATCATACGCAATTAGAATTCTCCCCATTCTTTCTTTAAGATCTGATAGACTATCTGCTAAACATAATATAGCCATTATTTCTGATGCCACTGTTATCATGAATCCGTCTTCTCTTAAAAATCCATTAAGCTTTCCTCCTAATCCTACAACAATGTTTCTTAGAGCTCTATCGTTCATATCTATAACTCTTTTAAATATTATTCTTCTTGAATCAATTCTTAGGTTATTCCCCTGATGTATATGATTGTCTATTGCCGCTGCTAGTAAATTGTTAGCACTTGTTATTGCATGCATATCTCCTGTAAAATGTAGATTTATATCCTCCATAGGAACAACTTGGGAGTATCCTCCACCTGCAGCCCCTCCTTTTATTCCAAATACTGGACCAAGAGATGGTTCTCTTAATGCTATCACCGCATTTTTTCCCATTTTACATAAAGCCTGACCCAAACCAACAGTTACAGTTGATTTTCCTTCTCCAGCAGGTGTTGGATTTATGGCAGTCACCAATACTAATTTTCCATTTTTCTTTTCTTTATTTTTTTCAAATATCTCTAATGATAATTTACATTTATATTTTCCATATTGCTCTATATAATCTTCTGATAAATTTAATTTTTCTGCTATCCTATTTATATGCTCCATTTTTACTTCTTGAGCTATTTGTATATCACTCTTCATATTGCACACCCTACCTTTTAATATAATATATTCTTATTTTATACATAAATTATATCATCTAGCCTTACTCATTAAAATAAAATTTCGAATATTTATTTGTTTTAAATATTTATATTTCGTTATAATAATGTATTTTTTCTATTTATATAAGTTTATCCAAAACAATTATTCGCCATTGGTTATCTATTCTATCTTATTTAGAGTAAAAAAAGAAGTAGCCAAATGACTACTCTTTTAATTTTTTAGCTCGCATTAAAAATTCTTTCAAATTCTTCGCCATCAATTTTTTCTTTTTCTAATAACGTTAATGCTACAGCATGCAACTTATCAATATTTTGACTTAATAAGTTTTCTGCTCTTTCATAAGCTTCATTGATAAATCTCTTAACTTCTTTATCTATTTCAGCTGCAATTTCTTCGCTAAAGTTTCTGCTATGTCCTAAATTTCGTCCTAAGAATACTTCATTATTATCTCCACCATAAGAAATAGTTCCAAGCTTTTCGCTCATTCCATATTCCATTACCATAGCTCTTGCAATAGCACTAGCTCTATCAATATCATTTTTTGCACCAGTACTTATATCTGATAATATGATTTTTTCTGCTAATCTACCACCAAGTAATCCAACCATATCATCTTTTAATTTATCTCTTGATGTGTATGATCTATCTTCTTTAGGTAAATGCATTGTGTATCCACCTGCCATACCTCTTGGTATTATACTTATTTCATGAACCGGGTCTGCATGTTCTAGAAGTTTCATTACAACTGCGTGCCCTGCTTCATGGTAGGCAGTTAATTTTCTATCATGTTCATTAATTGCTCTACTTTTCTTTTCTGGTCCTGCTATTACTCTAGTTATAGCTTCTTCAAACTCTTGCATTCCTATTAATTTCTCATTTTTTCTTACAGCTAATAAGGCTGCTTCATTTGCTAAATTTTCTAAATCAGCTCCACTAAAACCTGGAGTTCTCTTTGCTAAAACTTTTAATTCTACATCTTCTGATAAAGGTTTTTTCTTAGTATGAACCTTTAATATTTCTTCTCTACCCTTAACATCAGGAGCTCCAACTACTATTTGTCTATCAAATCTACCTGGTCTTAATAAGGCCGGATCTAGTATGTCTGGTCTATTTGTGGCTGCTATCATTATTATTCCTTCATTTGCCCCAAAACCATCCATTTCAACTAGTAATTGATTTAATGTTTGTTCTCTTTCATCATGGCCTCCACCTAATCCTGCACCTCTTTGTCTACCAACCGCATCTATTTCATCAATAAACACAAGTGATGGTGCACTCTTTTTTGCTTGTTCAAATAAGTCTCTAACTCTTGATGCCCCAACTCCAACAAACATTTCAACGAAATCTGACCCTGATATACTATAAAAAGGAACACCAGCTTCACCCGCTATAGCTTTTGCTAATAAGGTTTTACCTGTTCCTGGAGGTCCCACTAGTAAAACTCCCTTAGGAATTCTAGCTCCCATCTCCGTATATCTTGATGGTTGTTTTAAAAAGTCAACTATTTCTTCTAATTCTTGCTTTTCTTCATCAGCTCCAGCTACATCATCAAAAGTAACTCTTTTGGCATCTGGAGGCATTATTTTAGCTCTACTTTTTCCAAAGTTCATAACACCTCTACCACCGCCACCACCTTGTGATTGCTGTGACATCATAAAGAAGAATATAAAGAATAATACTAATATCATTAATGTTGGAATTATACTTATCCATACACTACTATTTGATGGTTGTTTAAAATCTACCCTTATATCATCTTTAGGAGCTTGATTCATTAACATTTGCACCATTTCACTAGGTGCATAAGTATTAAATTGCTTGTTATCTCTTGTTTTCCCTGAAATAAGCATCTTGTCTGGATGAACCATAATACTTTCTATCTCATCATTAACCCATTTTTGTTGAAAATCACTGTATGATATCTCATCTGCCATCTTACCGCTATTCCATAAGAATGTCGCAGATAAGAAAAGTATCAAAATAACAAATATCCATACCGTTGCACTTGAATATTTTTTCATTCAAGGCCCCCCTTTCTTCTAGTTTTATTATATTGCATTTATATATTTTTTAATTTTTATATACCTCTTCACTCAATATACCTACATAAGGCAAGTTTCTATATCTTTCTGAATAGTCTAATCCATATCCTACTAAGAATTCATCTGGAACTTCAAACCCACAATATTTGACTTCAATATCTACTTTTCTTCTAGAAGGCTTAGTCAATAAAGTTATTATCTCTATACTATTCGCCTTTCTAGTTCTTAAATATTTTAATAAATAGTCTAATGTTACTCCACTATCTATTATATCTTCTACAATAATTATATCTTTTCCTTCAATACTATGATCTAGATCTTTTAGTATTCTAACTACCCCTGAAGTTTCTGTAGAACTTCCATAACTAGATACTGCCATAAAATCTATTTCACATGGTATTGTTATGCTTTTTATAAGATCAGATGCAAATAGTACTGAACCCTTTAAAATACCTACAACAAGTAAGTTTTTATTTTTATAATCTTCACTTATTTTACTTCCTAATTCCTTAACTTTCTTCGAGATTTGATCTTCAGTAAGTAATATTTTCTTTATGTCCCTTATCATCCTTTTATTCCTTTCTAGTAAAAGTAATTTTTAATATATTTTGGGTTTCCTTTGTTATTTTAAATTTTTCAGAAACTTTATATCCTACTATCCAAGCTACCTCATCATCAAAACATAAAACAGGAATTTTATCTCTTTTTTCTACTGGTATCTTTAAATCAATAAAGATATCTTTAAGCTTTTTACTCCCCTTCATACCTAAAGGAATTATTCTATCCCCATTTTCTCTTTTTCTGATAATCAACCTTTCTTCTATATTATCATAATCAAAATATTTTATTAATACATTATTAGAAAATTCTATATTATTTTTATTATTTATAAATTCAAAATCAATCTTATATTCGCTATATTCACAAGAATATTTTTTTAACTGATCTTTATTTGCTATAATTTCTTCACTTTTATTTTCCTTATTAATATACTCCTTATTTTTTAATAATATATCCCCATATATATTTTCAGCTATTATTTCATTTGGTAGAAATACCTTTTTATTAGTAGTATTTCTAGATAAATCAATAACTTCATAAATATGTTTCATTTCAAAATTATTATATTTTCCAGTAAACTCCACAAATGCCCTTTTTATAAGTCTCGTTAATACTGCTTTATCTAATATAAAGGCTTTCTTAGATATAGTCATATAATCCTTTTTATTAAGACAATATTTTTTATAATAATTATCACATTGTTTTTCTATAAAGTCATTATCTATTTGTAATAAACTAGACATTCTATTTATGGTTTCTATAATATCTCTGTTAAAATTCTCTTTCATATATGGCAATATGTCTAATCTAATTCTATTTCTACTATATATGTTTTCTAAATTGGTTTTATCTATTCTAGGATTTAAATTGTTATCTTTACAGTAATTCTCTATCTCATCTCTTGAAAGACATAAGATAGGCCTAATTATTCCCCCACTTCTTATATTCCTTATCCCGCATAATCCTTCAAGCCCTGATCCTCTCATCATGTTCATAATTATAGTTTCAGCTTGATCATTAGAATTATGTGCTACTGCTATCTTACTATAATTATATGTATCTTTTATAAAGTTAAAAAATTTATATCTTTCTTCTCTACCTGCCATTTCATGCGAAATATTTTTTTCCCTTGATATTTTGTTTATATCAACCTTTTGGGAATAAAAATCTATATTAAGCTTTTCACACAATTCAGATGAATAGTTCTCATCTTTTAATGCATCTTCACCTCTTAGCATATGATTCACATGAGCAGCTCCAATTTTTATATTTAACAATTCTTTAAGTTCATAAAGTATATGAAGTAAACAAACCGAATCAGGTCCTCCTGATAAAGCTACTAATACTTTATCATTTTCTTTTATGAGATTATTTTTAATTATAAAATCCTTTACCTTGTTTATCACATCAAAACCCCTTTTTATTTTGCTAAGCAAAATAATTGAATTATAAATCATATATAATATAATAACCTTATGATCTGCATATGTAAACACTATGATTAGTTAATTTTTACAATGCTCAAAATTGAAGAAGATGAGATAACAAAGTTATATCTCACCCTCTTTATATCTACCAAGTTATTAATATACAGAATATAATTTTGACACAAGTACCGTCATATCATCCCATACTTTTCCGCCACTTAAGACCATTGCCTTTTCAAGTATATCTCTTGATAAAGCTGATGGATTTGTATCTGCGTATTTTAAATATTCCTGTAACCAGGAATAACTTCCAACATTATTTTTATCTATATCCAATATACCATCACTAATTGATACTATTATATCTCCATGTTTTAGTTTAACTTTTTCTGAACTTATATCAACACTATCTAAAATCCCAAATGGTAAGCTATTGGATTTAATAACTTTAACTTCCTCTCCTCTCTTTATAAAACTAACTACTCCCCCAATTTTAATAAATTCAGTTTCTCCTGTATATAAGTCAACAATATTCATATCCATAGTTGTAAATTTTTCATCTTCGTTAAACTTCATTGCCATTATAGAATTTACTGTATTTATAGCAGTCTTTTCACTAAATCCATTTTCTATGAACTTTTCTATTAAATTTACTGCAAGACTACTTTCAACCCCAGCTTCTGGGCCAGAGCCCATTCCATCACTAACTATAGTTAAGTATGTTCCGTCACTATTTTTAGCAAAACTATGGCTATCTCCTATAGACGTTTCACCATCCTTAGCCTTTATGGCTGAATAAGATGTCATATGATACTTAGGAGTTTCCTCTATAACAATTGAGCATTCATCTGTATCAGGGTTTATCCTACATCCCCCATTCGCTATAGACACAGGAACTTTTACTAAGCCATTTATTATAGGTAATATATTTTTGGCACAGTAATTTCCACCTTCGCAATTGGTTAAGGTTATTTTAATTTTCATTCTCCCTTTTCTATCTAAATAGCAAAAAACATCCTTATATTCTATCTTATTTTTATTTAAAGCCTTCTTAAGAACCTTATCTATCTCTGAACAAATTGATATATCATTTTCAAAATCTCTAATCATATCCCCCATAGTAGAAGATATATTATTTATGTGATTAGCTATTAAACTTCTGCCTTCTGCAAGCCTAGTTCTTAATGCCTCATTCACAGTGTAATTATTTACAATTTCTTGAGCATTTTTTATTAGGCCTCTTTTTTTAACGCACTTCTTTTCTAAGCTCTGAGGAAAATTCATTTCATTGTTCTCACAACCACTTATAAGTTCAGAAAAGCCTTCAAAAGTAGAATGTAAGTTGCGATCCCAACATCTTTGTTTAAGCTCGCAATTATAACAAACTCTATCTGCTAAACTCTCCACCATAGCAGTTCCTTTGTTACTTAATGATAAAATATCATTTTCACCTAAATTTAATATAGATGCTGACAAGCTTGATAATATAGATTTCATTGAGTTCAATCTATCAACAAATTCATTTTTTATTCCATTTAAATGTGCATCATTTATACTTTCAGTCTTTTTTTCTTGATTAAATTCCTTGCTTATAAACTCTATAAACATTTTAGGAATTGCTATAAAGATTGCTGCAGATATTAAAACTTCTATTCCCCCATAAATTGAAAATTTATCAGAATACATTGATATTATAAAATACACAACTAAATAAGCTATTGATGAAAATATTCTTCCAGTATCTTTAAATATCCCTATAATAAGTCCACATAAACTATATAAACTAATATATATTATTATATCGTTACTAGTCATTCCTATTACGAAGCCCATAGAAACACCTATGGCTGCTCCTAAACCAGATCCTCCAACATATGCAAAAATAGCTATAACAGCTAATGCAAATATATTTCTTATATATATATCGAAAATATTCAAATTACCTATTCCTGCTACCAATAAACATAACAATAATCCTATACTTATTAATTCTTCTGTTGAGAAGAAATAATTACTTTCTAATTCATCAACACAATTTAGTGCATAATTTAGTATGTATCTTACTGGTATTATACTTATTACCTTTAAAGCAGAAAATGTTAAATTGACTCCTATAGGTTGATTATTTACTAGTAAATTATATATAAAGAAAATTGAAAATATCAAACCAAAAATTATTGTATCTCTTTGTTTTAGCTCTATCTTATTACATATTTCAATATATGCCATCACTATAAAAGCTACTATACAATAAGAAATAGCTCCTTCTAAACTCTTATATATAGACAAATAGCCTATTATTATCCCAATAAGAGATAATAATATATTTCTGCTCTTTTCTTTTTTTATTCCTATGAGATATGCAATCCCAAAAGGGGCTATACCCATTTCTACTGTTATTGATAGTAAAACCCTACTTAGTAAAAATCCTATTATAAAAGATATAATCATTCCTATTGATGAATGCTGAACATTTAGTTCATTTTTATTATTCCTCTTCTCCAACCTCTTATATGTTGATATATCAACACCATACTGCATATACGTCCCTCCAATTTCCATAAAATGTAATTTAAATTATATCATTGCATTTCTGAAATATATGTCATATAGTGTATCTTATTATTTTTTTCGTTGGACAATAATATATAAAATTCCTTATGGCTAGCCAAATAATTTTTATTCTATTGCATAGTTAGTTTTTATAAGCTTTATCATCATATTATGTTAATATTAATGAAATTTAAGGCATTATTCTATTTTTATATAAACTTAAGATTGAATTTACATTAAATATTTTCAATACAAATTTGTCACTATATAATTTTTTATGAAGAATAAAAAATTACAAGATATTAATATTTTATAACTTTTAGTCATATACTTTATTTTATGACTAATTAAAAAATAATTTTAACCCCATATCAAATGACTTAAGTTAAATAAAAAAATAAAACCTTTTAAATATTAACTCTAAAAGGTTTCATATCTTTATAATAAAAAAAGCACTTAATTAAATTAAGTGCTTTTGGTGCTGAAGACCGGAATCGAACCGGTACGGTGTTTAACCACCGCAGGATTTTAAGTCCTGTGCGTCTGCCAGTTCCGCCACTTCAGCGTACATGGTAGCGGAAATAGGACTTGAACCTACGACACCCCGGGTATGAACCGAGTGCTCTAGCCAGCTGAGCTATTCCGCCATATTTTGGTTGCGGGGGCAGGACTTGAACCTACGACCTTCGGGTTATGAGCCCGACGAGCTGCCAACTGCTCCACCCCGCGATATTTTAAGCTAAATTCAACTTGGTGCTGAAGACCGGAATCGAACCGGTACGGTGTTCAACCACCGCAGGATTTTAAGTCCTGTGCGTCTGCCAGTTCCGCCACTTCAGCATGCATGGTAGCGGAAATAGGACTTGAACCTACGACACCCCGGGTATGAACCGAGTGCTCTAGCCAGCTGAGCTATTCCGCCATATTTTGGTTGCGGGGGCAGGACTTGAACCTACGACCTTCGGGTTATGAGCCCGACGAGCTGCCAACTGCTCCACCCCGCGATATTTAAGTTGAATTTAGCTTGGTGCTGAAGACCGGAATCGAACCGGTACGGTGTTTAACCACCGCAGGATTTTAAGTCCTGTGCGTCTGCCAGTTCCGCCACTTCAGCATATTTTTTCTTCGCCTCTTAACGACAAAATTAATTATATATTATGTTTCACATAGTGTCAACACCCTTTTTTCATTTTTTATATTTTGTTACGCAACCTAGTAAAAAGCGAAAAAGAAAACTATCACTAAACAATTTAAATTTGGTGATAGTCTTTATAGATTTATATATTAAATTTATATGATGTTATTAATTATCTTATTAAAAACTTCTTCTTCCATTTTTAGATTTAAAGTCTTGATTCTTTTTAACATCTTGCATTCTTTCTTCGCTATCCTTTAAAAATCTTGACATTATATCTTCAAAATTTCCTGAATTTGGACCACCTTTTTTAGTTTCTGAAGACCAGTCTATCTCCATAGGTTTAACTGATTTCTTTTGAACATTTGCTTGCTTAATTGATAAGCTTATTTTTCCGTTATCGTCAATTGATATTACCTTTACTCTTACCTTATCTTGTTCATTAAGGTGTTGTCTAATATCCTTAACAAATGAATCTGCTACTTCTGAAATGTGAACTAATCCTGTTTTACCTTCTATTTCTACAAAGGCCCCAAAACTAGTTATATTAACCACTGTACCTTCTAATATGTTTCCTGCCATCAAGGTCATGTTACAAAGATTCCTCCTTAAAAATTAAATAATATATGTTATTATAATAATAACCTTTTTTTATAGTTTTAAAACATATTCTTTAATTTTGCGGTTTAGGATTTACAACTTTTTCTCCTTCTTTTATCATTCCTAGCTTTTCCCTTGCAAGCTTTTCTATATATTCATCAGAAGGAACCTTTTTTAAGTCTGCTTCTAATTTACTATTTTTATTTTTAAGCTCTTCTAATTGATTTTGGCTAGTAATAATATCTTCTTGAATTTTTTTCATTGTAATTTCCTGTTTAATATAATTAAATATAAAAACTGCAAAAATAAAAATTATAACTAATCTTTTAAGAGTTACTTGCCTTTTAATTGCTCTCACCCTCTTTAAAATATATTATATACTATATTTTAAACACTATATATATTTTATTCAAGCTATTTTTTTATGTTCTTCCTTTTCATTATTTTTTTCCACAAATACTGTAGTATATTATTTTTACAGGATAAATTAAATTTTTAAAAAGTACTCTTATAACTTTACTAAATTTGTCTATTATATATCTCTCTAATTTTAAAACTGTAGGGCTTATTAACTTTAAATAAATCATCAAGGTTATAATCATAAAAATATAAACATATGGGCCTAAAAAAGCATAATTAGTGTATAGTAAAAAAGTAAATACTATAATAGCAGTTAATACCCAAAATAATATATCTTCTAGAATAATTATTATCTTAGGTATTTTCACTCCTCTTATTATGTTATATAAATCAAACATAATTCCTATTAGTACTCCTGATAGAATAGAGTACATAACTATGTCAAATTGTACATCTATTGATAACGGCATATATCCACCTATTTAAATAATCTAGAAATTATACTTTCTTTTTCTTTTTTTACTTCTTTACTACTATAAACTATAGATGATATATTCCCCACAATTATAACATCACCATTTTGTACATCTAATTTATTCATTTTTAATTCTGATCCCTTAATGGTTAAAAAGCCTAACTTTGTATTTAATAAGATTTTTTCATCATCGAAACTTATAACTTCTTCTACTCCTGTAAGAGTCATTTTCTTTCTATTCTCTAAAGTTATACTACTTCTTGGTTCTTCTAACTTATTTTCAATTTTCTTTTCCATTTTATCTCCTCCACATATTCTTTATAAAAATATATGAATGAGATTTTATTTTTATTCTTTATCTTCTTCTCCTTCTAGGATCTCATACATTTCTTTTGCATTTTCTTTCTTTACATGTTCTAATATATTCGTTATTCTAGCCTTTAATGCTCTGTTTGCAAACTGTATTTCTATTATGTCTCCCTCTTTTACAACTGTTGATGGCTTTGCTACCTTTTCATTAATAGATACTCTTCCACCTTCACAAACCTCTTTCGCTACCGTTCTTCTTTTTATTATTCTTGAAACTTTAAGATATTTATCTAATCTCATAATTATTCTCCTTTTTATTACTAATTTACATTATTAAAAGAACCCGAGAAAACTCGGGTTCCTAATATCCTACTTATTAACTTTTTCTTTGAATTCTTTACCAGCTTTAAATACTGGAACTGTTGAAGCTGGAATATTTATAGTTTCTTTAGTTCTTGGATTTCTGCCTTCTCTTGCAGCTCTTTCTCTTGTTTCGAAAGTTCCAAATCCAACTAATTGAACTTTTTCGCCTTTTTCTAATGCTTCTTCAACGCTTTCTATAAATGCTTTTAAAGCTAACTCGGCATCCTTCTTAGTTAATTTACTTTTTTCTGACATGCTAGTGATTAATTCTGCTTTATTCACAATTACATCCTCCTTAAATAACCCGTTATATATTTTAGTAGTTAACTATTTCTGTTAATATGTACTATAACTACATTCTCTTATTATATATCGTCTTTTATTACTAGTCTATAATAATATGAATTTTTTGTTATAAAAGCTATTTATTACAATAAGTTATTTATAGTATAGCATAAACCATTATATATTATTCTCCAAACATCTTATAAATCCTTCTTATTTTCGTGAAATTATTCATTTTTTTTTGCTTCGTTCCATAAAGCATCCATTTCTTCCAATGTCATATCACTTAAATTTTTCTTAGATTTTAAAGCTGCCTGCTCTATAAAAGAAAATCTTCTTATAAATTTTTGTATTGTTGAATTTACTGCTTCTTCTTCATTAATATTTAATTTTCTGGCTACATTAACACATGCAAATATTAAGTCTCCTACCTCATCTTTTATTTTTTCCTTATTATTGGATTTATATACATCTAATACCTCTTTTAATTCTTCATTAATCTTTAAAGCTGCATCTTCTACATCATCCCAGTCAAAACCTACCTTTGCAGCCTTTTTTTGAACCTTATGCGCTCTAACTAAAGAAGGTAATGCATTAGCTATTGCCTTCATCTCATCTGTTATAGTTTCAAAATTCTTTTCTTCCTTTTTAATTTCTTCCCAATTATCAAGAACTTCTCCACTGTTTAAAACCTTATCTTTTCCAAAAACATGTGGATGCCTATAGATCATCTTATTGCATATAGCTTGAATTACATCACTAATATTAAAATATCCATCATCTTTTCCTATTGATGCATGGAATACAACATGTAATAACACATCTCCAAGCTCCTCTATCATTCCATCTATATCATCATTATTTATACTATCTACAACCTCATATGCTTCCTCTAAAAGCTCATTTTTTATACTATCATGAGTTTGTTCCATGTCCCAAGGGCATCCATCTTCCCCTCTTAGTCTATCTATTATTTCAATTAAATCATTGAAATCCTTCTTATTATTAATATCCCTTGGTATATATAATGATGTTAAATAATCTATATCTTCTTGCATATCCAGCTCATATATAGGTATTTTTCTTATAGACTCTTCTGAAACTATTCCTGCTGCTCTAACATAATATATTTCTGTTTCATCATTATAATAATCTAATAATTTTAGTTTAACTTCTGATGCTATTAATTGGTTATATACTTGAGTTATTATAGTCCCTATTCTCTTATCTAGGACTTGATTTTTCATATCAAAAGCATCTATCACTTTTAATCCTTCTATTGGGTCTATCTTTAATACATCCATCATAGCATCTATAAAGCTTACTGCTGGAACTATTTCATATTTTATTCCTTTTTCATCACATAGCTCTATAAGATTAAAAACTGATTTTTCTGCCACTAACGGATGTCCAGGAACCGCATATATTAATTCATTTTCATTAGAGTACTTATCTATTATATCTCTTGCAATATTATTATAGACTTCATCAAAACTATCTGATGTTTCATAATAATTATCATAGGTTTTAAAATCTTTTATTTTTCCCTTTAGATAATTAACTGTTGGATGTTTTTCTGTTCTAAAATAAATATTCTTTCCTTCTTCTAAAGCTTTAACGGCTCCTATAGTTAAAGCTTCTGGTGCACCTGGTCCTAAACCTATTATTTTTATCATTAGGTTCTCTCCTTACTAATTAATTTTTTATAATTTTACTTTTTATTTCATCTATGCTAAATACTTTTAGTAATAGTATTAATGCTATATATATAATAATACCCAAAAATATAGCTGCTAAGCAAGAAGAACCATTGCTACTAGTTTTATTAAATAAAAATAAGTATGCTGCTACTACCCCTGTTATCATAACTAATGAGGCAACTATAGGCTTAATAAAGCCTTGAAATATATCTAATTTTAAATGTAACCTACGCTTTAGAGAAATTATATTTAATATGGTTGCTACGAAATATGCTGATATACTAGCAATTACAGCACCATATATATTTATATTAGGCATAGAAACTAAAATAAATGTTAATATAACCTTTACTATACATCCTATAAATAAATTTATTATAGGTCTTATATAGTGACCTATCCCCTGCATAATAGAAGTTGTAGTCTGAGTTATAATTATAAATGGAACAGCTAAAGACATATATCTCATTATTTCTATGCCGTCATATTTCCCAGGAAATATAAGCTTCATTATTGGTCCCGCAAGAAAAAATAATCCTAGGGTACATGGCATTGCTATTAACATCGACAATTTTAATGATAATTGCACCTTAGATTCTAAATCTCTTTTTCTATTCATAACATAATTTTCTGCTATTATAGGAATTAGTGAGGTTCCTAATGCCATAGATAAAGTTAATGGTATATTTGTAATTACATTTGCCTTTCCAGTTAGCTGAGCATACAAAATCGTAGCTCCTTCTGATGTTAATCCTGCCTGTAATAATTTTTGAGGAACCAGTATAGAATCAATTAAGCTCATTATAGTTCCAACCGTTGTTCCTATTGAAATAGGTAAAGCTATTTTTAATATAGATGTCAAAATTTCCGGATTACTTTTTATTTTTTTATTCCACATCTGCTTCTTTACTTTTTTATACTTTTCATAAAGATATGTTGCTCCTATTGTACCTCCAGCCGCAGCACCAAAAGCTGCTCCCCCTGCTGCATATTCTATTCCCTTTGGTAAAAGTAGTATAGCAAGTCCAACTCCTATTATTACTCTGCCTATCTGCTCAAGTATTTGAGACATTCCCGATGGAGTCATATTTTGTAATCCTTGAAAAAAACCTCTGTATATTGTCATTATAGATATTACAAATGGTGCAAAGGATATCCCAAGTAAAGCGTAATATGATTTCATATCCCACTGAACAAATTTAATAATAGGTTTAGCAAAAATGAATAATATAAGGGTTGTACCAATTCCTAAAAACATCATTAGTATTGTTGACTCTTTTACAATTTCAAATACCCCTTGTATATCCCCCTTCACTCTTCTTTCAGATATCATCTTTGAAATAGCTACAGGAACTCCTGATGCCATGGCTACGAAAAACATGTACAACGGATACGACATTTGATAATAACCAACCCCTTCGTCTCCTATTAACATTATTAATGGCCATCTAAAAAATAACCCCAAAAACCTTGCTAATATTCCTGCTATCCCAAGAACTAAGCTTGCTTTAAGCAATGACTGTTTCTTCATAAAATACCTCCAAACTTCAAATTAGTTCTAGTAAATTTGTATTGTAAGTTTAGAGGTATTATTACTTTATTTTATTGATAACTTTATATTTAATTATTTATTAATTTTATTGTTCCATTTGTTTACCTAAGAAAGATGAAGCTGTTTCAGATAATTTTAACTCTAATTCTCCTAATTTTCCTTCTGATTCCTTGGATAGTATTATTACCGCTCCAATTGCATCTCCTTCAGCAATTATAGGTGAAATTACTTGGCTAGTATATTTACCAACTTCTTCATCATTATGTAATGGAATAGTCTTGTTTTGGTCTGTTATAAGCACAGCTCTTCTTTCTTCCATTATTCTTTCTAACTCTACACTAACCTTTCTTTCCATGTAATCTCTTTTAGATGCTCCACTTACTGATATAAATGCATCTTTATCAGCTATTAAAACAATATGTCCAATTGCTTGTTGTAAGCTTTCTGCATACTCCTTAGAGAAATCTGTAAGTTCTCCAATTGGTGAGTATTTTTTTAAAATAACCCCACCTTCTCTATCAGTGAAAATCTCTAAAGGATCACCTTCTCTAATTCTTAAAGTTCTTCTTATTTCCTTTGGTATAACTACTCTACCTAAGTCATCAATACGTCTAACAATTCCTGTCGCCTTCATTATTATGAGCTACCTCCTTTAATTAATAATAATTAGTTGCAATATTATTATTTGACTTCTTAGAAATTTTATACACTTATAACCAAAATTTATTAAAATAAGAAAAAACATTGACAATTAACAATTAACCATTAACAATTGACAATTAAGGTAGAAATTCCTCCTGCCTCGGAATTTCTTAGAGGAAAAAAATAAGTGAAGTAGATCTCAAATGGATCCACTTCACCATAATACATTTATTTAATTATAAATTCAGCCTTGGCTAAATTTGTTTCGCAATTGTTAATTGTAAACTGTAATTTACTAATTGCTTAAAGTTTGTCTTCGTATGTTTTTACTTTATAATCTTTTTTCCATTGCTCAATAGAATTTTTATAAACTTCATTTTTCTTTTCGTTTTCTAAAGTAGTTTTTATGGTATCCTTTGATTCTTCTAATGTTTTATTCTTTACATCAGTTGCCTTTATTATATGATATCCAAATTGGCTCTTTACAGGTTCTGAAATTTCACCTTCCTTAAGAGCTTTTAAACCATCCATAAATTCTTGTACATATTGAGTTGAATTGTATTTAACAACTCCTAAACTTCCACCAGCTTCCTTAGTTCCTGTATCTTCTGAAAGTTCCTTAGCTAATGTTGCAAAGTCTTCTCCATTTACAGCTCTTTCTCTTACTTCCTTTGCCTTTGTTTCATCACTAATTAAAATATGAGAAACATTTGCTTCACTAAACCCTTCTTTATTTTCTTCATAGTAAGTACCTATTTCTTCATCTGTTATACTTACATCTTTAAATATCTCTTCAGTTACTTTAGTTGTTGCTAATTGACTTTTCATACTTGAAGTAACATTAGTCTTAAACTCATCTAATGTCATACCAGCACTTTCAAGGGCAGAGTTAAAGCCTTCATCTCCACCATAATTTGTCTTCATACTATCTATATATTTTTGAACTTCTTCATCAATTTCTTCTTGGGTTGGAGTTACTCCTAACTCTTCCGCCTTTTTTAATATTATTTTTTCTTCAACTAGTAAGTTTAAGGCTTGAGTTCTCATTTCTTTTATGGCATCTGAAAGTTGAGTGTTACTCGCATAATCTTCCCCATAGTATTGTTTTAAATATGGATCTGCGATTTCATCTACATCTCCTTTAGTTATCTTTACATCTCCAACCTTTGCTACTACAGTATTTTTTATTGACTCCGGTGTCCTTTGTATCATTTCACATCCAACTGCTGAAAAAGCAAATATACTTAAAGCTCCTGCAGCTATAATTCTCTTAATTTTAATCAATGATGTTCCCTCATTTCTTTTTAATTTGTTTCAATCCCATTATACATAATTAGTATATCAATATTGTGTCAGTTATTCAATTTTTTAAATTATATTTACATATTTTTTATTAAATTTTCTAACATTTCTTTATAAAAACCTAACAAGTTTTCTTTTTTAATTTCTGAAAATCTTACTGCGAAATAAGGCTTTTCTCCAAACATTAGGAATACCTTTTCTTTATAATTCTCTAGTAAATACCTATATATGTTATTTAAATCCTTAACTCCATCTGCAAATATGAATCTTACTTCTTTTGGTGTTTCTTTTATTTCCTCTATTGAAAGTAGCTTTGCTTTACTCTTTATATAAGCTATATCCATCAGATTATATACTGCCTCTGGAATTTCTGAATATCTATCTTCAAGTTCAGATTTTATATCCATATAATCCTCTAATCCATCTATAGCTGCAATCTTCTTATATATTTCAATTTTTTGAATTTCATCTTCTATATAAGTTCCTGGTATATAAGCATCTACCTTTATATCTACAGTAGTCTCAATAGGTTCTTTTTCTATCTCACCTTTTATAATCTTTATTGTATCTTCTAACATTCTACAATATAAATCATATCCTATCACCGCCATATGACCATGTTGAGCTGAACCCATCATATTTCCGGCCCCTCTTATTTCTAGATCTCTCATTGCTATTTTAAAGCCTGAGCCGAGTTCTGTAAAATCTTTAAGAGCTTTTAACCTTTTTTCTGCTACTTCAGTTAGTATCTTGTCTTTAGTGTACATAAAGTATGCATATGCTATTCTATTGGATCTTCCAACTCTACCCCTTAATTGGTAAAGTTGAGATAAACCCATTTTATCCGAATCATGAACTATCATTGTATTAACATTTGGTATATCTATTCCAGTCTCTATAATAGTAGTGCAAACTAATATATCATAGTCCTTATTCATAAAGCTTACCATTTCTTTTTCAAGCTGGCGTTCTGTCATTTGTCCATGTATAATCCCAACATTGCACTCAGGAACTAGGTCTCTTATATATTTAGCCATTCCTTCTATACTCTCAACTCTATTATATACATAGTAAACTTGACCATCTCTATTTACCTCTCTTAATATAGCATCTCTTACAAGCTGATCGTTTTGTTCAACAACATATGTTTGAATAGGATATCTTTCCTCTGGCGGTGTCTCTATTACAGATATATCTCTTGCACCAGTTAATGACATATGAAGAGTTCTTGGTATAGGGGTCGCACTTAAAGTTAATACGTCTACATTCTTCTTTAACCCTTTTATTTTTTCCTTTTGAGCAACTCCAAATCTTTGCTCTTCATCTATTATTAAAAGTCCCAGATCTTTAAAAATAATATCCTTAGATACCAATCTATGAGTTCCTATTAATATATCAACATTTCCCTCTTTAACAGCTTGAAGGGTATTTTTTTGTTCCTTTGCACTTCTAAATCTACTTATCATGTCTATCTTTACAGGAAAATCAGAAAATCTCTTTGTCATATTTTTATAATGCTGTTCTGCTAATATTGTGGTAGGTACTAAAAATGCAACTTGCTTACCATCCATAACAGCCTTAAATGCGGCTCTAACAGCCACTTCTGTTTTACCATAACCGACATCACCACATAGAAGTCTATCCATAGGCTTATCAGTTTCCATGTCCTTTTTTATCTCTTCTAACGATGTTAACTGATCTGGTGTTTCTTCAAAAGGAAATTCATCTTCAAACTGTCTTTGCCATTCGGTATCCTTTTTAAACTTATATCCTCTTAATGTAGCTCTTGCAGCATACAGCTTAACCAAATCTTCTGCTATCTCATTTATAGATTTTTTGACTTTAGCCTTTGCTTTACTCCAATCATTACTTCCAAGCTTATTTATTTTAGGTGTTTTTCCTTCACTACCTATATATTTTTGAACTAAATCTAATTGGTCTACAGGTACATATAGTTTATCACCTTTATCATAAACAATATCTAAGTAATCTCTTGTATGCCCTCCAACTTCAATTTGCTTTATTCCTTTATATACACCAACCCCATGATTAGCATGAACAACATAATCCCCAAGCTTAAGTTCTGCAAAACTTTTTATTTTTGCTATACCTTTTCTTTTATTCGCCTTTTTAGTTATTTTTCTTTTAGCTTCTCCAAATACATCTTTATCTGAAATCACACATATTTTTAAATCTGGATATTCAAAACCTTTTAATAAATTACCAAAGGTAATTACCACTTCTCCAAATTCTATAGAAGTTATATCTTCTCTATAAGAACTTTCTATTTCCCTATCTCTTAATGTATTTACAAGTCTTTCTCCTCTTGCTCTTGTTCCTGATAATATTAAAGTTTTATATCCCTTTAATTTCTTTTCTTTAATATCTTCTATTAATAGATCTAATTGCCCCTGATAACTATTAAGAGTTACTTCTTTTAGAGAATAACTGTATATAGGTCTTAATATATTACTACTAACTCCAAATATATCTAAAGTTATTACTTTTTGAAGTTCTAAAAGCTCTATTAAATCTTCTTTTTCTAATAAAAGCTCACTTTGTTTAGGTAAAATTCCACCTCTCTGTAAGAAAGCTTCATAATTTTCACTAAATTCAAAATAACAACTTTCTAACTTTCCTTCACATTTTTTAACATCATCAATTATATATGCATAATTTTTTACATAGTCAAAAAAGCTATCTGACTTATGGTAGAAATAAGGTAAATAGCTATCTAATGTTTCAAATGTTAGGGTTTCTGTTAAGGATTCTATATTAGATCTCACCATGATTTCTAATTTCTGAACTCTTTCTTCATCCTTTTTAGCCTTAGCTTTTATATCCTCTAATTCATTAAGTATATTCTCTTTTCCTCTTCCTAAAGCCTCTTCACTTAAAATGACTTCCTTAGCTGGAAATATCTCTACACTGTCAACCTTTTCAATACTTCTTTGTGATTCAGTATTAAATGTTCTTATTGAATCTATAGAGTCTCCAAATAATTCTATTCTATAAGGATATGTAGTAGTTGGTGGAAATACGTCTAATATTCCTCCTCTTAAAGAAAATTCTCCTTTTCCTTCTACTGACTCTACTCTCTCATAACCACTTTCTAATAATTTCTTAGATAAGTCTTTAAAATCAACTTCATCATCTATATTTAGCTTAAAAGTATATTTTAAAAATAACTCTTTTGGCGTGTACACAGATGTTAGTGAATCTATCGAAGTCACTATAATTTTTTTATTATTATCTAATATTTTTTTAATTACCTTTAGCCTAGCCCACCTTAAATCTCCTGAAATAGCATCTATATTATAAAATACTACTTCTTTTGCCGGAAAATAATAAACATCATTTGTATAAAAACTTAAATCTTCATATATATTTTTAGCTTCCATATCACTATGCGTTAATATTATCATTGGTGAATTTATATTTTCATAAATCCCAAAAATACTATAGCTTTTTCCTGAATCTGATAACCCATTTATATTAATTGGATATTTTTTATTATTTATACTAGATATTATTTCGTTAAAAGTAGAGCTTTCTCTTAAAGGTTGTAGTACCCCCTTTAATCTCATTATATGCACCGTCCTTATTTATTCTTTTTGGGATAATTTAAACCCATTAAATTTATTCATCGCTTCTTTTGTTCCTTCTTTTATCATTATCTCTACTGCATTTGCAGAAGCTTCTATAACTTCCAATAAATCTTCCGACTCCTTCTTTGTAAATCTACCTAATACATGTGAAACCAAATCTCCTTTAGGTTGTCCTACACCTATCTTAATTCTTGGAAAAACCTCTGTGTTTATATTAGCTATTATACTTTTAATTCCATTATGCCCACCAGCACTTCCCTTTTCTCTAATTCTAAGCTTTCCAATTTCTAAACTAACATCATCATATATTACTATAACTTCTTCATTTTTTAATTTATAAAAGTTTACTACCTCTCTTATACTTTCTCCACTTAAATTCATATAAGTAGTTGGTTTTAACAAAATAACCTTATTATTATTTATAAAACCCTCTCCATATATACCTTTAAATTTTATCCTATTAACATCTATATTATACTTATCTGAAAGATAGTCTATAGCATCAAATCCTATATTATGTCTAGTACCATTATATTCTTTTCCTGGATTTCCTAATCCAACAATTAAAAACATATTATGCAACCTCCTAATAGCTATTAGCATATTTATTATTATACTAGTTTTTTACGATAATAAAAGTACTTTAAAATAAAAATGCAGCCCCTTAATAGGCTGCAAATACTGAAATATTTATTTATTGATATCTAGTTTTATTTCTAAATCTTCAACTTTTCCAGATCTCATAACCTTACACTTTAAAGTATCCCCAGTTTTCTTTGCTTTTAATACTTCCGTCAACTGGCTCATACTATTTATCGGGTTACCATCAATACTCATTATTATATCAGTTGGCCTTAGCCCAGATTCATACCCATTACTATCTTGTTTAATTTCAGCTACATAAAATCCAACAACATTTGATTTTAGGAATCCACCTTCTAAAATACCAAGTTTTTCTCCTATTTCATTTGTAGAATTTATGATTTCTTCTATTGAGTTTAAATTATTTGCATAATATAATCCATTTTGATTTATATTCTTTGTTACTTTATAACTAGATAATCCTACAAGTTCTCCATTAGAATTACTTATAACTCCGCCTGTATTTATAGGAGTTATAGGTATATTAGTTTCCAATACCTTATATTCATGATGGTTAGAGTTTAAAATTCTATTGGTAGAAGTTATAATTCCTGGTATTATACTATCAATATATTCGTCACCTGTAGAATTACTTATTAGGGCGACTTCTATTCCCTCTACTATATCTGACTTTTCAGCAAGCTTAATTGGCTTTAATTCTTCATTATATTCAACTTGTATAATTGCCATATCCATATCTTCGTTTCCTACAATTAACTTTGCTTTAACAGGCTTAACTCCAACCATGGGTAACTTAACATATATATCTTTTAAATTTTCTATTTTCGAATAATTTGTTAGTATTTTGCCATTACTTTCTACTATTATACCAGTAACATTATTTTCAAAATACTTGTTCTTGCTTAAATTTTCTTCATTATCACTTATAGTTACTAAAGATTGCTTTACTTTTTCTATTATTTTAGAATAATTTAAAATAATGGCACTTTTTTCTATCCTTTCATCAAACTTGTCAATTAAGTTTTTGTACTTATTTTGTATGGCTAAATTAGAAAATACCGCTCCTGATATCCCTGCCACCACTAATAAACTAATTATCTTACTAATTAATTTAATATTAGATTTAATTTTTCTTCTTTTAAATTGTATTGAAGGAAGGTATTCGCACATAAATTTTTCTTCATTTTCAAATTCATCTTTTATTTTTTTATCCATAGAATCCACTCCTTCCTAAGTAATATATAATTATACATTCTATCTAGATAGAGTAAATGTAAATTTAACGCCTTTTCCATCAATATTCTTCACCCAAATATCTTGATTATGTTGAGATAATATTAGCCTAACAATAGGTAATCCAAGTCCTGTACTTATTTTATTAGTCCTGGACTTATCCATCTTATAAAATCTCTCCCATATCTTATTTATATCTTCCCTGGATATATTCGGTCCATTATTAAATATACTTACATACACAAATTCTCCTCTAGTATATGTTTCTACTAATATCTTTCCACCTTCATGTCCATACTTTATAGCATTTTCAAGCAAATTGGTAACAACTTGTATTATTCTATCTCTATCACCATTACAATACTCATGACTATTACTAAATATAATTTCAACATTTATTTTCTTTTCTTTTATTTTTCCTTCTAAATTTAATATACATAATGTTATAATTTCATTTATATCCATATTAATAATATTTAGCTTAAACTTCCCTGATTCCATAGAAGATATATCTAAAAGATCATTTACTAATCTGGATAACCTACATATTTCATCATTTACTATATTTAAATAATAACTTTCCTTATCCTTTGGAATAACCCCATCTATTATTCCAGTTATAAATCCTTTAATAGAGGTTATAGGGGATCTTAACTCATGAGAGACATTTGATATAAATTCACGTCTTATATTATCCACTTTTTCTAAAGATTCAGCCATTGCATTTATAGAATCCGCTAATTCGCCTATTTCATCTTGAGAATTTATATAAATTCTTTTTTCAACTTCTCCTTTAGCTAACCTTTTGGCTGCATTAGTAATTTCTAATAAAGGTGTTAGTAATATTCTTCTAGCTAGGTAGTAAGCTATTATACTAGATAAAACAACAGCACCTATTACCGATATCCATATAACACCATATATATTTCTCCACAAAGTAATACCATTAGTACTTTCAATAAGAGCTACAGCTCCACTAAAACTTCCTCCATTTACCAAAGGCTTATAGTAGCATCTATATGTACCATTATAATTATCAACAAATTTTCTTTCTATAATTTTCCCTTGCTTTAATAAATCTATATCTGAATCTGATATGCTTAATTTACTATACATTAAATAATTAAATTTATCATCCGATACAGCATAAACATATCCTTGATTGTCTAAAATTATAGAGTCTTTATTGACAGAAGTTTTAACTATATTCATCATTTTTTTTAAATCATCATATCCTGTTTCACCATTACCATTTAAAAATTCAGATGTAAGTTCTTGAATCATTGCCATATAACTATCTATACGTTCAATTCTTTGAGATGAATATTCTTTGTTAATCCATGCTGTCAAAATCATTCCTACTAATATCAATATTATTGATGTTATTGATGAAAAAGCAACTAAAAGTCTATATATAACACTTTTTCCCTTCATTACTTCACCTCAAATTTATATCCAACTCCCCAAACTGTTTCTATCTGCCAGTTCTCTCCACCACTAATCTTTTCTCTTAATCTTTTAATATGAACATCCACGGTTCTTGAATCTCCTGGATAATCATATCCCCACACTTCACAAAGTAATTGTTCTCTTGTAAAGACCTTATTTTTATTACTTGCCAGGTAATGAAGTAATTCGAATTCTTTTGGAGGCATTTTTATCTCCATTCCTTTATAAGTAACATTATATGAACTAGCATCTATAGTAAGATCTGAATAATTAATTACTTCACTATCCTTTTCATCATAATTATATCTTCTCATAACAGCTTTTACTCTTGCTAATAACTCCTTTGGTTCAAAAGGTTTTACAACATAATCATCTGCTCCTAATTCCAAAGTTAGAACTTTATCAAATGTATCTCCCTTTGCTGTTAACATAATTATAGGAATCTCGCTATTTTTTCTAATTAGCTTTAATACTTCTACTCCATCCATTCCTGGTAACATTATATCTAAAAGAACCAAATCTGGTTTAAAGTCCTCAAACATTCCATAGGCTTCTCTTCCATTATGACATTTTCTTGTTTCATACCCTGCACTTAGTAAGTACATATTTATAACTTCGCATATATTTTCATCATCATCTACTACTAATACCTTACCTAATCTATTATCCATAATAACACCTTCCTTATTCTTATTATAATTGATTTAATCGTTATATTAATACTTCTTAGCTAATTATAAATAATAATTTACATTTGTTACAAATTATTAATTTAATAAGCCCCTAAAAAGTTTGTGCTTCTTAGGGGCTTATTATCCTATTATGTATTAAACTTCAAATAATTTACTTATTGGTTCATCATCATATATTCTCTTTATTGCTTCTGCAAATAGTGGAGCTACTGATAATGCCTTAAATTTAACTAATCCATCTCTTTCTGGCAGCTTTATAGTATTTAACATAACTAATTCTTCGATTGCTGAATTAGTTATTCTTTCAAAAGCTGGTCCTGATAAAACTCCATGGGTACAACATGCATAAACATTTTTAGCACCTAAGTCCTTTAATGCATTTGCAGCATTTGCAATAGTGCCTGCTGTATCAATCATATCGTCTATAAGTATACATCTTTTGCCTTTTATATCACCTATAATATTCATTATTTCTGATACATTTGCTTTTGGTCTTCTCTTATCTATAATTGCTATTGGTGCATGTAATCTATCAGCAAATTTTCTAGCTCTAGTAACGCTTCCTAAGTCTGGGGAAACAACTACTACATCTTCATCTTCATCAAAGCCTTTTTCAACGAAATACTTAGCTAATATTGGTGATCCTAATAAATGATCAACTGGTATATTAAAATATCCTTGAATTTGAGATGCGTGTAAATCCATTGTTAAAACTCTATGAGCTCCTGCTGCAGTTAAAAGATCAGCTACTAGCTTTGCTGTAATTGGATCTCTTGATTTAGCTTTTCTATCTTGTCTAGCATAACCATAGTAAGGCATAACTACTGTAATTCTACCTGCTGAAGCTCTCTTAAATGCATCTATCATTATTAAAAGTTCCATTAAATTATTGTTAACTGGTGAACTAGTTGATTGAACTAAGAACACATCTGTTCCTCTTACAGTTTCCGCTATATCAACTGATATCTCTCCATCGCTAAAGGTTGAAACTTTAGCTTTACCTAGTGGTAATCCTAAAATATCAGCTATTTCTTTGGCTAATTCTGGATGTGAGTTTCCAGTAAATATCTTTATATTTTTTCCATGGGTTATCATTATGTGAAGACCTCCTTAAAATTTTTGGCACTTTTGTTTATCTAAATAACTATTTGTTAGTAAGACCTTTTTTAGCTACCCAACCTTCTATGTTTCTTTGTTTTGCCCTAGCTACTGCTAGTTCTCCTTCTTTCACGTCATTAACTATTGTTGAGCCTGCAGCTATATACGTGTTATCTTCTACTTTAACTGGTGACACTAAATTTGTATTGCAACCTATAAAACTATTATTTCCAATTATAGTTTTATGCTTCTTACTTCCATCATAATTAACTACAACTGTTCCACATCCAAAATTACAATTTTCACCAACAGAAGCATCTCCTATATAAGTTAAATGTGATACCTTTGTATTGTTCCCTATAGTAGATTTTTTAATTTCTACAAAATCTCCTATTCTTGCATTGTTTCCAATTATTGATTCTGGTCGTATATATGCAAAAGGACCAACTGTAGTTTTTTCTCCAATTTTACTATCTATTATAACAGAAGACTGAATTTCTACATTATTAGAAATTATACTATTTGATATTCTTGAATTTGGGTATAATATAACTCCTTCTCCAATTTTAGTATTTCCCTCTATAACGTTTCCTGGATATATTATTGTATCTCTACCTATTTCTACATCATCTCCTATATATGTAGAATTAGGATCTATTAACGTTACTCCATTTATCATATGCTTTAAATTAATTCTTTTTCTTAATATTTCTTCTGCTTCTGCTAGCTGTACCCTTGAATTAACACCTATTGTTTCATCATAATCTATTACAACTGCTCCTACGCTTTTTCCTTCTTCTTTTAGTATTCCAATAACATCTGTTAGATAATATTCTCCTTGATTATTATTGTTAGATAATTTATCTAATGAACTTACTAATTCTTCTATATCAAAGCAATATATTGCAGCATTCATTTCTTTTATCTTCAACTCTTTTTCATCACAATCTTTATGCTCAACAATTTTTAAAACTTCATTATCTTTTCTTACTACTCTTCCGTATCCAGTTGGATCTTCTAGTATTGAACTTAATAAAGTTGCACTATTATTGTTTTCTATATGTGATTTAAATAAGTTATCAACTGTTTCCGCTTTAATTAATGGTGCATCACCACAAAAAACTCCCACAACACCTTTTTTCCCTTTAAGAAAATCTATGGCACATTTTACAGCATGGCCTGTTCCTAATTGCTCCTCTTGTACTGAATAGCTAATATTTCTTGAAGCAGTTTTTTCTTTTACTAATTCTGCCCCTTTTCCTACTATTACATTTATATCTTCTATATCAGCTTTTCTCATAGTATCTATTACATGATTCACCATTTCCTTGCCACAAATTTTATGTAAAACTTTTGGTAAGTCTGATTTTATTCTTGTTCCTTGCCCAGCAGCCAAAATTAATGCACACTTATACATAAAAACACCTCTTTATTTGAAATATTAAGGACAAATTTATAATTAATTTAAAAAATGTTCGTAAACATCTCATTCTATTATATTGTATTGGAATAAGTATTTCAACCTTAAATCTCTTATATATATACATATAATCTTAATATTTGAGCATTATTCTCAGAGTTATATTAAAAAATTGCAAAAAAAATAAAAGGGTTATCCCTTTTATTTTTAAACAATACAAATTAACCAACTATTGCCTCTGATTCATCCTCAAGCTTTGCTTTTTCATAAGCTTCAAGTATTGATGTCTGAATCTTCTCTCTAGTGTCTGTGTTAATAGGATGTGCTATATCCTTAAACTCCCCATCTGGTGTCTTTCTACTTGGCATAGCTATAAATAATCCATTTTGTCCTTCGATTACCTTGATGTCATGAACTACAAATTCGTTGTCAAATGTAACAGAAACTATAGCCTTCATTTTTCCATCGGAAGCTATTTTTCTAATCCTTACATCGGTTATTGTCATTGCACTACACCTCCGTTGCTATGATAGATATAGAATTCTATAAAAATCGTAGAAATCCTCTTTTTTATTATAAATTTTTTTAAATTTTCTATATTTTTTTAAAAGTTATCATTTACAATTTACTATTTGTGAATTTTTTGCCTATTTTATTAAATTGGAAGGTCTAACTTCTAGGTCCTTAGATTCGCCTAAATGTCTTAAATCTACTATAGATATATAATCATCAACTCTTTTTTGTGTAACTCCTATATTATCTACTAATACCCCTATTCCTACTAATTCACTTTCAAATTCCTTTAATAAATCCTTTATACCTTGTGCAGTTCCTCCACCTCTTAAAAAGTCATCTATGAATATGCACTTACTCTTCGCTTTCATTGATTTCTTTGAAAGTGACATTTGTTGAATTCTGCCGCTAGTACCAGATACATAGTTTATTGTAACAGTAGATCCTTCTGTTACCTTATTATCTCTTCTTATTATAACTAATGGAATTCCTAAATTTCTTGCAACTTCATATGCAAGTGGTATCCCCTTAGTTTCTACAGTTACAACATAATCCACTTCTTTATTATAAAATACTGAAGATAAAATAACTCCAGCTTTGCTTATAATCTGAGGATTATACATTAAATCCGTCATATATATGAAATTGCCAGGAACTATTCTACTTTCATCCTTCAACATTTCGCAAATATCTTCTGCAAATTTTCTTCTGCTTTCATTTTCTATACCTGGAATATACTTTATTCCTCCTGCTGCCCCTGCTATAGTTTCAACTTTTCCCATTTCCAATTTTTCTAAAATTTCTCTTACTATTACTATATCTTCACTTATGGTTGATTTTGCTGCATTTAACAGATCTGAAAATCTATTTAAACCTATAACCTTATTAGGATTTTCAGTTAGAATCTTTGTAATAGCTACTACCCTACTATTTCTACTTAATTTTTCCAATATATATCACCTACATTTTATTATTTTCCGAATTATTCGTTAATTTTAGCCCTCTAATATTCATATTTTATTCTATATTTTTCTCAATATCAATAGATTTTAATCACTTATATTTTTAATTTACTTATAATTATTGATTTTTCAATAAAATTTTAGTAATTTCTTGAATTTACAGCTTTTTTATGTGTTCATTTTCTTAAATTTGTATATAATTATAAAGTGAAAACTATTTGCAGTAATTTTATAAAATAATTCTTAATAAAAAAAGGGGTTGATTTTTTTGTCTTTTGATCTTAATAAAGATATAAATAAAAAAGTTCATTTTATAGGTATTGGCGGTATTAGTATGAGCGGGCTTGCTGCAGTTTTATTAACAAAGGGGTTTAAGGTATCCGGTTCTGATTTTAAGGAATCTGAAATTACTGATAAATTAAAATCTGAAGGCGCTGAAATTTACATAGGTCATGATAAAAACAACTTAAAAGATGTTGACTTAGTAGTTTATACAGCTGCTATACCATGTGATAATCCTGAAATAGTAGAGGCTAAAAATAAACAAATAGAACTTATGGATAGAGCTGAATTCTTAGGATTAATAATGAAAGGTCATAAGTATAATGTTGCTATATCTGGTACTCATGGGAAAACTACTTGCACATCAATGCTTTCTCATGTAACTTTAAAAGCAAATCTAGATCCTACAATATTGGTAGGTGGTGAATTAGATGTAATAGATGGTAACTTCAAGATAGGAAATAGTGAATACTTTTTAACTGAAGCTTGTGAGTATAAAGAATCATTTTTAAAATTTTATCCTTATATAGGTGTTATTTTAAATATAGATGCAGATCATCTAGATTACTATAGAGATTTAAATCATATAAAGGAGACCTTTGAAAAATTTTCCAACATAATACCTACTGATGGATATCTAATTGGATATTGTGAAGATGAAAATGTAAATGAGATATTGAGTAAAGCTAAATGTAATACAATTAGTTATGGTATAAATAAAGGTGATGTAAGAGCAACTAATATTTCCTTTGATAACAAAGGATGCGCTACATTTACTGTACTTAAGGATAATAACAAGCTATTTAATGTAACTTTAAACACTACTGGTAAACACAATATATTAAATGCTTTATCAACAATTTGTGTTGGTTTAATCTTTAATATACCTTATTCCTCAATAATTGAAGGACTAGCTGAATGTAAGGGAGCCCACAAAAGATTTGAATATAAAGGTGAATTCAATGGAGCAACAATAATTGATGATTATGCTCATCATCCTGTTGAAATAAAAGCTACATTAGATACGGCTAATATAATTCCTCATAAAAATATTTATGCTGTATTTCAGCCACATACCTACACAAGAACTAAAACTTTATTTAATGAATTTACAGAATGCTTCTCTCATGCTGACGAGTTAATTCTTATGGATATATACGCAGCAAGAGAAAAAGATACAGGACTTGTAAGCTCAAATGATCTTGGAGATGCAATAAGATCTAAAGGTATTAAATGTACCAATTTTCATAGCCATGATGAGGTTGCAAATTATTTAAAAGATAAGATCTCAAATGATGATATTGTTCTAACTATAGGAGCTGGAGATGTAGTAAAAGTTGCTGATATAATTTTAAAACAATAATAAAACTTATATTATTTTTTTCTTAGTAAATACTATAAGGAGTTAATATTTACATAAATATTAACTCCTTATGGTTTTTCTTTTGCTTTTCTTTGCCATCTTTTGACTAATATACTAAGAATATTGATATTATTCTCTTTTTATATTTATTTTTAAATAAGTTTATCTTATAATTTACAGGAACTATTAAATTTTATTATATAAATTTTTTGGTTTTATAATTTTTATAAAAAGCAAATATTAGAGTAGAGGTGATTTTATGGATTTATCAAATAAGATTAAAAACGCTGCAGACTTTATAATGAAAAAATCTAAATACAAACCTGAAATCGGTTTAATTTTAGGATCTGGATTAGGATCATTAGCCGATTCTATAGAAAATCCTGAATTTTATCCTTATGAAGACCTTCCACACTTTCCAGTATCAACAGTTGAAGGTCATGCTGGAAGACTAGTTGTTGGTATGTTAAACGGCAAGTGCGTTGTTGCTATGCAAGGAAGATTCCATTACTATGAAGGCTATGCTTTCAATGAGGTAACTTTCCCAGTTAGAGTAATGAAATCAATTGGAGTTGAAAAGCTTATTGTTACAAATGCTTGTGGAGCTGTTAATGAAAGCTTTAAGCCTGGAGACTTAATGATTATAACAGATCAAATTAACTTTTCTGGAGATAATCCTTTAATAGGTAAAAACCTAGATGAATTTGGCCCAAGATTCCCTGATCTTTCAAGTGCTTATTCAAAGGATTTAGTTGAGAAGGCTAAAGAAATTGCAAATAAATTAAACATCGATATTAAAACTGGAGTTTATATGATGTTTAGTGGTCCAACTTATGAAACACCAGCTGAAATTAGAATGTCTAGAGTTTTTGGAGCAGATGCTGTTGGTATGTCAACTGTTCCTGAAGTAATCGTTGCTGCTCATTGTGGAATGAAGGTTCTTGGAATATCATGCTTAACTAACATGGCAGCTGGTATACTAGATCAACCATTAAATCATGAAGAGGTTATGGAAACTTCAGCTAAAGTAAAAGAAACATTTACTAAACTTATGAACGAAATAATTAAAGAAATTTAATCAGTTCACAGTTCACAAGACACAGTTTACAGTTGTTATATTTTGCGAAGCAAGCTTCTTAGGTAAAAGGTACCAGGGAACAGGGAACAAGCTCAATTATAGTCTGCTAAACTCAACTAAGTTTTTAATTTCCCTCACCAATTATTTTTTACCAATAACTTAATTCATTATTAATTTAAATTCTTAATATAAGTTGGCGAAGGTAAATAGAATATGTGAAATAAGCATATAGTGAGAAACTAGAAGTACTTGATGAAGGAAGAACTACTATGCCTTAGTGTTGTTGGTTTGTCTGAGCGCAGCGAGTTTAACCAAAACTCTTGGCATAGTAGTTCTCCGAGCCTAGTACTTCTTTTCGTAGCTATTTAGCTTATGAAACATATCTATTTATCGTAGCCTTTATATTCGCAATTTATTACTTAATTACAGTTATCTCCTTGCTTACTTTATTTAAAACTTCACACCCATCCTTAGTAACTAAGACTAAGTCTTCAATTCTTACTCCAAAATCATCTTTTAAATAAATTCCAGGTTCAATAGAAAATATCATGCCAGCCTTAATTTCTTCATGGTTAGATGAACTGACATCTCCAAAATCATGATCTTCTATCCCTATACTATGACCTGTTCTATGAGTAAAATATTCACCATAACCAGAATCTATTATATAATCTCTTGCTGCTTTATCTATATCTGAAAATTTCATGCCTTCTTTTACTTTACTTATAGCATTTAAATTTGCTTCCTTTACGACATTATATATTTTTTCATGCCTTTCATTTGGGCTTTCTCTAAAAAATACTGTTCTTGTCATATCAGAACAATAAGAATTATACACTCCACCAATATCTATAACTATACTATGACCTTTTCTTATAATATCATTTCCAGAATGGTGATGTGGGTCTGCTCCATTAGGACTTACTGCAATTATTGGTGAAAAAGAAAATTTATTTACATCATACTTCTCGTAAATTTCAGTTAAAAGGCTAGCATAGTACTTTTCTGCTTTCCCTTCTTGTAAATTATTTAAAAGCTCTAGCATAACATTATCATTAATCTCTGAAGATTTTTTCATTAAAGCTATTTCTTCTTCATCTTTTATCATTCTTAACCTATCAATTATAGGAGATGCATTAACAAAAGCTTTCGCTCCATTATTATTCATAAGTTTTATTAAGAAATGTGCGGGCCAATTTTTATCCACACCTAGAACATCATTTTTATCAACAATTGTTGATAATATGTTTATTGGATCTTCCGTATCCGAATACCATATTAAATCTACGCCTAAATCCTCATATATAGGAAATAATTTATTAACTATAAATTTGTGATTACCATTTATATTTAAGTATAAAGCAATCATTCTTTCTCCTGGTGAAAACCACTTTCCCGTTAAATAAAAGATAGCTGGAGGTGATGATATTAACATTTGACTTAAGTTTTTGCCCTCCATTGATTTTAATATATTTTGCAGCCTATTTAACTTCATTTATTTTCCTCCTCATAACAACTTATATATAAATATAATATACATCAACAATTAAATAATATCTATTTATAATATTATTAATTTTATTTATACTAAATATTTAAAGTGATATAATATATTTAGTAAAATCTATACTTTAACTTTATTTTGAACTTATGGAGGAATACTTATGAAAATAGCTGCTATCTCAGATATTCATGGAAATATATATGCCTTAATGAAGGTATTAGAAGATATAGATGATCAAAAAGTTGACTTAACAATTTGTCTTGGTGATTTAGTTGGTTATGGACCTCATCCTAATGAAGTTGTGGCTTTAATCAAAAGAAGAGAAATTCCTTGTATTAAAGGAAATTATGATGCTTCTGTTGTAGATGGAGGTTTTACATTTATAAGAGATACGTCAATTAACTCCTTTGCACTTCCTTGGGCTTGTGATGAAGTTAGGGCTTCAAATAAATACTATTTATCACAGCTTCCTCTATTTTTAAACTATGATATTAATGGAGTAAAGCTTAAATTTACACACGGTAGTCCTAATTCTATAAGTGAGTATTTATTTGAAGATAAAGAAAATACAGAAGAAGTAATGAATAATTTAGAAGAAGATATTTTAGTTTGTGCACATACTCATATTCCTTCATATAAAAAATTTAACAATAAAATGTTTATTAATGTAGGAAGTGTAGGAAAGCCTAAAATAGGTCGTCCAAATGCTACTTATTGCATAATTAATATTGATGATAATAAAAAAATAGACGTGAAATTTAGAGAGTTGGAATATGAATTTAAAAGAATTGTTAAAGATACTCAAATGCTTCACTTTCCAAATCAATTAATTTCATCTTATGAAAGCGGAAACGAATAATAAAAAATTGCTACGATTTAACCGTAGCAATTTTTTATTATTCCCATGTACATTTTTTTGTGTAATTTAAATGTCCTACTACTCGTAACTTTTCCAAAGCTTCTAGTTGTTCTTTACTACAATTTTCAAATGTTTTAGTTTGATCTGTTCCTGGTTTCATTCCGCAAAAGTTTTCCTCACTCCAGTTATCTACATCTATAATATCATAAATAGTTCCATTTACAGCAATATAAGAAGGTCTTCCACCTTCTCCATTATATTCACTTAACTCTTCTAAGGTAAGTTGAAGTAATTCATTATCTCTTTTTTTATTATGAAAGCCTATATCATTAAGATAAGAATTAATTTGATTACAAACTCTTTCCATAACATGTAATATATTTTCCTTATAATCTTCTGGATATGTTACTAACATGCTTTTCAACTCATTTAATTCAATAAATTTCTTTTCTAAAAACTCCTTATTATCCATAATATCCTCCATAAAATGTTCCTAAAATTATATTATGATTTAAAGTTGCAAATGTTAGTGAATTGGTGTAAAATCGTAATAAACATTATATTTTTTATTACTGTGATGAGAAGAGTAACTATATGGAAGTAGTTTTAGCGAGTAAGGAATGGTGTAAGCCTTATACGAAGCCTTTAGTGAAGAACATCTCTGAGTTTCTAACCGAACAAGTGGAAAATTATTACCTTTTCATTATGTTAAAGGTGTAATCTAGATTAACAAAATTCAAACCTTTAGTTTCACTTAAGTAGACTTAGACGGATTCAAACCGTTATAATTTGAATGACATTATAGTGTCAATTGAGTGGCTATTTATAGCAATTTGGGTGGTACCGCGAAATTTATCCTTTCGTCCCTTTTTAGGGATTGAAAGGTTTTTTTATTTTATGAAATAATTTTTAGGAGGATTACAAATGGATAAAGTAGTTTTAATAAAATCACTTTACAGAAATCAAGAAGAATATTTAAGCAAAGAAATAAAAATTTCTGGATGGATAAGAACATTAAGAGCATCTAATGCTTTTGGATTTATAGAAGTTAATGATGGTAGTTTCTTTAAAAATATTCAAGTTGTATTTTCAAATGAACTTTCAAACTTTACAGAAATCTCAAAGCTACCTATAAGCTCTTCAATATCAGTTATAGGTACTTTAGTTGCTACACCTGAAGCTAAGCAACCCTTTGAAATTCAAGCAAAAGAAGTAATAGTAGAGGGTATGTCAAACTCTGATTATCCACTACAAAAGAAAAGACATTCTTATGAGTATTTAAGAACAATAGCTCACTTAAGACCAAGAAGTAATGCCTTTTCAGCTGTATTTAGAGTACGTTCAGTGGCAGCTTTCGCTATTCACAAGTTCTTCCAAGAAAGAGGATTTGTTTATACTCATACACCTCTAATAACTGGAAGTGATGCTGAAGGTGCTGGAGAAATGTTTAAAGTTACTACATTAGACTTACACAATGTTCCAAAAACTGAAGAAGGTACTATTGACTTTAGTCAAGATTTCTTTGGTAAAGAAAGTAACCTAACAGTATCAGGACAATTAAATGGTGAATGTTATGCTTTAGCATTTAGAAATATTTACACTTTTGGACCTACTTTTAGAGCAGAAAATTCAAACACAGCAAGACATGCTGCAGAGTTCTGGATGATAGAACCTGAAATAGCATTTGCAGATTTACAAGATGATATGGAATTAGCTGAAGATATGCTTAAATATGTTTTAGAATATGTTTTAGCAGAGTGTCCAGAAGAAATGGCCTTCTTTAATCAATTTGTTGATAAAGGAATCTTAGATAGATTAACTCACGTTATGACTTCTGACTTTGGAAAAGTAACTTATACTGAAGCTGTTGAAATATTAAAGAAAGCTAATAAAAAGTTTGAATATCCAGTTGAATGGGGAATTGACCTACAAACAGAGCATGAAAGATATTTAACAGAAGAACATTTCAAGAGACCTGTGTTTGTAACAGATTATCCAAAAGATATAAAAGCATTTTATATGAGATTAAATGATGATGGAAAAACAGTTGCTGCAACAGATCTTTTAGTTCCAGGTATAGGAGAACTTATAGGTGGAAGCCAAAGAGAAGAAAGATTAGATATCCTAACTAAGAGAATGGCTGAACTTGGCCTTAAAGAAGAAGATTACTGGTGGTATTTAGAGCTTAGAAAATATGGAGAAACTAAGCATGCTGGATTTGGATTAGGTTTTGAAAGACTTATTATGTATATTACAGGTATGCCAAATATCAGAGACGTAATTCCATTCCCAAGAACCACAGGACAATCTGAATTCTAATAAAATCCCCCATAGCAATTACTTATTGCCTATGGGGGATTAATTTTATTTATTATATTTTAATTTCAATCTAATATTTTTATGCCTATTTTAATTCTCTTTTGAATATTACTGAGCCATCATCTGGTTTTGGATTCCACCCTACTCCCTCATGAGGCTTAGTTAAGTCACCTGTGAGCTCCCATCCCTCACTACCATAATTATTAAGTTCCTCTTGCAGCTTATCTGGATCTCCTAAGTTTTTTATAGAATTAATTTCAACGACCTTATATTCCCATTTCATATGAGATAACCCTCCTTGATACTGATTTTTAATAAAAATATAATAATAAAATTTAAATTATTTTTCTAAGGTAAACCATCCTGTTGTTTTATTTGCAATCTTAACTAGTGTAAGCATTACTGGAACTTCAACTAAAACTCCTACTACTGTTGCAAGTGCTGCTCCTGATTGTAGTCCAAAAAGAGAAATAGCTACTGCTACAGCAAGTTCAAAGAAGTTACTTGCTCCTATCATCCCTGCTGGTGCTGCAATATTATGTGGCAACTTCCAAAGCTTTGCCCAAATATATGCGAACCCAAATATAAAAAATGTTTGAATTGTAAGTGGTATTGCAATCAGCAATATGTGAGTTGGATTGTTTATTATAGTATCTCCTTGAAATGAAAATAATATTATTAATGTTAAAAGTAGTCCTATTATTGTTATATTATCAAACTTTTTTAAAAATATATTTTCAAAATACTCTTTACCTTTATTTTTTATTACTAAGGTTCTTGTAATATATCCTAATGCTAAAGGAACTACAACAAATAATATAGTTGATAATATTAAAGTTCCAAATGGTATAGATACATCACTAACTCCTAGTAAAAACGCTACTATAGGTGTGAATGCAATTAAAATAATTAAATCATTTACTGCTACTTGAACTAAAGTATATGCTGGATCTCCTTTTGTTAAGTGACTCCATACAAATACCATAGCTGTACAAGGAGCTGCTCCTAATAAAACTGCTCCAGCTAAATATTCTTTAGCTAAATCTGGTGTAATAATCCCTTTAAAGACTACAAATAAGAAAAATGCTGCTATTGCATACATAGTAAATGGCTTTATTAGCCAATTAGTTGTGCAAGTTACAATAAGTCCTTTTGGCTTTTTAGTAGCATTTAGAATACTTGTAAAATCTATTTTTAACATCATTGGATATATCATAAGCCATATTAAGATAGCTACAGGTATTGATACATTATAATATTCAAACTTATTTAATGTTTCAGGTATAATAGGAAGCAATTGACCAATGGATATTCCTATCACAATACAAGCAGCAACCCATATTGTTAAATATCGTTCAAAGACTCCTAATCCCTTTCCTTTACTTTCTTCCCCCATAATTCCCTCCTATATCTCGTTATTCTTAATTCTTTTTGCTAAATCTTTTATTTTTTCTTCTATCACTTTTGCAACTTTAATGAACTCCTCATCACTTTTACCAGTAGGATCTTCTAAGCCCCAGTCCTCAACATGACTAGCTGATATAACAGGACACACAACATTGCACCCCATTTTTATAGCAATATCAACATCTGGTATATCTGTAAGTAATTTAGATTTTTGAGTTTCATTCATATCAATATTATATAATTGCTTAGTTATTCTTACTGCATCTTGATTTATTTGTGGTTTAGTTTCAGTTCCAGCTGAATAACTTTCAAAAACTTCACTTCCATATAATTTTCCTAATGCCTCCGCCATTTGTGATCTACAAGAATTATGAACACATATAAATGCTACCTTCTTTTTCATTTTTAGTTTCTCCTTTTATTTAATTATTTCTAATAAATTTTTACCTTTTAATTCTTTAGGTTTCCATTCAATCACTGAAAAATTTCCCTTTGATATTTTATCAACCTTATTTATCCATTTAATTTCATTACTTGCCTTTGCTCTTAATATTTCATTAGTGGTTTCAGTTGCATAAAGGCTTGAATTTATTACCCACCACTTACTATTTATCCCTGCTCTATTTAAATCTTTTTGCAATCTAATTGCTTCAAAAACAGGAGTAGTTTCTCCTAGAGTAACAATAATAACTTCTGTTTCATTTTCGTTTCTTAGTTTTGGTAAAAGCTTTTTAACTGATTCAGGTATATCACCTTCTGATCTCTGGATCTCTCTATGATAGCTTTGAGTTGAATCTAAAAGTAATAACGTATGTCCAGTTGGTGCAGTATCAATAACTACAACCTCATTTTCTGATTTTCCAACTATTTCTGCAAAAGCTCTAAATACTGCAATTTCTTGAGTACAAGGTGATCTCAAATCTTCTTCAACATATTCAATATCAGCATCACTCATTGTTTCTCTTGCCTTACTTAAAACTTCTTCTTTATACTTCTCTAGTTCTTTCTTTTCATCAATGCTACTTAAAGTTATTCCATAGCTTTCATCAACCACAAACTTTAAATGAGCTGCCGGATCTGTAGTAGTTAAATGAACTTTCTTACCCTTCTTAGCGAGTCCTATTGCAATAGCTGCTGCAATAGTTGTCTTTCCAACTCCTCCTTTTCCCATTGTGAATATAACTTTCTTATTACTATTAAATATGTCTTCTATAACATTATTTAACTTAGGAATTGTTGTTGTATTTATTTTATCTGTACTTACTTTTATATTACTCTCTTTTAATAACGCTCTGACATTTTCAAGCCCTGTAATATTATAAGGTCTTAAGGGTATTTTGTACCTTTCAATCCCTTTTAATCCTACTGGGATATCATTTAAGGCTTTTTGTTGTTTATTATATAATGCAGTTGATAAATCATCATCATACTTTTCTAGTACTCCATTCACAACCAAAATTTGATTTGCTACACCGATTTCCTTAAGTTCATTTGATGCTCTTTCAGCTTCTTTTAATGGAGACTCTTCTGGTCTAGATACAAGAATAAGAGTAGTCTTTGCCTTATCTGCCAAATTAGAAACTGCATTTTTGTAAACTTCCTTTTTACTTTCAAGTCCCGATAACTGTCCTAAACATGATGCCCCATGAGTATTTTCACTTATAAAATTACTCCATGCTGATGGTAATTGAAGCATTCTTAATGTATGTCCAGTTGGTGCAGTATCAAAAATTATATGATCAAAGTCATTAGCTGCTTTTTCATCAGTAATAAAAGATGAAAACTCATTAAAGGCCGCAATCTCAACAGTACATGAGCCTGAAAGTTGTTCTTCCATATTATTTAATACATTTTCTGGTAACTTTCCTCTATATGGTGATATAACACTTTCTTTATATTCTGCTGCTGCTTGTTCTGGGTCAAAATTAGCCACTACCAAATTAGACACATCTTTTATTTGAACACCTTTATTATCTAATTCAGTATTAAAAACATCTTGAAGATTAGAAGCAGGATCTGTACTGATAAGCATTATCTTCTTTCCTTCATCTGCCAAAGACACTGCTGTCGCACAAGCTGTTGAAGTCTTACCCACTCCTCCTTTACCTGTGAAAAATAAATATTTAGTTAGGTTTATTTCTTTTATATCAAATGTTTTATACATTCTCTATCACTCCCCCTTAATTAACAACAACCACCCTTACAACAACAACTATTTGATTTTTTTTCTTCAGCCTTTAGTAAATCAGGAGAAATTTCTAGTAAATTACAAAACTCATCATTAGTAGGGTAGTTACCTACTTTTACAATTTTCCCATCAACCATTGTTGCTGGTAATACATCAACACCTTGCTTCATCAATATTTCATTTATTGTTTTGTTATCAACAAATATTTGTGGATTGCTTGTTAAATTATATCTTTCAACTAATATCCCCTTATTCCTTAAATTATTTATTACTGTTGAAACCCTTAAAAGTTCTGGATTTACAGATGGACCACAAACCCCTGTTGAACAGCACATTGCAGGATCAAAAATAATCATTTTTTTCATAATAAATACACTCCTTTAAATTTTTAATTATTTTTACATACACATTCTTTTTGCTTACAAATACACTCTTCCGTGTCAGTGATAATATTCATTAAGTTTAAAATTAATCTGTTAGCATTAGTTGTATGTAATTTATAATAGCTCCAATTCCCTTCTTTTCTTGATAAAACTAAACCACATTCCATTAAAACCTTCATGTGATGAGATAATGTTGGCTGAGTAAAATTAAAACTTTCTAGCAAATCACAGGCACACTTTTCACCACAAGATAAGATATCTATTATTTTCAGTCTATTAGGGTCACTTAATGCTTTTAAAACTTTTGCATTTTCCTCATAATTATTTTTCATATTTATCCTCCCAGCATAAATTATTCCTTGTATACAATATAGATAACTATCTATATAATGTCAATATATATCTTTAATTATAATACTTTCAATTATTTATTATAGATATATATCTATATACTATTCTTAGCACCACAGTTTGTTACTAATATTTTAGACAATAAAAAAACTTTGGCAAATAAAATATTCATTGTCAAAGTTTTTTATATATTTACTTCATAATCGCAACTCTTTATTATTTCATAAGTTTCCTTGTAAATCAACAAGTAAAGCTTAAAGTTAAAATTCTAATTTTTAGACTTTATTATATTATTCTAACATATCCTAGGTAACATATTTCCTTCTAAAGGTGGCAATATTCTTTTACCTCCAAAATAATTTTCTATAAAAATAGTATTTCGTGATTCTTTAATGAATTCACCTATAATTTTTGCATTTTTTCCCCCATTAAATTCTTGAATTTTCTTCAATATATTTTCTGCTTCTGATGCTTCTACAACTATTACCATTCTTCCTTCACATGCCATATATAATGGATCAAATCCTAAAAGTTCATTTACAGCTATAACACCTCTATCAATCGGAATATCTTCCTCCATTAAATGTATTCCAAGTTCACAAAGATTAGAAAACTCATGCAATACAGTTGCTAACCCCCCTCTAGTTGGATCTCTCATTATTTTTATTGAATCATAGTTATCTTTAATTATTTCTGTAAAAGGGTATAGAGAGGCACAATCACTTTTTATCTTATCTTTCACTTTGATATCATATCTTTCTATTGCAATTGTTGTACCATGATCTCCTATATTTCCTGTTACTATAATTTTATCCCCTTCTTTAATTGGCTTTTGCTTATATCTTTCTAAAACAATCCCTATTCCACTAGTATTAATAAAGATTCCATCTACTTTTCCCTTTTCTACTACTTTTGTATCTCCTGTTATAATACTTACTCCTGACTCTAAGCAAGTTTCACTCATAGACTTCACAATTTTATTTAGGTTTTCCAATGAAAATCCTTCTTCAATTATAAACCCAGCACTTAAATAAAGGGGGCTTGCCCCTGATACAATTAAATCATTAATTGTTCCACAAACCGCAAGTTTTCCTATGTTTCCACCAGAAAAAAATACTGGTTTCACTACAAAAGAATCTGTTGTAAATGCTAGCTTATTATTAGCAGCTTGAAATATTGTTGCATCTTGGCCCTTTACTAACAAATCATTATTAAAATATTTATAAAAAATGTTTTTGATTAATTCTTCAGTATGCTTTCCTCCATCTCCATGACTAAGCTTTATTACATTATTCATTTATTATTCTCCCATTATATTTGTAGAAAATTGAGCATGCTCCTTCATTAGAAACCATACAGGGCCCAACTGGATTTTCTGGAGTACAAAGCCTTCCGAAAAATTCGCAATTAATAGGTCTCTTTTTTCCTAATAAAATTTCACTACAAACGCAATTTTTGCTATTACCTTTTCTTAAACTTATTTTAAATTTCTTTATTGCATCATAATATTTATAATCTTCCTTTAATAAAAAACCTGAAGAGCCAATATTGCCTATTCCCCTCCATTCAGAATCACAATAAGAAAATACTTCCTTTATTATTTGGTTTCCCTTTAAATTTCCTTTTGAAGTTACACAACTTTTGTATAAATTTTTAAATGTTTTCTTATTTTTACTTTGCTCTTGGGTTAAAAAATATATAGCTCCAATAATATCTAACTCATTAAATCCTGCTACTACTGCTGGAATATTATATTCTTCTACAATAAACTTAAAATAATCTGCTCCCATTACTGATGCTACGTGGCCTGGGCAAATAAGTCCCTGTATGTTTAATTTATCATCCCTTAAGATATGATGTAGTATTGGTTCCATCCTTTTTATTCCTATAAAAAAGGAAATATTTCTTATATTTCTTTTTTTAGCTGTTTTAATAGTTAAAGCAATTATTGGTGCAGTAGTTTCAAACCCAACTGCTAAAAAAACTACTTCTTTATCTTTATTTTCTTCTGCCAGATTTATTGAATCTAAAGGTGAATATATTATCCTAATATTCTTTCCTTTTTCTCTTTGTTCAATTAAATTTTCCTTACTTCCTTTAACTTTCATCATATCTCCAAAGGTAGCTAAAACTACTTTATCATCTTTAAGGATTTCTATAGCAGCATCTATATATTCCTCAGAAGTAACACAAACTGGACAACCGGGTCCTGATATTAAATTTATCTTAGGCTCAACTAATTCCCTGATTCCAAATTTTGATATAGATTGAGTATGAGTTCCACAAACCTCCATAATATTAAATTCACCATTAGGATAATTGTTAATTTCCTCTAAAAACCTTTTAATTAAAAATTTCTTGTTCATTATTTACCTCTACTTTAGATAATAATTTAAGAAGATCATTTAATTCTTCAAAATACTCTATATCAATCTTTTGAATAGCACATCCAGCATGTATTAAAACATAATCACCTATTTGGGCTTCTTCAATAATTTGAATATTTACTTCACTTTCCATCCCCATAATGTTTACTTTTGCAGTAGCTTCACTTATTTCTACAATTTGACCTGGTATTGCAAGACACATCCTTTTCAATTCCCTTCATTATCATAAATATAATTAATTTTCCTTTAATAAAGCACTAGCTATATAAAGTTGTCCAAAAGATAATCCTCCATCATTTGTAGGAACTTTCTTATTATAAAAAACTTCAAATCCCTTCTCAGTTAGTTTTTTATATATATTTTTTAATAAATATTCATTTTCAAACACTCCACCACTAAGAACAACTTTATTAATATTCTCCCTTTGCCTTAAAATATAAAGTAAGTCACAAGTTGCATAGATTAATGAGTTATGAAATTTAGCGGATATATTTGAATGAGATTCTCCATCTTTTATATCCTTTAGTACACCTTCTATTATTCTTTTATATTCTATCTGAAGAACTTTCTCATTTTCTCTGATATCATATAAATAGCATTCATTTATATTCTCATTAATGATATTTTCTAATTCTATAGCGGCTTGTCCGTCGTAGGATATATAATTTCTTATACCTATAAGGGAGGCTACACAATCAAATAGTCTTCCAATGCTAGAAGATAAAAAACAATTTATTCCTGATTTCAAAGCTTGTATAACAGCTTCAATTTCCTCTTTATCTATATAATTAATTATTTCTAGAGGATTATAATCCAAAGAATTCAAATAGCTTACTGCACATCTCCACGGTTCTTTTATTGCCTTATATCCTCCTTGGATATTTACATATTGTAATTGACCAACTCTTCTAAACGACTTTCTATTTCCAACAAAAAATTCTCCACCCCATACTGCTCCATCTAATCCAAAGCCAGTTCCATCAAAAATAACTCCAATTGTATTTTCATATATTGAGTTTTCTGCCATACAGCTTACCATATGTGCATGATGATGTTGAACTTCTATTTTATTTATTTTTTGACTCTTTACATAATTAGTACTTATATATGAAGGGTGCATATCATGTACTAATATATATTTTTTGACATCAAGTAAATTAATAAAGTGATTAATCACATACTTAAAATTATTGTAACAATTAAAATCCTCCAAATTTCCTAAGTATTGACTCAAATAAGAATAGCCATTTTTTGAAACACAAACTGTATTTTTTTGTTCACCACCAACTGCTATAATTTCATATTTTTCATTACCCTTTGATATATATGGTGCGTATCCCCTCCCTATCCTTATAACCTTTTCATCATTATTTATAACTTTCACAACAGAATCATCTTCTTCAATATAAATATCTCTATCATGCATTAAAAAATAATCAGCTACTCTATTCAAATTATTTAATGCCTCATTATTTTCATATTCCATTAGCATATTACTTATGTTTCCACTAGTCATAACTAAAAAACGTAATTCTTCATCTAATAGTAAATGATGTAACCCTGTATATGGCATCATAACTCCTAATGAGTTTTGTTTTGGTGATATAGCTTTTGATAATAAAAAGGAAGGTTTCTTTTTCAAAATTACAATAGGTCTTTTATTACTTTTCAATATTTCTTCTTCTTTAGCTGATAATTGACAAACCTCTTTTACAGCATTAATATCCTTTGCCATTATTGCTAATGGTTTATGTGGTCTTTGCTTTTTATTTCTAATAAGTTTAATAACAGCTTCATTTTTAGCATCACAAACTAAGTGAAATCCTCCAATACCTTTAACTGCTAGTATTTTTCCTGCCTTAAGCAACTCTTTAGCTTCATCAATTACATTCTTACATTCAATTATTTTCCCTTCATTGTCTACTAAAGAAATACTTGGCCCACATTTTTTGCAACAATTTGGCTCAGTATGAAATCTTCTACTTAATGGATTATTGTATTCAGCATTACACTCTTTACACATTATGAATTTTTCCATAGTTGTATAGTTTCTATCATAAGGTAAACCCTTAATTATAGAATATCTCGGCCCGCAATTAGTACAATTTGTAAATACATATTTATATCTATTAGTTTCACTTTTTTGTATGTCCTCTAAGCATTCTTTACAAATTGCTACATCTGGCGAAATAAACTTTAACAAATTTTTTTCATTGACGCTTTCTTTAATCTGAAAAATATCTTCATAAAGATTCTTTCTATGTGAAGATTCTTCTTTTATAAATTTACATTGAAATTTTTCAATTTTAGCAATAGGAGGAGGATTATTTAAAATACTTAGTATAAATTTTTTCAAATTATCTCTTGTTCCTTGGCAATAAATTTCCACAGCTCCCCCTACATTATTAACATATCCTGAAATATTGTAAATAGTGGCATTTTTATATACAAAAGGCCTAAATCCAACACCCTGCACTATTCCCTCTATTTTTATTTCATATTGAAGAGTTTTATAATACTTTAAATAATAGTATTTTGAAGTCTTATTTAATAAAAAAGTATTTTCCATATTTGAGTATCCCTCTAGTTTACGATTTTTTTTATTTCATTTAAAATATTTTTAGAAATTAATTTTAGCCTTTTCTCTAAAATACAATCTAGTCCAACTCCAAATTCAACTTTATTAACTTCAATACCATAAATTATCCCTTTGATATTAGGATAATAAATTTTTACTAAATCCAAAAAATTATAGTTATGCTGAGAGGACTCAACCTTATTAGAAATAAATTTATCTATTGATACAGTTGTTATTTCCCCTATATTTTTTCCATAGTAGGCTGCATCTAGAATTATTATATAATCTTCTTTTTTTATATTTCCCATAATATGTTGAAGGTTTGTTTCTCCATATATAACCTCAACTCCAATACTTGAGAGTTCATCTTCTATTTGCTCTGCCACTTTAATTCCTATTGCATCATCTTTCATAAGAATATTTCCTATTGCAATAAGCTTGAAACTCATACTAGGACCTCAACTATATTAGTATCTCCATTACTTCCAATTAAATGAGTTGCACAAGATACACAGGGATCAAAAGACCTTACAATTCTTCCGATTTCTACCGGCTCACTAATATTATTTATTTTAGAGCCAATTAATGATTTTTCTACTGGCCCTGGATTGTTTAACTCATCCTTAGGAGAAAGATTCCATACTGTTGGTGTTATGATATTATAATGCTTAATTACTTTATTTTCTATTTCTATCCAATGTCCTAGAGCTCCCCTAGTGGTATCTATAAGTCCTACACCATAAGCCTTATCAGGAATTAAATAAACCTTTTGATTATTAGACTTTAATTCCACTCTTTTTACTAAGTTCTCTAATATATTAAGTATTTTTTTGGTCTCTAAAACCCTTGCTATATTCCTATCCATACAAGAATGTCCATTTGTGTATTCTCCACTAATAATCAATCGTGCTAATGGTCCAACTTCCATGGGCAATCCATTGTATCGTGGCGCCTTTATAAAGGTATAAGCATTACTCTTAGTCAAATCTACTTCTTCTAAACCTTGTTCTTTCTTGTACCAAGAATAATGAACTTGTTCAGTAATTTTATTAGGTTCAAAGGCATACCTAACATTATTTTCTATTACTTTTGATTTGACATACGTTATTTCTGGATCTTCATACTTATCAAAAACCCCAAAGCTCATAAAATTAGGATATGATATTCCCTTTTTAAAATAATCCGGATAATATTTAGCTATAACCTCTACATCTTCTATCATTTCATTTGATACAAAATCAGTAATTTTTCTTATAGTACTTTTAACTTTCTCTATTTTGTACGCATCTATATCTACTGTAACTCCTCCAACAAAAATCCCATGATTATGCGGTGCCTTTCCCCCCAATATTGCCAAACCTTCATGTGCTAATCTACTTAATTCAATACTTTTAACATAATGTTCTCCTATAATATTGTTAATTTTGCTTGGAAGTCTATAATCGTTGTATTGGCTATTTTCAGCTAATTTTACGCTATAAATTTTTGCATAGCTAGGGATAGAAAGTAAGTAGAAATGTCTTAAATGATTTTGAATAAATTCAAAACCATGCATAATGTCTCTTATATAGCTATCATTTAAGGTAACTTGAACCTTTAATGCATCTTCTAAAGCTAAAGTAGATGCCATAGAATGAGCCGCTGAACATATTCCACAAATTCTTTCTGTAAAATATATAGAATCTAGTGCTGGTCTTCCCTTTAACATTTCTTCAAATCCTCTAAAAAGTAAACCACTAGCAGTTGCCTGTACAATTGTATCTTTTTCTACTTCTGCTTTAACATCTAAGAAACCACTTATTCTTGTAACTGGGTCTATAGTAATTCTTTTTATCATAACTCCTCCTTAATATTTTACAAAAGGCTCATTTCCATCTGGAAAAGTTGATTTTGCACAACCTATACAATTAGTATTATCACCAATAGGCCAATTAACATAGCCATTCCATTTTCTCCTTGGGCAATCAGTTTTTGTGCTTGGTCCTCTGCAACCAAGTTTAATCATACAACCCTCTTCCCCAAAGTTTTTTGCAAAAATACCTTCTTCAAAAAAGCCTCTTCTTGTACAAGTATTATGAATTGTAAAACTATAAAAAAGAAGTGGTCTTCCCTCACTATCTAACTCTGGGACACCATATCCAACTAAATGAGCTAAAGTCCCCACTACCCAATCAGGATGACATGGACATCCTGGCAACTTAATCACCTGACGATTTAAAACTTCTTGTACACTTTTGCTTTCTGAAGGATTTGGCTTTGCTGCTGAAATTCCTCCATGAGAAGCACATGTTCCTACTGCTACAACATACTTTGCTTTTGCACCAGCTAATTCTATAGCTTCTAAAGCTGTAATAGCCTTCCCATTATAATTTGCAATAATATTATAAGCTCCTTTTTCTTTTGTTGAGACAGCTCCATCTACTAGTAATATGAATTCTGTATCAAGTGTCTCTAAAAACTTCTCAAAAGCAGCATCTCCTTCATTACCCATAAGTGTATTGTTAAAAGTAAAATTTACTATACTAGTTAAAATATCATACAACCCTGGATTTTCACTATTTAATAGGGATATTATATTACCAGAACATCCAGTTACTTCAAGCCACATAGCATTTATTTTTTTACTTTCTTGTTTTTTAATCATTTGTGATACATCTTCTTGAAGTCTTCTTGCTGTACTTAATTTATCTTTTTTAATAAAACACTCTCCTTTACTACTCATCCTTTTCCCCTTTTATATCGCTCAATTATAATCTATGCATAAATCATTATAAGTATTAAGCAAAAATTAATATATTAATAAAAATAGCCCCAGAACATCTGACGCTATTTTTGTTAAACAATATAAACTTTGTTATTAAACTTAATTAGACAAGTATATAGATTAACTTATCTTACTTCTTCTTAAGAATAGGTAAACTCCTCCTAATGCTGTTATTACTCCAACTATAATTATAGCCCTTGGATCAAATTTATTTCCTGTGTTAGGTAAAACATTTAATACCTTGTCTATAATTTTTTCTGATTCATTTTTAACTGTAAAGTTTTGTGTCTCTGGAGATTTCACTTTAATTTCTAATTGTTCATTACCTAAAATATATCCCTTAGGAGCCTTTGTTTCTTTAATAATATACTCACCGTAATCTATATTACTAAATGTTACAAGCCCATCTTCTTTAGAAACTTCTTTAGAAATCACATTACCCTCTCTATCATATAAAGTGAATTCTGCTCCTTTAAGAAGTTTTCCCTTCATATCAGTTTTAGTTATTATAACTACTCCTTTAATCTTATTATTTATTACTTTATAGTCATACACTTTCTGATTTTTATCTATAAATACATTTATTACGCCTTTTGAAGCTATATATCCCTCTGGTGCTTTTGTTTCTTTTATTATATATTTACCATAAATAAGATTTTTAAATAAAACAACCCCATCTTCTCCTGATGATAATTTATCAATTTCTTTGCCTTCCATATCGTATAATGTGAATTCTGAATCCTTAAGAACCTTTTTATTATCATCTAATTTTATTATTTTAACAGAACCTCTTATTTTATTATTAGATATACTTTCTGGATTTGCCTTTACAGTTATTTCATTTTCTTTTATTTCCGCCTTTAATTCTTCCTCTGAAAGAACATATCCTTCTGGTGCTTTTGTTTCTTTTATTATATATCTTCCATATTCTATATTCTTAAATTCTACTTTCCCATCTTTACTACTTATACTTACTGTTATAGGATTTTCATAATTTGTATCTGTTGATTTGTAAAGTGTGAACTCAGCCCCTTGTAATATTTCTTTGTTTTCTCCTAATTTTGTGAATTCTATATTTCCTCTTATTTTATTATTAGATATACTTTCTGGATTTGCCTTTACAGTTACTTCATTTTCTTTTATTTCCGCCTTTAATTCTTCTTCTGAAAGAACATATCCTTCTGGTGCTTTTGTTTCTTTTATCACATACCTACCGTACTCTATATTTTTAAACTCTACTTTTCCACTTTCATCACTTTCAACTACTGATACTGGATTTTTATAATCTTCATCGACTTCATTATAAAGTGTAAACTCAGCTCCTTGTAATGCTTCCTTACTTTCTCCTAGCTTTGTAAATTCTATATTTCCTCTTATTTTTGTGTTAGAAATGCTTTCTGGATTTGCTTTTATAGTTGTTACATTTTCTTTTATTTCAGCAGTTAATATTTCTTCTGAAAGAACATATCCTTCTGGGGCTTTTGTCTCTTTTATTGTATATTTACCATATTCTATATTATTGAATTCCACCCTTCCACTTTCATCACTTATAATTACTGCTATAGGATTTTCATACCTTATATCTGTTGCTTTATAAAGTGTAAATGTTGCTCCTTGCAATACTTCATTGCTTTCTCCTAGCTTCGTAAATTCTATATTTCCTCTTATCTTCGTATTAGATATACTTTCTGGATTTGCTTTAATCACCTTTCCATCTTCAGTTATACTAGCATTTAATGTTTTATTTGAAATAACATATCCCTCTGGTGCCTTTGTTTCTTTAATAATATAGTCGCCATACTCAACATTTTTAAACTCCACTTTTCCCGCTTCATTACTTATAGCTACCATCAATGGATTTTGGTAATCAGTATCTGACCTACTATAAAGCGTAAACTCAGCATCTTTAATGGTTTTACCATTTTCTCCAAACTTAAAGAATTCAATTTCACCTGTAATAATTCTATTTTTATAATTATAGGATATATTCTTTTTATCTTCACTATTTTTAATCTGGAACCTATATACTTCATTTCCTAAAATATATCCTGTAGGTGCTTGCTTTTCCCTAACATAATAATCTATGTCAAATTTTAATTTATCAAATACTATTTCTCCATTACCTTCTGTTGGTTGTGAAGTTCTTATGACATTTTGATATCTATCAAGTAATTCAAATACTGCACCTTGTAATCTTATATTTTCATTATTACTATTTACCTTTATAACTTTAATACTCCCAGTTTCACCAATACCACCACCACCGGCGCCTTGAAATATAACATCAACATTTCCTGAACTTGATGATTCAATTAATCCAGTTCCTTTGAAAGATATAGAGTTAGTAAATGGAGTTTTCTTTTTATCTACTACATTAGTTCTAAAAGTTAATATATAAGCGTCTTCTATCTTACCTGGCAATATAAAGTTAAATTCTCTTGTAGAAACATTATACTTTACATTATCTTTTCCTAAACTGATTTCCTCTCCTCTTTCTAGCTTTCCATCTTGTTTTAAAACTTGCTTATACAATTTTACAGAGGTAGTATCTAATTCAAGTCCCTCTTGAAGATTATCTGTAAGAACAATATCTGTGATAGGAACCTTATTAGAGTTAAATGTTACATTCCAATCAATATAAGAATTTCCTCTAGTATAGTCAGCTTTTTTATCAATTAAAGTATTCTTTATTTTTCCTATTCCCGTACTTTCTACTCCACTAGGCACCAAATCTGTTATTAGCTTTGCAGTATTTCTTATTTCCTTTTCTCCATTATTATTAAATATAGAAGTATCTGTAATTTTAGTTTTAAAAGTTATTACTTGCTCATTATTTATTTCACTTGGAAAATTATAAGTTAATGTTCTAGTACTTTCATCATAGGTATAATTTAATTTATCTGCAATACCACCATTAAGCATAACAGAATCTACAACAAACTCTTGCCCTTTATTTATAGTATCTAAAACTTTAGCATTAGGAAGCTTCATCTTATTTTTATTAACAACAATCTTCCATGTAACTTCTCTTGTAATATAATTATAATCTTGACTAGTCTTATTTATCACTTCACTTTGGACCCTTTGAGTTCCTTGGGATTTTGAAGTTATAATATTATCTCCTGTTAATTTAGCTTCATTATAATAATTCTGATCTTTATTTCCTGCATACACATTACTATCTGTTACTCTCGTCCTAAATGTTATTACATAGGGCTCATTAATATCACTATTAAAACTATAAGTTAATGTTCCTGTTTTCTGTTTGTCTCCACTCTCTGCCTTCAAATAATTAAAACTTCCTCCTGGAGTGCTTTTATCTATAGATGCTGATCCTTCTACATATTCTTGACCAACTCTTATTTCATCGCTAATAATAGCATTTTTTATTAATATCTTATTAGTATTTATAGTAATTTTCCATGTAATTTCACCTGTAGCTGCATTGTATCCTATACCTTGTTTATTAATGATGCTACTCGGTACTCCTACCCCCTTAGTATCTGATGCATTACTTGGAACACCGCTTCCAGTTAAGGTTACTTTATTGTTATAAGTTTTTCCTGTGTTAGAGTTATAAGCTGCTTCATCTGTTACTTCTGTAGAAAATTCTATTTTATGTGGCTCATTGATAGCCCATGGGAAAGTGTATATAAACTTTTGCCCGTCTATACTATAATTACTATTTGTTTCAATTCCATCTACCTTAACACTTCCTGGCACAAATGTTAATCCGGCAGGTATATCATCTACAGTTACAGTATTTGGTATATTTTGAGAATTATTGTTTACATAAATACTCCAATTAATTCTTTTTGTTAATGCATCATACTTCCCATCTTTTCTGACAAAATCAGTTTTTATTCCAACTGATGCTTCGTTAGAGTTTACAGAAGTTCCATCATGCTTAAAAATTGCTGTGTTATATTGATATATTGTGGCTCCTTCATCTTCAGAAAGTTTTGAATCTGTTACTTTCGTCTTAAAGGTAATTATTTGAGTTGTTTCTATAACATTTGGAAAATTATAAGTTAATTTTTTGCTACTTAAATCATAATTGTAATTTGCCTCTTGAGGGGTAGCTCCATTTATTTTAACTGAATTAGGTACGAATTCTTGACCATTTCGTATATCATCAATGACTTGAGCACCATATACTTTAACATTTTCTGGATTAACTATTACCTTCCAAGTTATTTCATTTCTTGAAGCATCATATGACCCTTCCTTTTTGATAGAAGCATTAGGAATTTCAGGTTGTTCAAAATCTACGTTAATTATTATAGGCTCTGAATTTCCTCCAACTTCAAATTTAATAGGTATTGGATTATTATTTCCAATTTCATCAATATTAAATTGAGTATCTATATAAAAATACCCTGATATATTAGAATTATTTTCGGCAAATTCATTAAATGTAATAACAACTGCTCCGTCAGTATTTATTACAACATTTGCAATAGTTTCTCCATTTTCAAGATTGATGGGGAAATTTAGTGTACCTATTATTTGGATTTCCTTAGGTATTTGCATCACATAGGTATCACCCTTTTTTACTACTTCTTCATTTGGTATATCAAACTTATAGGTCAATTTAACCTCTGCATTTTTACTTATAGGATTTGATAAATCATTTATTGGCTTTCCATTTTCATCTGTTAAACTTACTTTAGTTATAAAATTAAATTTCCCTGTAATATCTGTAGCATTCGCGGATAATGTAGGAATGATGGAGAAGAATTGAAATAGCATAGCAATAAATGCTATAAAATTAAATAACTTTTTCCTTGGCTTAGCTTTCTGTTTTTCTCTGTTCATAAAAGACCCCTTCCATAATTATTTTTAAAATAAAAAAACCGACCTTAATTTAATCAAGGTCGGTTGCACTACTGACTCCGTATATACAAGTGCCCAAATTAGTATATACATCAACATCTCCTTAAAAATCTCGAACAATTTATTTATTAAAAATAATTTTACCATAAATTGTATTTTTAGTAAATTATTTGAAAGGGTTGTTGTTAAACTTTTATTTTATTATTTTATTTTTATTTAGCTATAATATCTTCTATTATATTAGAAATATCATTATAATCCTCTACCCATATAATATTTATTCCTAATTGTTCAAAGGATTTTTCGTGTAAATCATTATTTATAATATTTACTTTTTTTAAGATATCATTATTTATATTTATATCATTTGAATCATATTTAAAGTTTTTTCTTCTCATGATTGCATAATGTTTTTTCATCTTATTCTTTCTATTAGCTATGGATAAAATTCTTCTTAAATTAGGATCTGTTAATGATAATCCTATCATTAATGTAGTGTTTTCTCTAAGAAAATTTAGTTGTGTTATATTGGTCCATGAATAAGGATCATTATATAAACTATGATATCTATCTTCTGAGAATACTAATAAGCTCTCATATAGCTTTTCATATTGACTTGGGTGACGTGGCAAAAAACCATGCACATGATAAATCCCTAATTTATCTGAGGTCGTATAATCCAGTTCACTATATAGGGAATGATACTGAATGTTATATTTATCAAAATTGTCTTCTAATAAATCATCAAAATTATATGTGACAATAGCTTTAACCCCTACCCCACCTTTTCTCTTTAAACATAATTTTGAAATGCTATCTAATAATTTTGAGTTTCCATTATCTCCGCTTATATTTTTATATAATAAGTTAGCTAAACTTTCTTCAAAAGAATCTCCCAATGTAGCTTTTATAAATGCTGATTGAAGCAATGGTGATTTATTATTTACCTCTTTAATTTGCTTGATTATAAAGTCTGCCTCCTGAGAAGTTATTTTAATATTTTTTTGCTCTAACTCCTTCATTATCATAAGTATCAATAAGTCAGACATTAAATCATTCCAATCACCTATGCCTGCATCTTTTGATATACCAGCACCTAAAAATAATACTAGTTCATCTTTTTTATAAATATTTTTTATCTCATTAATTCTTTCTTTTCTTAGCTCTTTCCAATTATCATTATCATGTATTAATCCCTTATTAACTAAATCATTTACTGTATATTCATGATTATATACATCTTTAATTAAACTTCTAGTATCACTTTCACTTTTCATGGCTTAGTACTCTCTTTCTAAATAGGCTTAGTATTAATTTATGCTTTAGTGTTAAATAAGTATTTTCATATTAATAAATTTATTTTAAATCTAATTTAGTTAGAGTAAGTTTCAGTAATAATTTTGGTCTTATTTGCCTTAATAATATATGTCATTATATAGACTATTAGTCATTACTTAGATTCTTTATATACTACCATTTTATTATTAATATCTTCTTCACAAGAACGCATAGCTAGTATCGTTTCTTCAAATAACTTATCAAGCTCCCATCCTAAATTCTCTGTACCTTGCCTAATTACATCACGAGAACATCCAGCTGCAAACTTTTTGTCCTTAAATTTCTTTTTAATACTTGAAATTTCCATATCCATAACACTTTTAGATGGTCTCATTCTTGCAGCAGCACCTATTAATCCTGTAAGCTCATCAACTGCAAACAGAACCTTTTCCATTTGATGTTCAGGTTTAGGTTGTGGCTTTGAACAAAGACCATATCCATGGCTGGCTGCAGCTCTAATTAATCTTTCATCTATTCCACACTCTCTCATAATTTCTTGTGTTTTACTGCAATGTTCTTCTGGATACATTTCGAAATCTAAATCATGCAGTAATCCTACATTAGCCCAAAAATCAGATTCTTCTTCATATCCTAACTTTATTGCAAAATATCTCATAGCACCTTCAACTGTTAAAGCATGCTGGATATGGAATTCTTCCTTATTATATTCTGTAAGCAATTTCCATGCTTCTTCTCTTGTTATCATTTCATTTCCTCCCTTTATATTTTGTAATTTTGAACTTCAAATAATTTTATAAAAATAACCTAATACTTTTATAAACTGCTCACTTCCCTTATTATATTTATTCATAATTATAACACTTATATAAATAACTGTATATTTATTATAGATATTTATTGATATAATAGTAATTGTAAACACACTATATTAATAATCTTATAAATTTTGAGGGTATGCATAATAATATATACATACCCTCTTCTTATTAACTAAAATAATTTTTTTATTTACTTCTTCTCTTAACTAATTCATATAATGTATGAACCGGAGCACCTGTTCCACCTTTAACAGTTAAATCAGTTTTCTTGTCTGCCCAAGCTGTTCCAGCTATATCTAAATGTAACCATGGTTTATTTTGAACAAACTCTCCTATAAATAATCCTGCTGTAATAGTCCCTGCATTTCTTCCTGGACTATTATTTAAATCAGCTATTTCTGATTTTACCATTTCCTTATATTCATCAAATGATGGTAATTGCCAGAACTTTTCTCCAGTATAAGCTGAGGCTTCTTTAAGCTCTCCATAGAACTTATCATTATTTGTAACAACTGCTGTTGTTGTATCTCCAAGAGCTACTAAAGCTGCTCCTGTTAAAGTTGCTAAATCAATAACTTCATTGGCATTTTCCTTTTCTATAACATAATTAACTGCATCCACTAAAGTTAATCTTCCTTCAGCATCTGTGTTTCTTATTTCTATAGTCTTACCTGCCATACTTCCTATTATATCACCTGGCTTATAAGCTCCTCCAGAAATCATATTTTCACAAGCTGCCACAACTGCTACAACATTAACTTTTAATTGTCTATTAGCAATTATAGACATTGCTCCTATAACTGAAGCTGCTCCACCCATATCTGATTTCATATCAACCATTCCTGATGTAGGCTTAATTGAATATCCACCTGAATCATATGTTAAGCCTTTTCCTACAAGACCTAATATTTCTCCTTTTTGTTCTGGATTACCGAAATATCTCATCACTATAAGTTTAGGTTCTTTTTCTGAAGCCTTTGCTACACTATAAAAAGCTTCCATTTTTAGTTCTTTTATCTTTTCAACACCATGAACTTCTACTTCAAATCCATTTTGTTTTCCAGCTTTAACTGCTTCTTCTGCTAAAGTTTCTGGATAAAGAACATTTGCAGGTTCGTTAACTAAATCCCTTGCTAATATTATTCCCTTTGCAACTTCATTTCCTTCTTCTATAGCTGATACTATTTCTGGAGTTGCTTCCTTTAGTCCACATCTTGCGATTGAAACTGTTAAATCATTTTCTTCCTTTGAATTTGTTTTATATCTATCAAATTTATATCCAGCTAATTGTGCTGCTATTGTCGCATTTTTTACCATTTCTTCTATTTGTAGCACTTCTGTTTTTGGTAATCTCAAGAACACTGTACTAACTTTTAATTCATTTGCTTTTCTTATTGCTTTAGCAGTTACCTTTCTAATTGTATCAACTGTTAAATCTTCTTCTTTACCTAAACCTAACAATATAATAGTTTGAATTGTTTCATTTACATCTAATGTGAATGTATATAAATCACCTTTTTTTCCATTAAATAAATTTCTGCCATTAGCTAAAACAATATGCTTATTTACTTCTTCCTTTGAAAAAGTAAGATTATCTTCAAATAAATAAATTACTTTAATGTCTCCTTGTGAACAAGTAAAACTTCTATATGATACTTTCATTTAATCACCTCATCTAAAATATCTTTTTATCATAATAACACTATTATAAAATCTATTCAATGGATAATAATTATTATTTGTTTGAAAAATTTTTTTATTTTAAGAATTGTTTTAATTTATTGTATAAAAACTTTATTTTTGTAAATAATACTAATGTAGATACAAAACCTGTTTAATACAGGTCCCATCCCCCATTTATTTATAAAGCGCTTCGGCGCTTTTTTGTTTTTTAAACTTATTTTTGAATTTTAAAAATTTTATATCATTTATAATATGTAAACAATTAATTAATGATATAATTTATATAAGGCTCTTCTACACAATTAAAATTGAATTTTTTAACCAAGCCTTATTAGTTTTGGTTATTCGAATTATTAAATATATAATAACTTTAGGAGGTTAGATAATTTAAAATGAAAAATAAAAAATTAATTTTAATATCTTTATTATTATCATTTATGCTATTAATTAGTGGTTGTTCTAAATTAAATAAGGCTGAAAAAGCTTTTGAAACATTTTCCCAAAAGTGGACACAAAATGATTATACTGGCATGTATCAAATGTTAACTAATGATTCAAAGGCAATTATTTCAGAAGAAGATTTTACAACAAGATATACTAATATCTTTTCTGCTATAGAAGCTAATAATCTATTAATAGAAATTAATGGCGATAAAGTAAAAGAAGATGATACTATTACGATTCCTTTTAAGCTAAGTATGAATACAATTGCTGGTGATGTTAATATTTCAGATTATAAATTAAATATTATAAAAGAAGATAAAGAATTTAAGATTAAATGGGATGAAAGCTTAATCTTCCCTCAAATGACTAAAGACGATAAAGTAAGAGTTAATGTAATTCCATCAAAGAGAGGTAGTATATTAGATAAAGATGCTAATTTATTAGCTAATGATGGTATTTTAAACACTGTAGGAATTTATCCAGCAAAATTTAATTTATCAAATATTGATGCTAAAATAGCTGAAATAGCCACTACTTTAGATATTAGTGAAGAAAACATAAAAACCAAACTTGATGCAAATACAAATCCTGAACACTTTATTCCATTAGTAGATATATTACCAACAGATTCGAAGTTAAATTCGCTTAGAGGTAGAGCTGAGGACGGAATTCTTATAAAAGAAAAAGCCGGAAGAATATATACTGGTGGTGAAGCCTTTGGACGATTAATTGGCTATATTGGAAGTATAACTGCTGAAGAATTAGAAAATAACAAAGACAATGGATATAATGATACAAGCCTTATAGGTAAAGCTGGATTAGAGCAAGTATACGAAGACACTCTAAGGGGAAAAGATTCTGCTGAAATTTATATAGAACGAGGCGAAGAAAAAATAACTATTGCTAAAAAGGATGGAGAAGATGGAAATGATATTAAACTCTCTATAGATTCAGCACTTCAAAGTAAAATATACAGTGAAATGAATGGAGAAAAAGGAGCTGCTACAGCTGTTAACCCTAAAACTGGAGAAGTATTAGCTATGGTAAGTGCCCCTTCCTTTGATTCAAATGTATTTACAACCTATGTAACTAAAACTCAAAAGTCAAAATGGGAAGAAACAAATAATGCTGATGAAATAAATAGGTTTAATAAAACATATTCTCCTGGATCAACTATGAAACTTTTAACGTCTTCAATTGGGTTAGAAAATAAAATTATTGATTCGAACGCTACAAGAGATATTAAAGGACTATCTTGGCAGAAAGATAGCTCTTGGGGAGATTTTAAAATCACTCGAGTAACTGACCCTGGCAGTCCTGTAAATCTAAAGGATGCTGTTAATCATTCAGATAATATTTATTTTGGTCAAGTCGCTCTAGAATTGGGGAATAATAAATTTATTGAAGGAATTAAAAAATTTGGTATTGGAGAAGAACTAAAATTTGAATATCCTATGGAAGAGTCACAAATTTCTAATGATGGTGATTTAGGTAGAGAAATACTATTAGCAGATACAGGATATGGACAAGGAGAAATAATGGTAACTCCTTTAAATGTGGCTTTATCTTATAGTGCCCTAGCCAATAATGGAGATATAATGCAGCCTAGATTAGTAATAAGTGAAAACTCTGAATCAAATATTTGGAAGCAAAGCGCTATATCAAAAGATGATTTACCAGCATTAATAAATTCCTTCACCGCATTAATTAATGATTCTGGTGCTACCATCTCTGATGGTGTTGTTCCAGGACATAGGGTAGCTGGTAAAACAGGTACTGCTGAAATAAAAAAATCTCAAGATGATGTTAATGGAACTGAAAATGGATGGTTTGTATCTGTTGATCCAGATACAGCTAAGATTTCATTAGCCATGATTATAGAAGATGTTAAAGATAGGGGACATAGTCATGTAACTGTTCCTAAAGTTAGAAATGTTATGGAATACTATCTTAATAAGTAATTAAAGAATTATTGGGGAATCTCAAATATTTGTTTGAGATTCCTTATTTTATATCTTTTAATCATACTCATTAATTATGTTACTTAATTGAGTCCTATTTTTAGCCCCTATCTTACTCATTATTATAGACACTATATTTCTAATAGTTCCTTCACTTAAAAATAAGACATAGCCTAAGCTAAGTCTTATAAATAATCATCTATTCTTAATTATCAATTTTCTATTACTTAAATACTACTTTATTATCTTCAAACCTATCAATTATAGCTAAAGATTCAACTCTAGCTCCCATGCCTTCTAAAACACTTCTTCCTTCTTGGAAACCTTTTTCAATAACTATTCCAATTCCAACTAAATTTGCACCTGATTGCTTAACTATATCAATCATTCCCTTAGCTGCACAACCCATTGCTAAAAAGTCATCTATTATTAGTACATTCTCACCTTCACTTAAAAATTGTTTACCTACTCTAACTTTGTAAGTTCTTTTTTTAGTAAATGAATGAACCTCCGATTCATATACTTCTTTATCTAAGTTTAAACTTTCAGTTTTCTTTGCAAAAACTACCGGTGCAAAGCCAAAATATTGAGATGCTATAGCAGCTATTCCAATTCCAGAAGCTTCAATTGTAAGAATTTTATCTATCTTTTGCCCATTAAATCTTTCTCTAAATTCTTGTCCAACTTCATTTAAGAACTTTATATCCATTTGATGATTTAGGAAACAGTCAACCTTAAGTATATTTCCTTCTCTAACTTTTCCTTCATTTATTATTTTTTTCTTTAACTTTTCCATATAATTATCCCCTTTATTACTTTGATTATTTTATAGTATTCCTTAAAAAGATTATCCCTCAAATCTACGCAATAAAGCCAAAGTTAAATACATGGCAATAATTAAATCTTCGTAGTTAGGACATTTACGGTTTCCTAGTAGAGACACTTGAACCATATCTTCAAGCATATACGAATACTATATGTTTATTTTTTTATCTATTATAACACTATTGTAAAATTTTGCGAAGCAAAATTTTTAGTTTGCAGTTCACAAGGCACAGTGCACAGTTGTTTTATTTTTTTAGGTAACAGGTATCAGGTAACAAGTACTAGATGTAAACTATAATTAAAAATTAAGAAACATCTACTTCAAGGTAAGCTTAGGGACAGTAGTTAGTTTTGTGTAGCAAAATAACCTTAATTTTTTCATTCTTTCATTTATAAATTGCTTTGCAATTTATATCATAACCTGTTCCCTGTTACTTTATTCCAAAAACTGTGAACTGTGAACTGTGCGCTGTGAACTGAAAAATGCTTCGCATTTTAAAACTAATATTCTAATTGGCATATTTTATTTTCTTTTAGAGTCTTTCTCACATCAATAATTCTTTGATTACTTGACCCTCTAAATCTTAATCCATCTTCCATCATATCTTTCTCAAATTTACCATCTACTAAAACATCTATATTATTAAGTAGGTCTCTCCAGCCTAATATCTTATCTAAATTGTTTATTATATATTCAAAGGTATATCCTGTATAACTCCATATATTTAAATTAGCTTCTTTAAATTTTTTTGCCATATATGCAAACTTTTCTGCCCTTTCAAAAGGATCCCCCCCACTAAAGGTAACCCCTTTAATAATAGGATTTTTAAGAACATCTTCGATAAGTTCATCCATATTACGATCTTCACCACCAGAAAAATCGTGGGTATCTGGATTAAAACAACCTTCGCAATTATGCCTACAACCTTGAGAAAAAAATACTCTCCTTATTCCTGGTCCATTAACCAAACTTTCGTAAGCTATTCCTGAAAGTCTTATCATTTTATCCATATAGTACATCCCCTTTATTATCTTCTCTACTTTTTTATCCTCTTTACTTTTTTATTTCCTTTATTTTTGAATTTCTTATTAATAAGCCCCATATGTCCATAACGCCCCTTTATAAACTTGCTTATTATTCTAATACAGAAGATTTATGCTAGTAATTTTCCTTATATAGTTTTATCTTATCACTATATTGTTCTATTATTCCTTTAGTTCTGTTAAAGGATTCTACAACCCTTATCTTTCCTTCTTCTGTTAAGTAATCAGCATCACTTATTGTTGCAGGAACAACTTCATAAAATAATTTTCCGTCTTTCTCGTACCAGTTAACCCAAGTTGGTATATATGTTGGATAATCTAACTTTATCTCATTCGTATCTAAATTTTTACTTAGTTTAACTGACACTATGACTCCATCTTCTGTATAAGGATTCTGTATTCTTTCAGTTCTTTGACTTGATAAAAAATTTCCCATGGAATAAATTACTGCTGTTTCACTATTTCCATCCTCTGATTTTATAATATCTATTGGCTGTAATGAATGTGGATGAGTACCAAAGATTATATCAACTTTTTCATTAGCTAAAAACTTAGCCATTTTTAATTGAGTTGCATTTGGTTCTAGCTCATATTCATCTCCCCAATGCATATAAAAAACAACTACTTCTGCACCCTTATTTCTCATATCAGCTATTTGCTCTTTCATTTCTTGAAGATCTGAATCTAAAGTATCTTCTCTAAATGTATTCATAAGTGGATAAAGTTCTTGTGGAATAACTGCTCCATTTAATCCTCTTGCACCACCCTCTGCTGTCATAGAATAGCTATAGGATACTATCCCAATTTTTATTCCTTCAACCTCTTTTATTATATATCTGTCCTCTGTAGTATCTGCTCTTGTTCCTATTACATCAAAGCCCTTCTCAACTAAAATACTTCTTGTTCTATTAAAACCTCTTACATCTCTGTCTAATGAATGATTATTCATATTATTTACTACATCTACTCCTACCCATTTCATAGCATCTGCTAAATCATCTGGAGCATTAAAGCTTGGATATCCTGAATAACCATAATTCTCTATACCAGAAAGTGTTCCCTCTAAGTTTGCAATAGTTAAACTTGCATCACTTAAATAACTTTTCACATATTGAACAGTATTTTTAAAATCATAACTATCAGTTTCAGAGTTATATTGAGTATCTAATATTTCTTTATGTATTAAGAAATCTCCAGTCGCAACTATTTCTATAGATTTTGTATTGCTTTTATCTTCTATTTCAATATTTTCATTTTCTTTTGTATCATTATCAACATTATCAATGTTCAAATTTTCTTCTTTAGGTTTACTATTTAATAATAATTTTTCTATCTTTGGAATATAAAATATGCCTACAACGGCTATGATTAATATTAATAATAATGGAATAAGCATTTTACCCTTACCTTTACTTTTCATAAATCCCCCTATGTAATGTTTTTATTTTTATTATATACTATTAGATTTAAAAGTAATATGTAAAATAATAACTTTATTATTTTTCTCTGCACGAAAAAAGAGAGTAACAAACTCTCTTTTTAATCATCCATATAAAACTATGCTTTGCGGACTGAATTAAGTCTTCCTCCAGACTTTATTACATTTATCTCTTTTTCTGTTAGATTTATATAAACATTAAACAAGCTTCCATTAGTTAAATTCTTTACTATAGTTTTTCCATTAACCAAAGCTGATTTTATATCTTCTATTACAAGTTCGTCTAGAAGGCCTATCTTATCATAATCCACTTCCGCTTCAAACTCCATTGGTATAATACCATTGTTTATAAGATTAGCTTTGTGAATTCTTGCAAAAGATTTTGCAATTACTGCTTTAACTCCTAAATATAATGGTGCAAGTGCTGCATGCTCCCTACTAGATCCTTGTCCGTAATTATTGCCTGCAACTATTATTCCTCCATTATTTTCCTTAGCTCTCCTTGGGAATTCTTCATCAACTGTATTGAAACAATATTCTGCTAAGTAAGGTATATTGGATCTAAATGGTAAAAGTTTTGAATTAGATGGCATTATATGATCAGTTGTAATATTATCCTCAACTTTAATAAGAACCTTTCCTTCAACCTTATCACCTAATTCCTTATTTACAGGGAAAGGCTTTATATTTGGTCCTCTTACAACTTCTACATCCTCTCCTTCTTTTGCCGGAGAAATTATCATAGAATCATCTATTAAGAATCTTTCTGGCATTTCTACCTTAATATCTAAATCTAACTCCCTTGGATCTGTAAGTACCCCACTTATTGCTGAAACTGCTGCTGTTTCTGGGCTGACTAAATACACTTTGGCAGATAATGTTCCACTTCTACCATAGAAGTTTCTATTAAATGTTCTTAATGATACTCCATCTGTTCCAGGAGCTTGCCCCATACCTATACATGGTCCACAAGAGTTTTCTAATATTCTTGCTCCTGCACTTATTATATCTCCTAAAGCTCCATTTCTAGCTAACATCTCCATAACTTGTCTCGATCCTGGAGCTATAACTAAACTTACATCTTCATGAACTTTATTATCTTTTAAGATTTTAGCTACTTTCATCAAATCTTCATATGAAGAATTTGTACAACTTCCTATAGCAACTTGATCAACCTTAATTTTCCCAATGCTTTCTACTTCTTCAACATTATCAGGACTATGTGGCTTAGCTGCTAGCGGCTTTAATTCATCTAAATTTATTATTATTTCTTCATCGTATACTGCATCTGCGTCAGGTTTAAATTCTATCCAATCATCTTCTCTTCCTTGAGCCTTAAAATACTCTAAAGTCTTTTCATCACTTGGAAATATTGAAGTTGTTGCTCCAAGTTCCGCTCCCATATTTGTAATTGTAGCTCTTTGAGGAACTGAAAGTGTTTTAACTCCTTCTCCTGCATATTCAAAAACTCTAGAAACTCCACCTTTAACAGTTAATTTCCTAAGGACTTCTAGTATTATATCCTTAGCTGAAACCATTGGTTTTAGCTTTCCAATTAAGTTGATTTTGCATACTTTAGGGGTTGCTATATAATAAGCTCCACCGCCCATAGCTAATGCTACATCAAGTCCACCTGCTCCCATTGCAAGCATTCCAACTCCTCCAGCAGTAGGAGTATGACTATCTGATCCTATAAGAGTTTCTCCTGGAACTGAAAATCTTTCTAGAAATACTTGATGACATATTCCATTACCAGGCTTTGAAAAGTAAACTCCATATTTTGAAGCCACGGTTTGTATAAATTTATGATCATCCGCATTTTCAAATCCTTGCTGAAGCATATTATGATCAATAAAAGCTATAGACTTTTTAGTTTTTACTCTATCTATTCCCATTGCTTCTAACTGTAAATATGCCATAGTACCTGTAGAATCTTGAGTTAATGTTCTATCTATTTTTATTCCTATTTCTTTTCCTATATCTATAGTTCCTTCAATTAAATGACTTTTTAATATTTTATAAACTAAATTGTCCCCCATTAACTTATTGCCCCCTTTTTATCTAATTAACCTTTTCTTCTCTCAACCTTAAATATTCCTTATATATTTGAACAAGCTCTTTATCAAATAAACTTCTTTTAAGTCTTACTGAAGTAGATCTTACCATTTCTAATATATCTTTGGCTGAATTGTTATCTAAATCTATTCCATATTCTTTAAACTTATTTATAATTCCAGCTTTGCCAGAGTGTTTCCCTATAACTATTTGTCTTTCTAATCCAACTATTCCTGGATCAAAAGCTTCATAGTTCTTCGGATTTTTTATTGCCCCATCTGCATGAATACCTGATTCATGTGCAAACATATTATCTCCAACAATAGCCTTCCATGCTGGCAATATTCTTCCTGAGGCCCTAGAAACATATTCTGAAACCTCCCTAAACATAGTTGTGCTTATATTACCTCCATAATTATAAACAAACATTAATGCCATTAAAACTTCTTCCAAGGCTGCATTTCCAGCTCTTTCACCTAAACCATTAACAGTTACACCAACATGAGATGCTCCTCCCATAATTCCTGCTATTGCATTTGCAGTTGCCATCCCAAAATCATTATGAGTATGCATTTCAATATCAAAATTTGTTTTAGCATGTAAATATCTTATGTCCTCATTAATTTTAAAAGGCTCCATTATACCTACAGTATCACAATATCTAAATCTATCTGCTCCTGCTTGCTTTGCTACTTCTATGAATTGAATCAAAAACTCTCTATCAGCTCTTGATGCATCTTCTCCATTTACAGATACATATAATCCATTTTTTTTCGCAAATTCCACAGATTTAACCATATTTTCTAGAACCCATCCTCGAGAGGTTTTTAGTTTGTGTTGTATATGAATATCTGAAACTGATATTGATATAGCTACAGCATCGACTCCACAATCTATAGATTCTTCTATATCTTTTATTACTGCTCTATTCCAAGCCATAATGCTTGATTTTTGGTTTCTTTTTACAATTTGTTTTATAGCTTCTTTTTCATCTCCACCCATAGTAGGAATACCTACTTCTAGTTGATCAACTCCAAGTTCGCTTAGCATAGATGCTATTGCAACTTTTTCCTCATTTGCAAAAACAACTCCTGCTGTTTGCTCTCCGTCTCTTAAAGTAGTATCTACAATAAAGACCTCTTTGCCATTATTTAAATTTTTAATAGACATAAGCCTCCCCCTTTAAAATATTACTTATTGCTAATTAACCCCAATGTAAAATATTTTTTATAATAATTAATAACAATTTTATCATATCAAGTAATTACAGACAAGTAAAAAGCGTTTGATTTTTATAAAAATTGCAAGTTTTTATAAAATTATTTCAGTTTAAAATGCTTTTATGTTTTATTTGATTGAAATGCATAGAAAATTTGCAATAAATTTTAAAAATCTTGCACCATTTTTAAAATAAAAAAAGTAGGATTTTTTATATTCCTACTTTTAAATTCGTATATTTATGCATAATTATAGTAATTTATAATTATTTTTTCTATTTCCTAAATGTGATAATCTATCTGCCCTTTCCTCATATTTTCCAGGTCCAAACCTTTCATCTAAGCTTAAATATCCTGTTACTCTTGAAACCCCTTGTATATCTCCGCTTCCACATTCTGGACATTTTCTTTCATTACTACTTAAATGACTACCACAATTCTTACAATATCTTATATGAAAATTTATTCCTATATAACTGATATTAGTATTTTTATATGCATAGTTTAAAATATCCATTATAGCCTCGCCAGATGGACGATCATCTACTTCTAAGTAACTTATATGCCCAGCATTACATAGTTTGTGATAAGTTGCTTCTATATCTATTTTATCTTTTATTGATATAGGATAATTTACAGGTATATGAAAGCTATTAGTATAATAATCCTTATCTGTTACACCTTTAATAGTACCAAAAACTTTTTTATCTTTCTTTATAAATTTACCTGAAAGACCTTCTGCCGGAGTTGCATAACAGCTCCAGTTTAATTTAGTTTCCTCTGTTACCCTATCAATAAACTTTCTTATATGACTTACTATTTTTACTCCTAAATCTTTTGCTTCATTATTTTCTCCATGATGATATCCAATTAATGAAATCAAAGTTTCTGCAAGACCTATAAATCCAATCCCCCAAGTTCCTTGTTTTAATATTGGTTCTATAGAATCTTCCTTTGAAAGCCCCTCTGAGCCCTTCATTAACCCTTGACCTGCAACAAATGGTAAGTCTTTAACCTTTAGATTTTTTAATATATCATATCTATGCATTAAGGATTCTTTTGCTAGATTTAATCTTTTATCTAGTATATTAAAAAATTCATTTATATCCCCTTTAGCTTGAATTCCTATTCTAGGTAAGTTAATTGTTACTGGAGCAATATTTCCTCTACCTTTACATCCAGGTTCTCCATTTACATTTTTCATTAGGTATGTTCTACATCCCATGGTTGCTGGCATATATCCCATGTCATAATATTCCTTATTAAAGTCAGCATCTATATTCATAAATGTAGGATTCATTCTCTTCGCTGCTACCCTACAAGCTAATTTATATAAGTAATAATATTTATCTTCTGGCTCTCTATTAACCCCCTCTTTAACTCTAAATATTATATTGGGGAATATTGGTTGTTCACCTTTCCCTAAACCTTTTTCATATTCTAATAAAAATACTTCACATATTAATGCTGCATCTTTTGAATAAGGTATTCCTAAGTTAATAGAACTAAATGGTACTTGAGATCCTGCCCTAGAATGCATGGTATTTAAATTATAAATTACTCCCTGCATAGCCTGATGTACTTTTTTTCTTAGCTTTTTTTCTGTCAACTCTTCTATTTTGTTTTTATCTAAACCAAGTTCTTCTAATTCAAGCTTTATTTCTTTTCTTGTTGGCTCAACAAATACAGCCATATCATTATCAAAATCTGGATGTGATTGGCCACCAAACATGTCATTTTGAGTTGATTGTAATAAAATACAGGATAGTTCTGCTGCCGTTTCTATCCTCTTAGGTATTTTTATAGTTCCATATCCAGTATTAAATCCTCTTTCTAATATTTCCTTTGTTGGTATGTGAAGACAATTAGTTGTAAGATTATAACTATCCAAATCATGATAATATAAATCACCATTTTCATGTGCCTTTGCTAAATGTTTTGGCATCATGGCTAAATTATGCCACTTGTTAGATTCAGATGCTATTCTTAGTAGCTTGGAACTAAAATTATTCCCTACATTAGCATTATCTCTATCTGTTTCTATCCCTATTTTTTCTATTGCTCTCATTAAATCAGACTTTATTTCTCTAACCTTTGTTCTTTCTTTTCTATAGCTAGAATATGCTATTTTTATATTTTCATAACCCTTAACTAATAATGCTTTTTCTACTAAATTTTGAATTTCTTCAACAGTTACTTTCTCTTTTTCTAAATCTTCTATGTAATTTATAACTTTTTTTACTATATCTAAAAGTTCACTTTCTTTGAGCTTTTCCCCTACTTCATCTGATGCCTTTTTTATAGCTGTAGCTATCTTAACTGAATTAAAAGAAACTTCTCTGCCATCTCTTTTTACTACATATTGCACTTACAAAACCCCCATTACACAATATCTTGTATTAATCATAGTATCTATTATAGACTCTAAAAATATTCATTTCAAATTATAAGATGGATAGATATCGCTAGATTTATTATTGATTTATGGCATTCTATTCTATATTTGGACTTTTTTATTGCAAATTAAAGTTGACAAATAAGTTTTTACTTAAACAAAACTATATCAATAGTGATATGGTTTTTTTGATTATCAGTATTGATATACATGCTTGTTATGATATAATTTAGATGAATAGAATTTAAAGATATTGATATTATAAAATTATATAAATATATTAAATATTAGGAGGATTTTTATGCAAAAAATAGCCTTAATAGTTGATAGCGCATGCGATCTATCTCTTGAAACCCTTAACGAAAGAAATATTAAACTATTACCACTTAGAATTTCTTATTCAGATAAAGAGTATAAAGATAAAATAGATATCTCTGCTGATGAGATTTATAACAACTTAGAAAAAGAAGTTCCAAAAACTTCATTGCCTAGTGCTGAAATTATGGAAGAAATATTAATGTCATTAGAAGATGAAGGATATACTCATGTTATTGCTATAACTATTTCTAGTGGCTTATCTGGAACCTTCAACTCAATAAGATTAGCATTAGAAGATCACCCTAAATTAACATCTTATGTCTTTGATACTAAAATTCTAGCTATGCCAGAAGGAATTATGGCTTTAGAGGTTTCTGATTTAATTAATAGTGGCAAAAGTTTTGAAGAAATAGTATCTGCTATCCCTAAAATAAGAAAGAGTATTAGCGGATATTTTACAATAAATACTTTGGAATACTTAAAAAAAGGCGGAAGAATAGGCAAAATTTCTGGTACTATAGGAGAAATGTTAAACTTAAAACCTGTTGTTTCTGTTGATGATGACGGGGTTTACTATACTGTTTGTAAGGCCAGAGGAAGAAAACAATCTATATTAAAGCTTACTAACATACTAAAAGATGAACTTTCTTTAGGTCCTTGCAAAGTTTGGGTACTTCAAGGTGGCGCTTTAGAGGAAGCTAAAAAATTTATGGAATCTATAAAAGACTTAAAAAATATAGTTAGTCTTAATATGTCTCAGATAAGTCCAGCTTTAGGAGTTCATGGTGGTCCTGGATTACTTGGCCTAGCAATTCAAAAGGTTTATTAATATGGATGAGTACAATCTTCATCTAAGTAGTATAGAAGATATAAAAGAAGAAGAGAAAAAACTTCACGAAGAGTATAAAAGAAAACTTGCTGAGTTAAAAAAAATTCAAAAGGAAAAGGAATCAGTAGGTCAGGTATTTACTAAAGGACTCCTTCCAATATATGTTCTTCATATACTTAGTATATCACCTTCAAATGGAAATGATATTGCAACCAAAATAGGTGAACGTACTAATGGACTCTGGATTCCTAGTACAGGAGGTATATATCCTCTTTTAAAAAAATTAGAAAAAGAAGAATATGTTATTGGACAATGGGATGATCCTAAAAAAAAGTTTCAAAAAATTTATTCATTAACTCCAAAAGGCAAAAAAGAATATGAAGCTAGAAAAGGACTTTTAAGACCCAAGATCGAAGAAGCTTTAAAAGTTTTTAAAATAATATATAAAGATCTGTATAAATAGATTAATATTAAATTTTTATAGTATTATATTTTTAATTTTGTACAAAATAATACTACTAACTTTTAGGTGGTGTTATTTTGAAAGGAAAAATTATAGACTATAATTATTTTGAAGCATTCGTAGCATTAGAAGATGATACTATTGTTAAGGTGCCACTCACTCAAGTAAATGATTATTTAGGAATAGGTTATGTTGTTAATATTGACTCCAATAATCTAAGCTACAATACCAGCAATCAGCCTAAAATACATCAAGATAAAGTAATTGATTTTTTTTAAAAAAGATGCTTGAAGTTTTCAAGCATCTTTTTATTAGGATACACTAATTGCGTTTACTGGACAACTTGCTTCTGCATCCTTTGCCTCATCTTCTACGTCACTAGGTACATTAGGATTTCTTGCAATTGCTTTACCATCATCATCCATTTCAAATACTGCCTCACAAATTGATGGACATAATCCACATCCAATACAAGTATCTTTATCTACATAAGCCTCCATATTGTTTCTTCCTTTCTTTATTAAACTCAATAATATTATTACCACCAATATAGATTTTATGTATTCTACTATTAATATAGACCTTCGAAAATTAATGAGTATAAATCATTATCCATTACATACTGTTCTGCTATTCCTTGCTCTAATGCTTCTGTTAAATCAACATTTATAGGAAGTTCTCCTAATAGGGGTATTCCTAGATATTCTGCATGCTCTTCTGCAGACTTTTTGCTAAATACTCTCATTTTTGTATCACAACCTGGACACACTATATAAGACATATTTTCTACTACTCCTCTTATTTGTAAAGGCATTTTTTTTGCCATGGTTATTACTTTTTTAACTATCATAGAAACCATATCTTGTGGAGTCGAAACAATAATAAGCTCAGTAATAGGGAAGCTTTGCATTACTGTTAATGTTATATCTGATGTTCCAGGTGGCATATCTATTAATAAGTAATCAAGTTCTCCCCAAACTGTATCAGTAAATAATTGAGTTAAAACGCTTGTTACTATAGGTCCCCTCCATACAACCGGATCATCTTCTTTAGGTATTAATAGATTCATTGACAATACTTTTGTTCCACCCTTAGATTCTACTGGATTATATTTAAAGTTATTTTCATCTATTGGCTCTATAACAGCTCTTTTATCATTTATTCCAAAGAATCTTGGCATTGATGGTCCTGTTATATCCGCATCAAGCACACCAACCTTATATCCCTTTTTTCTTAATGTACTAGCTAATATACCAGTAACAGTAGATTTACCAACTCCACCTTTTCCGCTTATTATTCCAATAACATTTTTTATTGTTCCATACTTAGGTAATAACTTACCACATCCTTGAGATCCAACAGTATCTTTAGAGCTACATTTATTTTTACTTGGACAAGTTGAACAATCTGACATATTAATTACCTCCTACCAGTTCTTTTCTACTTCTTTTGGAACATTATCTTTCGTATAAATATCTATGTTCCATTCTTTAAATTCATTTTCACCAACTATATAATAGTAATATTCAACCTTATTTTTCTTGTCCTCAACAGTTATATTACTTTTATAAACAGTTGTGTTATGTCCCCTATTTTTTACTTTTATAACAATGTCAAAATCTTCTTCATTATTATTTACAATTTCAACATTAGAAGTTATCTTTCTGGCCCTTGATAGAAAATCTTCTATATCTGTAGAAAATATATATTTAAGACAATCTATATCACTTTCTACATCAATACCAATTTTATTATTCCCATTATTAAGAACTTCTTTCTTCAAATTCATAACATCTAGTATAGAATTATAATATATGTACTCAAAGTCTCTAGGCTTTCTTATTATTGATAAGTTTTGAATTATACTTTCATCTAATCTCTTAGATACTGTAAAATTCTCATTTTCATCATAGAAATTACCTTCATATGCTCCAACTATATAGTTGAATTGTTTAATTTCGCTCCCCATTTTTATTTCAAATATATAATCTGGTTGCAAATCTGATTTTTCTTCGCTCACTTTAGCTTTAGATAAAAGCTCATGCATACTTTGTATAGCTTTTTCATCTGTAACAAGAAATTTAAAAGACTTATCTCTAACACTTTGTATACTTATAACATCAACCTTACCGCTTAGCAAATAATCAAAATATCCATTATCTTTTTTAAATTTACCTTTTATATTATCAATTAATGTACAAGATGTTAAGTTGAAAGATAATATTATTACTAATATAGTTATTATACTTTTTATTGGCTTTTTCAATTGTATCCTTCCCCTCTATTAAAAAGTCAATATTTTCCCTACAATGCTTAATAGTTAATTAGGAGAAGCATTAGCTTCTCCTAATTATAAATAAATTATAATACTTTAATTCTTCAATAGCAAATTTTTTGAAGCATCACTTAAAACTCATTGATATACTATCAAAAACTACATTAATACTATTTTTTTCTTTCTCCTTAATATAGGAATACTTAATTATAAGAACTTTTCCCTCTGAGTAACTTCTAAGATAATATTTATTAATAGTTTTATTATTTACCACATTTATTATATGCCATATATAATTATCTTCTATTATTTTAATATTCTCTTTACTATTAGTAATACTATTGGAAATATCTTCTATATTTCCTTTTTCTATAGAAATATTACCTTCAATATTATCATTATCACTAAAATTGATATTAATATCACCATTAAAGCTTTTTATTTTTTTATCTATTTCCCATCCTTCTGGCAGTGAAACTTTATATTCTCCCTCTCCCAATAAATATTCATCAAAATTTTTTATATTATTATTTGAAATTGCAACTTCTTTTATATCTTGTATAAATAGGTTTTTCATACAAACTATAATAAACATTAGGATTACCAGTAGGGCTATTATATAGATTTTTTTCTTATTCATCTCATATACTCATTAGGATTATAAGTACATTTTATTGCTGCACTTTATTTCATAGGTACAACAACAGTTGAATTTCTAAAATCATAGAACATTAACCAACATCCTACTCCATCCCTAGTTTCATTACTAATCCAAGTTACAAATCCAGTTTTCCCCTCATAAGGCTGTTCGTCCCTATTTTTTCTTCCCGGAATTCCATAAACTATATATCTTAAATTTCCGTCCTTATCACATTTATAGCCTAGCATAAAGTGCCCATATTTTCTTATATATGGATAATAGTTAAGCATTGGATAGTATGCCACTGTATATCTATTGTAATTTGACATATTACACATTTCATGTAAGTCATGAACAGGTATCTTATACCACTTACAATATTTTATTTCCCTATATTCATTTCTACAATGTTCAAAACCATTGGCAATCCCTTCAAAATATTCTCCTACGCTTCCTTTTATAGAGAATACATCAGATTTTTTTTCTATTTCTTCTTCATATTCATCAAATTTATTCTTTTTACTTGCTCTATTTAATGAATTTGAACCATAATAATTAATTTCTCCTGAACTATTAACAAAAGGATTTTGAGCCGCATTTACTCCGTTTAAATTAGTAAACGGATTGTCCTTATCATCAATATTCTTTTTAACATCAGCTCCATCTTCTGGAATTGCTTCTACATCTTGTTCTTCTATATCTATTGGCCCAATGCCTTCTTCCATAATAGGTCTTTCATCACTCCTAAGATCTTCCTCTCTATGTTCTGAACATTTACAATTGTTTTCATCCTTCTTCTTATCTTCATCCTTCTTCTTATCTTCATCTTTCTTTTTATCATAGTACTTTTTATCATCATCTTTTTTCTTATCAGATTCTTTCTTTTTGTCATAATCTTTTTTCATTTTATCTTCTTTTTTGAAATATTCAACTTTATCTTTTGATTTATCACTAGTAGATTTAATTATTTTATAGTTTTTCCAATTATCACTTGGTTGTTCACCATTTATAAATCCACACATAATAATTATAGGAATTTCATCTTTCATTTTAGCTATTGCAGCTCCTGAAATTTTGTCATAAGATATTCCTAATCCTGCTATATCGTCAACAGAATACTCCTTTGTTATTTCAGCTTTTCCCCCATCTGATACGGTGATTTTTCCTAAGTCCAACATTTTCTTAGTATCCTTTTTATTGCATATAGCCATAATGCAATAATCATCACCATCATTTCTTAGATTTTGAGCATAAAAGGAAATTTTGCAAGTATCCCCCTTTGCTTCTATCTTTGAATATCCTGATAAGGTTTTGTCGTTAGAACTAGAATAGCCTCTTTCATCTTCTTGTAAAATAATAAAATTTCTATACAATTTATTTAACTGTGACAAACCTTTAGAACCTCCACTTTACATTAATTCAATACATTATATGCTTAATATATCCAAATATGTTAAAAATAAAACTCGTGAGATTATTTGATATTACACCAAATTTCTCACGAGTTTAAATAAATTGCAAAGCAATTACTAGTGAATGATTAATAGTATATGCTTTAAGTTCTACACCAGTTTAATTTTTCTCCAAAAAATTAAATTACTATACTCTCTGTTACTTGTTCCCTGTTCCCTAATCCCTGTTACCTTTAACTTAAATAACCGTGAATTGTGAACTGAATAAAATCACCTCTAATCTTATTCCATTTTTTCATAAATTTTGTCTGATAAAACTGCAAACTCTTGTATAGATAATGTTTCTCCTCTTCTTTTTGGATCTATGTCTGCTTCATTAAAGGCTAGTTCTAGTTTTTCTTTGCTTAACCCGATATTTTTCACACCATTCCAAAGAGTTTTTCTTCTCATATTAAATGAACTTCTTATTATATCAAAAAATAGCTTTTCACTTTTAACACTTACCTTAGGTTCTGTAAGCTTATCTAATCTTATCACTATTGAATCTACCTTAGGCCTTGGTATAAAGCATTGCGGTGCTACTTTTCTTACTATCTTGGTATCACAATAATATTGAACTAATAATGAAAGTGAACCATAATCTTTATTACCTGGTTCTGCATTCATCCTTTCTGCTACTTCCTTTTGTATCATTATAGTTAAAGATTTAAATTTATAGTCTTCTTTTAATAATTTTAGTATTATAGGAGTTGTAACATAATAAGGTAAATTAGCTACTAACTTTACACTTTCTTCATCTCCTATTATTTCATTAAAATTAACTTTTAAAGCATCATTATGTATTAATGTAAATTTAGGATTATCACCTATTTCTTTATTTAAAATAGGTATAAGATCACTATCTAATTCTATTGCAACTACCTTTTTAGCTTTATTTAGTAATTGAGCTGTTAACGTCCCCACTCCTGGACCTATTTCTATAACTAGGTCATCTTCATTAACCTCAGCCCCTGCCACAATATCTTTTGGAACTGAATCATCTATTAAGAAATTTTGCCCTAAACTTTTAGAAAATTTAAAATTATATTTCTTAACTAATTCTGCTGTTTTTATATCCTGTATTTCCATTATTCTTTCACCTCTAAAAATTTTTCAATTTTTTCTATAGCAGTAATAAACTCTTCTTTTGTTATAGAGTATTTATTTAATCTGCTTAACATTTGATTTGAATTTCCGTAACCAATTCCTAATTCTTTTCCTAGAATAATTCTTCTTTTCTTTGAATCAGCATCGCCTGTAAGCTTAAAATGAAACATATCTTCTGATGTATATATTTCTTCAATTATTTCTTCTGATATCTTTGCTCTATTTAAAGCTTCTATAATTACTTCTGGAGATGCATTTTCAACGCCTATATCATCGCCTTTTATTCCGTCTTCTTGAGCTATATATGCATGTTTTATTCCCTTTACCCTTTTAGCAATTATACTTCTAATCTTTTCTCCAGCAAAATCAGGATCTGTTAATACTATTACGCCTTTTCTTCTTTGTGCTTCCTTTATCCTTTCTATAACTCTAGCATTTATTCCAAATCCTCCTACAGCTATAACTTCGGCATCTACAGCTTGTTTTACAGCGGTTATATCATCTCTTCCTTCAACAACTATAACTTCTTTAATCAAAATATTAACTTCCTTTCTATTAATTAAGAAATTCCTTTATCTTTCACATCTAAATATTAATTTATCCTTATATACTTATTATGTCAAACGAAATAAGAATTAAAATAAGTAATTATGATAAATATTTATTAGTCTAAATCTACTCAATAATTGTCCATAAAAAAGGCACAGCCTAAGCCGTGCCCATTTTTATTTTACCATTCTCCTGGATACGCTAAAATATAAACAGCAACGTTATATTTCCTTCCCCAGCTATTATATGCTTCTTCTTGAGAATTAACATATACATCAACAATATTTCCTTGTATAGCTCCACCAGTATCTGCAGCTACAGCCCTGCCATATCCTTCTACATATACTAAGCTTCCTAGAGGAATAACTCTTGGATCAACTGCTATTGTGCTTATACCATTAGGATCTCTAACTGGTACAGTTCCTGTTGCAGTAGTTCCACCTCCGCTATATGCTGTAGATTCACAATATATTACGCTCTTATAATTTAATAGCTGGCCATCTCTACTTGCAAGGGTCTTCCTTGTTCCTTGTACAACTATTTTGTTAACTGGTTCTGCTAATACTTTTGAGCTTTTTATAGATTTAGAAAATTCCTTACCATTTTTGTAAACTATTTCATAAGTAACTTCCTTTTCTCCTGAAGCTCCATCTTGTCTTATTTCTTCTAGTCCACTATCAAGGTTAGAGTCAGATTCAACTACTACATCAAAATCTATAGCTTCTTTAGCTAATTCTTTTTTTACCTCAACCTTAACAAGGTTAACTTTTAAATCAGATGTAATTTCTGTATTTAATGTAGGAGTTATTTCATCTAATCCTTCATTAAATTCAATCCCTTGATTCTTAAGTTCTTCCTTTTCTACTTCTAGCATTTCTTCAATAGTATCTTCTGCAGTGTAAACTTCTATTTGTTTATCTCCTACAGTTAATTCTATTGAAACAGCTCTCTTAATAGATATTGTATCTCCTTCAGATACCTTACTATTTAAAGCTGGTTGAATTTTATCCTTAGGACTAACCTCTACTCCCTTAGAATTCAACACATCTTCAACAGTCCCTTTATATGTGACAAAAGTCTCTTCTTTATCGTCTATCTTCATTGTTATTGTCTTTCGCATATTTATGAACGTCGCTGATAAAATAATAGCAACTGCTATTGTTCCTATCAGTATTTTTGCCTTTGGACCGTTAGAAAAATTATTTTTTAGATATTTTTTACATTTTTCTACCATCTACTTTACCTCCCTTGGCAAGAGCGTCTTTTGAATTATAATGGAATTAAGCGCTTTTGTCAAATTTAAGACCTCTCGCATTAATAAAACTGCGGATGAATGCATCATATGCATAATTAAAATATAATTTATAAATAATAGCAAATTTGCAGTTTATAATTTTTCTAAAGTAGATTTGTTCTTTAAACAGTTCATCCTATATATTGATAAACAATTGTTACTGTTAAATTTTTCAAATTGTTACTTTTTAATTGTACTTTATATATTATTTTGAATCAACCTTTTAAAATTGTCATTTACAGCTAAATTTACCTCTTTCGGTTCCAATTCCTTTATTAAAGCAATTTGTTCTATTATATAAGCTATATAGTCTGATTTATTCCTTTTTCCTCGGTTTGGTGCAGGGGCCATATATGGACAATCTGTCTCAACTAGCAATTTTTCTAGTGGGACATGCTTTACTACCTCTATTATTTTTTTAGCATTCTTAAAAGTTACTACTCCTGTTATGCCTATGTAGTATCCAAGTTTTATACATTCCATTGCAAATTCAACACTTCCAGAAAAACAATGAACTATACCATTAACATTTGGAAACTCCTTTATAATCTCTAAGGTATCTCCATGAGCTTCTCTATCATGGATAATAACTGGTAATTTTAATTTTTCTGCTAACCTCATCTGTTCTCTAAATACCTGCTTTTGTATATCTTTTGAAGGATTTTCATCCCAATAGTAATCTAATCCTATCTCCCCTATTGCAATTATTTTTTTATTTTTTTCAATTAAATCAATAATTTCTATTTCTACATTACTGTTAAATTCATTTGCATTCTCAGGATGTATTCCTAATGCTCCATATATAAAATCATTTTCTATTGTTAATTTATTTGTTTTTTCTATACTCTTGTAGCTTGATGCACAATTTAATATTCCTATAACACCATTATCCTTAATTTGCTTAAGAATAGTTTCTCTATCTTCATCAAATGCTTCATCATCATAATGCGCGTGTGTATCAAATATTACGTATTTATTTTCCATTTCAATTCCTCCATCGTATATATTAATTTATTATAAGTATTATACCATAAGTAGAATTTTTCAAATTAAAATAATTAAAAATGAAACAATGAAGAAATTGCTGAATCTAATATACAAGCCCATCCACTAAGGATTTTCCAAAGTAGATGGGCTTAATTTTTTATCACATTTTATTTTTATTATTTATTCTTTTTTCCTGAAGTTCCGATATTATTTGCATGATCCCCTATTCTTTCTAAGTTGCTTAATAAATCTAAGAAGATTACACTTGATGCAGCTGAACAAGACTTTTCATTTAATCTCTTTATATTATTTTCTCTAAACTTCTTTTCTAGTTCGTCTATCTCATCCTCTATTTGCTCTATTTCAATTGGAGCCATTATTTTTTTATTATTATAACTTTCAATAGCAATTTCCATGGCTTTCATAGTTTTATCAAAAATAATTGTTAACTCCTCTTTAGCACTACTTCCAAGATGTATGTTTTTATTTATTTTTTCTACTGCTAAATCAGCTATATTTTCTGCATGATCCCCAATTCTTTCTATATCATTAATTACATGATATGTTGAACTAAATAGCTTAATATCTTCCTCAGGTAACTCTAATTGAGATAACTCAACTAAATAATCTGTTATGTCTTTCTCTAATGCATTTATTATTTTCTCATTTTTATATACTTTATCTGCAGAATCCATATTACTATTTGTAAATGCTTCCATAGCTAATGCTACATTTTCTTTTGCTTTTGTAGCCATTCTTAAAGTTTCTTTAAAAACTTGGCCATTTGCTACTATTGGAGTTTCTAATAAACTTTTATCCAAATAAATAGCTCCTTCTTTTTCTATCTCCGCATCTCCTGGAAGTATTCTATTAACTATTTTAACTAAGTATGCTGATAATGGTAGTAATAATACAGTAACTGTAACATTAAATATAGTATGTGCATTTGCAACTTGCCTTGCCACGCTTGATGGATCAGTTGATTCTACTAATCTTATAAATGGACTTATAAATGGTAAGAAAATTAATGCTCCTATTGTATTAAATAATAAATGTATTATTGCTGCTTTTTTTGCAGTTCTATTTGCCCCTAATGAAGCTAATATTGCAGTAACACATGTCCCTATGTTGCAACCTAGTATTACCGGAAATGCTAATCGCATATCTATTGCTCCTGTTGTCGCTAATGCAACTAAAATACCTGTTGTTGCTGATGAACTTTGAACAACAGCAGTCATTCCCAGTCCTGCAAGTAGTCCTAATATGCTATTATCTGCAACTACTATTACAAATTCTTTAAACCAGCTTGCTTCTGCTATTGGCTTCATTGCATCTGACATTACACCCATTCCCATAAATAGAATTCCAAAACCTAAAGCTATACTAGCTATATCTCTAACTCTTTTCTTTTTAGCTACAAGTAATATTATTGCCCCTACACCTATAAATATTGGTGCAATTGCATCTAACTTGAATGATACCATTTGAGCTGTAATAGTTGTTCCTATATTAGCTCCCATTATTACTCCTGCAGCTTGAAGTAAATTCATTAATCCTGCATTTACAAAACTAACAATCATTACAGTAGTTGCACTTGAACTTTGTATTATTGCTGTAACTGCTGCTCCAACTAATACCCCTATGTACTTATTGCTTGTTAATTTCTCTAATATAGATTTCAAGCCTTCACCAGCAGCATTTTCTAGACCATCCCCCATAAGCTTCATTCCATATAGAAATAGTCCTAATCCCCCTAGCAAACCTGTAAAAATAGCAAACTTATCCATGACTCTCTCCTTATAAATTTATAATTTATATATTAAAATTATTAATTACCAAACTTAATATACAATTAATATTCGTAGTTGTAAATATAGATAGAATGTTAAATTCTTGTTAAAACTAATAACTTGATAAGTATTCACAATTTTTTTATACTTTTGTCACGGTATTGTCATATTATTGCTGTATTATAATATTTGTAAAGTAGTTAAAGCATTATTATTTACCCCTAAAACCATCTAATGGTCCCTAGATTAAATTATTCCCCAAAGTGATTTAATCTAGGGTTTTTCCTTTATTAAATTAATTTCTTTCTTCTTTTAATCTTTTTACTTCTTCTGAAGCCCTTTTTCTATCAATTTTATTAAATAAATTCTCTAATTCTAAAATTTTACCAGTTTTCTTTTCTGAATAACTCCAAATAGGGTCATATAGTCTTAATGAAAGTCTTATCTTTTTACAAGTATATGGCATAAATGGTTCTAATAAATTTGATATATTTACAACAGCTTGAATATACTCATATATTTTATTTTTATTTCCTTTTCTATTTACCTCTGTGTATATAGCTTGATATTCTTCATCAAAAGACTTATTCATTTTTTTTATAAAATTCATTATACCTAAAATTGCAACTTTAAATTTACCTTCTTCTATATTATCTCCTACTTCGAAATATAGGTTAAGTATTTCATTTCTAAAATCATTTGATGTAATTCCTACTGGTACTTCCCTTTCATAGTATTTATTTATAAAATCTATGATTTTCTTAACAAAACCTTCTAAGGAACTTACTAAGTCCCTATTTACTACATTTATAAAATCCCTCCAAGTGAAATCTGTATCCTTAATCTCTGGAGAATTTAAAGCTAAATAATATCTGAACTCATCCACATTATAATTATCAACTATATAATCTGCCCATATAGCCCAATTTTTTACTGATGAGAAATTTTTCCCTTCTAATTTCATATATTCACTTGATATAACTCTTAAATTAGGATTTTTTATTCCAAGTCCTGCTAGAATAGCTGGAAATATAACTGTGTGGAAAGGTATATTATCTTTGCCATGAACAAAATAAACTCTTGAATCATCTCCTTGCCAATATTCCTTCCAGTCCTCATTTTTTTCTTCTAAACACTTCATACTCGCAGTTAAATATCCCATAACTGCCTCAATCCAAACAAATATCCTTTTATCTTCGTATCCTTCTAAAGGTACATCTACCCCCCAATTAAAATCTCTTGTAACTGCTCTATCCCTTAATCCTTCATCTAAATATCTCTTTACTATTTTTTCAGCGTTTTCTCTCCAACCCTTTTGTCTAATTAAAAGTCTTCTAACATCATTTTCAAAACTTGAAAGAGAGAAAAATAAATGTTTTGTTTGTTTAACTACTGTTTCATTTCCACAAAGTTTACACTTTTTATCTAAAAGGTCTTCTGCTTCAATTATCTCAGAACAACTTTCACATTCATCTCCAGATACTATTTCTCCACAATGCGGACACTTTCCTTCTATATATCTATCGGATAAAAACTCATTGCAACTTTCACAATAAGTTTGTTCTATTTCCTTTTCATATATATATCCCTTATTATATAACTCCAGTATAAATTTCTTAACCCTTTCCTCGTGATACTCTGAATGAGTCCTTGCAAATATATCAAAAGAAAATCCTAACTTATCAAAGCATTCTTTAAATTCATTATGGTACTTTTTTGTTGCTTCTAATGGAGTTATTCCTTCTTCCTTAGCCTTCATAGTTACTGGTGTACCATGACAGTCAGTTCCAGATAAAAATATAACTTCATCACCCATAAGTCTATGATACCTAGCAATTATATCACCAGGTAGTAATACTGCTATTCTTCCTAGATGTAATGGTCCATTTGCATAAGGCCATGCATTTCCTACTATTATATTCATAAAAAACCCCCTTGTTTGAATTAAGAATGTAGAATTAAGGAGAAGACTCAGCTTAGGCTGAGTCTTATATTTTTATAATTCATAAAGGCTGAATTGTTTCCTCGATTTTACATTCTTTATTCTTAATTTTTAATTTATCTTACTACGCTTCCTGTTGGTAGTTCCCCTGGATTTACTACCTTTAGTAAACTATCGCCATCGGTTGATGCTGCTAATATCATTCCTTGTGATAGTTCCCCTCTTAGTGTTACTGGTTTTAAGTTTGCTACTAATACTACATATTTACCAACTAGCTCTTCCGGCTTATAGTATTGTGCTATTCCTGAAACCACTTGTCTTTCTTCCCCATTTAAGTCTACAGTTAGTTTTAATAATTTCTTAGCCTTCTTTATTGGCTCACAAGCTAATACTTTTACTACTCTTAAGTCTATTTTTTCGAAATCCTCTATAGTTATTTCTTCTTTAATTGGAGTTATTTCTCTTTTTTCTTCTGGTTTATTAGCAGCTAATTGAGCTTCTCTTAAAGCGTCTAATTCTGCTAATTTCTTATCTACATCTATTCTTGGGAATAGTGCTTCTCCCTTTTGGACCTTAGTTCCAACTACTGTTCCATCAAAACTATTTAATGATTCAAAAGTAACATTGCTTGCAGTTATTTGTTCATTTATCTTCTTGCTTGTATCTGGTAAGAAAGCAGATAGTAGTACTGAAGCAAATCTTAAGCTCTCAACTAAGTTATATAAAACTGTTCCAAGTCTTTCTTTCTTTTCTTCATCCTTAGCTAATATCCATGGTGTAGTTTCATCTATATATTTATTTGCTCTTCCTATTAAATCAAATATATATTCTAAAGCTTCTGGTATTCTTAATTTATCTATTGCATCATTAACCTTCTTAGGAGTTTCTAAAGCTAAATTAATTAATTCATTATCTATAGCTTCTTTAACATTATTATTTGGAACTACTCCATCAAAGTATTTTTCTATCATTGCTACAGTTCTAGATAATAGGTTTCCTAAATCATTGCATAAATCAGAGTTTATTTTCTTTATAAATATTTCATTATTGAATAATCCATCTGCTCCAAATGGAATTTCTCTTAATAAATAGTATCTAACTGCATCCACTCCAAAGTTTTCAACTAAAGTTACTGGATCAACTACATTACCTTTAGATTTAGACATCTTTCCACCATCAACAAGTAACCATCCGTGTCCGAATACTTGCTTTGGTAGTGGTAAATCTAAAGCCATTAACATAATTGGCCAATAAATAGTATGGAATCTTAATATGTCCTTACCTATTAAATGAACATCTGCTGGCCAGTATTTTTCATAAAGCTCTTTGTTGTCGCTTCCATATCCTAAAGCTGTTATATAGTTTGAAAGGGCATCTATCCAAACATAAACTACGTGTCCTTCATCAAAAGTAACTGGAACTCCCCAATTGAAGCTTGTTCTTGAAACGCAAAGATCTTGCAATCCTGGTTTTAAGAAGTTATTAACCATTTCATTTTTTCTTGATTCTGGTTGAATAAAATCTGGATGAGTTTCAATGTATTCCATTAACTTGTCAGCATATTTACTCATCTTAAAGAAATAAGCTTCTTCCTTTGATTTTTCTACTGGTCTTCCACAGTCTGGACAATTTCCATTAACTAATTGAGTTTCTGTCCAGAAGGATTCACAAGGAGTACAGTATAAACCTTCATAAGATGACTTATATATATCTCCATTATCATATAGCTTTTTGAATATATCTTGAACAGCTTTAATATGATAATCATCAGTTGTTCTTATAAATTTATCATAGCTGATATTCATCATCTTCCATAAATCTTTAATTCCTGCTACTATTTCATCTACATGTTTCTTAGGTGTTATTCCCTTTTCTTCTGCTATTCTTTGTATTTTTTGTCCATGCTCATCTGTTCCTGTTAAAAACATCACATCATACCCTGTTAATCTCTTATATCTTGCTAAAGCATCTGCTGCTACAGTAGTATAAGTGTTTCCAATATGAAGTTTAGTTGATGGATAATAAATTGGTGTAGTAATATAATATGTCTTCTTACACATACCATTTTCCTCCCTTAATCGTTTCTTCTTTATAAATTCTTGAATAATAAAAAAGTCCCTATATAGGTATATTAAAACCTACATAGAGACGTATTATACGTGTTACCACTCTAATTCATATTTATCTTGCGATAAATATCTCAATAGGTGACATGCCATCACCTTGCAATATAACGGTTGCTCCCGTATTTTCCTAGCTATATTGCTCAGAAAATATGCTCCAAGGCCATCTTCATAAAGCTTTATGCCACTAGCTTTCACCTAACCTAGCTCTCTTTAGACATTCTCCTTTACTACTCTTCTCTTCATTGCATTCTTTATTTATTATTATGATATTCTATATTAATTTTACTGTCAATTATTTTTATCATATCATCTTTTTTCAAATTTTTTCTTTAATAATTTATCTATTATTAATTTATCTAAAATAACCATAAATGAATTAACTAATAATAAAAAATTGAATGACTTTTCCCCTATTATAAGTAATACTATTGCATTAATTATAAATAATATCGTTCCTACTGTTCCATAAATCTTAGCAGCCACTTTATTAGAATATTCCCAAGAAAACTTATCTTTAATCGAATATTCAGTCTTATACCCAATTTTAGTATCTGGGTAATTCGTAGATTTAGTTTCATAAATTCCACCTATAACAAATAGCGCTATTGGTATTAGTTCTATCAATATTAAATAAATCCAAAAATTCATATTATAATATCCTAACTCTTTATCTTTTTTATTTATAGTCATAATTATATACTTATTTACCAAATATGTCATATATTATATTTAATTAAATTTATATGATATAATAATTTTGTATGGAGGTGTTTAAGTATGAATAATTTAAATGTACCTAATATAGGCTCTAGAAACATAAAAACTGGTATAGCCGTTTTAATATGTTTATTATTATTTCCAGGTGCCTTAAACCCACCAATTGCAGCAATTATCTGTATGCAAAGTACCATAGAAAATTCGGTGCATACCGGAATTAATAGATTAATTGGTACTTTTCTTGGTGGTATTCTTGGTATTGTTATGTTACTTGCTATAAGCAAACTTAATTTACATTCATTTTCTACAATTATATCTGCAGTAAATGTTTGTCTAATTATTTATATTTGTAATGTAATAAAAAAACCTGCTGCTTGTGTCATTGCATCAATAGTTGTTTTAAGTATTTTGGTAGATCCTGCCGTTGCTAATCCTATTATGTATTCTATAAGAAGGACAGGTGAAACTGCTATAGGAGTTATTATCGGAATATTAATAAATAGATATATAAATCCTCCAGAAGAAAAACTTGAAAAAATGGATGAACCAAATGAAAATAAATAATATAAAAAAATTCCTCCGCAATTTTTAAGAAATATAAACATTTCCTTTGCCGACTATTACAATCCTATAATCTGGTAATAAAAAAGTTAAATTAAACTTATCTGATTTAGCCGGAAGTCTAATAGATTGGAGAATTATTTGATTTTCATCAAATACTTGTAAATAAATGCTATCTGTTTCAGATACATTTTGTACTGTATATCTTTCATTTGAAAAATTTAAGTCAGAAACCTTATATACTCCTTCCTCAAATATATTTACTGCATATACTGATTGAGTAAATATAATAAATGATAAAAATAAGGAAACCAAACTAATAGTAATAAATTTCTTCATTATTCTAACCACCCTTCATGGTTATTTTGGCTAGATTAATATTAAATATTCCTCTAGCCATTGAATACATAAATAAATTTAAATCTCTCTAGTTTCACCTTCTAAGAACTTAACTTCTTCTTCACTTAGATATGGACTTAATTTTTCAAATACAATTTTATGATAGTTGTTTAACCATTCTTTTTCTTCATTTGTAAGCATATATATATCTACACCGTTTAAATCTATTGGACAATATGATATTGTATTAAACTTATAAAACTCTCCAAACTCTTCTGACTTCATATCTTCTACCACTAAAAGTGTATTTTCTATTCTTATTCCATGTTTTCCTTCCTTGTAGACTCCTGGTTCATTGGTTATTATCATACCTTTTTCTAAAGCTGTAGTATTTCCTTCTGGTCTTATTCCTTGAGGTCCTTCATGAACATTTAAAAAATATCCTACACCATGACCTGTTCCACACTTATAGTCAATTCTATAGTTCCAGAGAGGTCTTCTTGCTAATATATCTAAATTCATCCCAGTTGTTCCTTTTAGGAATTTGGCTGTTGCTAAAGCTATATGTCCCTTTAACACAAGAGTAAAATCTCTTTTTTCTTCAGAAGTTAGCTTTCCTAAAACAAAAGTCCTTGTTATATCTGTTGTTCCATCAAGATATTGAGCTCCTGAGTCTACAAGAAACATTCCTTCTGCTTTTAATTCATAGTCTGTTGCCTCTGTAGCTGAATAGTGCATCATTGCTGCATGGTCTTTATAGCCGGCTATAGTATTAAAACTATCACCTTTATAATTTTCACCCATCGCTCTAAGCTCTGTCAATTTCTTGCTTGCTGATATCTCAGTTATTTTTTCTTTCTTTATTGATTCTTTTAACCACTTAATAAATCTAACCATAGCTACTCCATCTCTAATTTGAGATTTTTCTATGTTAGAAATTTCAATATCATTTTTAACTGCTTTTAGTCTTGTTGTTATATTAATTTCATCTATTATTTCTATATCTTTACTTAATAGTGAATATATTTTAGCATTTAACTTACTTGCATCTATTATAGTAGCTTCATTTATTAATTTAACGTGCTCCTCTATTTCATCATATTCATATATGTTAATGCCTTGGCTATTTAATTTGATTCTGGTTTCGTTATCTATCTTATTATTATTTATATAAAGATTTGTATCCTTTTCAGTAACAATTACATAAGCAAGAGCAACAGGATTAAACTTTATATCGTTTCCTCTTATGTTACATAGCCATGCTATATCGTCTAATGATGATATTATATAATTTGCAGCTTTTTTTTCTTTCATATGGTATCTAACTTCACTTAATTTTTCTAAAGCAGATTTACCAGAATATACTTCTTCATGTATAAATATTTTACTTTTAGGAAGTTCGCTTCTTGTAGCCCAAAATTCCTCTAATAAATCATTATTCATATTTAATCTAAACTTATTTTCATTAGCTATATGTAAAAAACCTTTATATTGATTAACAGAAAACAACTTACCATCAAATCCTAAAGTTTCTTCTTCTTTAATATTTTGCTTAATCCATTCCTCAATAGTTGGATATCCTGAAGTTCTCATTTTCATAAGTGAAATTCCAGTTCCTCTAAGTTCTTTCTCAGCTTGAATAAAATACCTTCCGTCAGTCCATAAATAAGCATCCTGATGTCCTATTAATAGAGTTCCTGCTGAGCCAGTAAAACCTGATATGAACTCTCTTCCTTTAAAATAATCTGCTACATATTCACTTTGATGTGAATCACTACTTGGAATAATATAATAATTTATATTATTTTTTTTCATAATGTCTCTAATTTTTTCTAAATTACTCACGTTAGTGCCCCCTAATTAAAATGATAAATTATTTTCTATCACTTCTTTATTTTTATATTCAATATTATATATATGTTTTAGTTAATAATCTACATAATTAATATAATATAACTCTATCTTCAGCTTATATAGTTAAATCGAAAATTCTTAATATATTGTATTTTCTGAAAATTTATTGATTCGATTAAGTTTTTCGTATATAATTTATGTAACGTATACAAGGGGGGAAGGCTTATATGGGAGACCAATCTAAATTTAAGAGCTTTATTGTAGAGGCTAAAAGAAATACATATGCTTCAGGAGCAAAAAAAGAAGAATCTTCTAGACCAAATTCTAAAGACTATGCTTACAAAAAATTTAATTATTACTATCTTGATAGTTTTGTTGGAAACAAAGATTTTATAGGTGAAGAATTGGTTTGGGATAATGAAAAAATTTGTTGGGGGATGAATTATAAAGGACAAGTTCTTGTTAAAGAAACTCCTTCTGGATTTAGTAAATTCTTAAAAGATGCTTTAAAAAAAGTATCTGATGATTGTCCATTTAGAGGACCTAGACATTTTGAGGATGAAGATTTTGTTTATGAATGTACTTGGGATGGTGATATTGCTTCTTTTAATGGTGTTGAAGCAATATATCATAAAGGAACACAAATATTTAAACTTTATTTTCATGGAGGAAATCTTAAATAATAGCAAAAAAATTTAGGAAGTTTTGCAAGTATATATACTTGCAAAACTTCCTCTTTATTTTGTAAAACTTATTTACACTGATTCCTCAACCTTTTTACCTAAGACTTGAATTCCTAAATAAACCGCTATCACAGCTATTGGAAGTACTACATACCACTTTATTCCAAATCCTGCTGGAATATATCCAAACAAAATAGTTATTACTGCTATAAACAGTGAGTACCATATTTGCGTATTTACATGAGCAATATGATTGCATCCAGATCCCATTGATGAAAGGATTGTTGTATCTGATATTGGCGAACAATGATCCCCAAAAATAGCACCCGTTAATACAGCACTTGTACTAACAATCACGTAACTCATATCTGGATTCATAGAATACGCTAATGGTATTGCTAGAGGCATTAATATTCCCATAGTTCCATATGCAGTTCCTGTAGCAAATGAAATAACTGCTCCTAATATAAATATTAAGCTTGGAAGTAAAAAGTTAGGTAATGAACCTGAAAGTAACGAAACTAAATATTTAGCTGTTCCTAAATCCTTTATTACAGAGCTTAATGACCATGCTAATAATAATATTACACCTGTTATTAATAGAGGTTTCATACCATCTATCCATGTGTCTATAGCTTCTGAAATAGTAAATATTTTCTTAGATACTCCCATTATTATAGATACAACGCTTGCTATTAAAGCTGATTGGAATAATGCAATTGATGCATCCGATGCACTAAATGCCTCTTGTATAGCTTTGAATGATAGTGGTGAGCTGTTCATTATTTGCTGAAGAGCACTATCTTCTCCACCCATTATTGCAGAATATCCACTAAAATAAAAACATATTAAAGCTGTAATAACTAATGTTCCTATAGGAATTATTGCATTCCATATACTTAACTCTACTCCTTCCTTTGGTTCAAGATCATCATGATCCATATTAGAATCAACTGCGACCTCACTATCATTCTCCGAATTTAAACTTCTTCTTCTTGCAGCTACTTCTGCTTTATACATTGGCCCAAACTCTTTTAATAATATTGAAGTGATAAATACAAAAACTAGTATTAATATATTATAAAATCTATAAGGTATAGTTTGTAAGAAGATTCCAAATGCATCAACTTCTTTCCCTACACCATTTAAAAAAGCATCCTTTATTAATCCAACCTCTAGCCCTATCCAAGTAGATACAATAGCTAATCCTGCAATAGGCGCTGCTGTTGCATCTATTATAAATGCTAATCTTTCTCTTGATATTTTCATTTTATCTGCAACTGGCTTCATAATAGGTCCAACAATTAATGAATTAGCATAGTCATCAAAAAACACAGCTATCCCTAATAAAAGAGTTACTACTTGAGTACTTCTTGCAGTTTTGGCCTTTTTGGCTAATGCTTCTGCAACAGCTTTAGCACCACCCATTTTAGCAACTAAATGAATAACTCCACCTATTACTAAAACCTGTAGTATTATTCCTGCATTCCAAGGATCTGCTAGAGAGTTTAAAGATCTAGATACTAAATCTAAAAATGAATGAATAACAGCAGTAAAAAAAGATTTATCTACTAACTGTACTAAAAATGCTCCTGATAGTGTTCCTATGAATAAAGATATAATAACATTCTTAGTTAAAAAGGCTAATACTATTGCAATAACTGGTGGTATTAAAGTTAAGAATCCATAATGATTAGCATTAGATGTAGCTGTATCTACTTCCGTTGCAAAAACTATAGATGTTGATTGTAATGTTAATATTATTGTAATCAATAATATTCTTAAGTTTCTTTTATTATTCATATTTTTCTCCTTCAATGTTTAAATAAATAATTAAAAAGCAGAACAAAAAAAAGCCTTGAGTTTCACTCAAGGCTCTAATATACTCTAAATTCAAAAAGTAAAATTCCTCAAGCGATAGCTCATCACAATAACAAAATTTGTGACAGTGTTACACATATTTTATGCAACCCCAGTAACATGATCTTAAAGCATCAATCATACACTTCGGCGATAATTCCTTTCCTACTAAATCTAAGTGCTTACCTCATTAATAGTACTTTTAAGTATCGCTCCTCTACCCTTGTCTTTATTTATATTTATTTTATACACATATTATATAATCATTAACTGACTAAATCAACTATTAACATTTACTGTATTACTTTATATTTTTGCCATAAATTTTTCTATTTCTTCTATAGTTTTAATCATATTTTTAGTTAATACCTCATTACCATTCTCAGTAATAAGAATATCATCTTCTATTCTTACTCCTATATTCTCTTCTTCTATATATATTCCTGGTTCAACAGTATATACCATCCCAGCTTCGAATATAACATCCCTATTTTCTAATTCTATATCATGTGTGTCCATGCCTAAACTATGCCCTATACTATGATAATAAAACTTTGAAACTTCATCTTTATTGGTCATTAATCCAAGTGAAATACACTCTTCAGCAATCCATTCTCTTGCTTTACTATTTAACTCTAAAAAGCTTACTCCTGGTCTCATTTCTTTAATAACTTTTTCATTTACTCTAAGAACCGCATTATATACTTCTTTTTGCCTTTCCGTAAACTTACCATTAACAGGGAATGTCCTTGATATATCTCCATTATAATATTTATATTGAGCTCCCAAATCAAATAATATCAAATCTCCATCATTCAATTCTGAGTCATTGGTTACATAATGCAAAACCGTTGCATTTTTCCCAGCAGCTGCAATAGTTTTAAAAGCAAAATCCTTTACCCCACTTTTCTTACATATAAAATCAAAATATGCCTCTAGTTCATATTCCTTGATTCCAGATTTAGAATTTTTCATCAATATTTCTATACCTTCTATGGTAATTTCTATAGCTTTTCTAATTCTTTCAATTTCTTCTTCACTTTTTATAATTCTTAAATCACCTATAAGTTTAAATGCATTTTTTATATTTAAGTTGTAATACTTATCCTTAATTTCATGTGCATACTTATATGAATTATTTTCCTTTTCTAGGTCTAAATAGATATTTATCTCTTCATTAACTGAAATTATCTTATCTATAAAATTATTAAATTCACCTAAATATCTAACATCTTCTATATCACAAATTTCAAGTACTTCTTCTTTTCTTATAGTTCTTCCTTCCCATTTTTCTATAATAGGGTCAACCTCTTTTATAAATAAATATTCCTTTATCTTACCACTAAATTTTGATAAGACTAAAATATGATTTTCTTCATCTATCCCAGTTAAATAATAAAAGTTTCTATTTGGTGTAAATTGGTATTTTTCATCAGCAGTTTTTTTTGGGGCATTTCCAGCAAATAATATTAATAAGGAATTATCTTTAATTTTATTTAAAACCTTATTTCTATTACTTTTATAAAATTTCTTATTCATAAATTAATGTCCTCCTTATTCCATTGCTAATACCTTAACGCTAATTACATTAGGTAGTGCTCTTAAAGTATTTACTAAATGTTTTAAATCTTTTTTTACATTAGATATGTCAAGTGTTATAGTGACATTTGCAGCCATATTTATGGGTATATCTTGACTTATTGTTAATATATTTCCCTTATTAAAAGCAATACAATCTAAAACCTTAGATAAAGTTCCAGTTTCATGAGATAGTAATACAACTAATGTTATTTTCTTACTATGTATCCCTTCTGTCATTGGAAAAACATAATCTTTATATTTATAAAAGGTACTTCTACTTATCCCTGTTTGTTTCACAGCATCACTTATATCCTTTGCCTTTCCAGTAATAAGGTTTTCCTTAACTTCTAAAACCTTTTTAAAAACCTCCGGCAATACTCTCCCACTAACTATATAAAACTTTTCCGAAGACATAAAGTCACCTACCTTATATTAAAATTAAATAAGCTATATAATTAATAATTATATAGCTTATTTAAAATAAAATATATATGTTTCAATTAATAATCTACATCATTACTAAGTAATACTATTACAAGTTAACATTACTACTTAAGCAAAATTCAAAACATACATTGTTGAAACTTTTATATAAGTTTTTGAGACTCTACATAATATCATAAATTTAAAGTATAATTAAATTTATAATAAATATACTTAGATATCTACTATTATTTATATATGAATCTTATTTGATTTCTTTATTCTATTTATAAATATTTTCAAAAGTGAAATCAATATAGATATAACTCCCCCTAATGCAAAACACAGTTGAATGTTTCCTGTAAATAACCCTGCTAAAACTCCGAGTCCTACTCCATAAGCAAGAAACATAGTTAGTAATTTCAATTCTTCTTCTGACAAAAATAATTTGTCATTCCATTCCATGTTTATACACTTCCCTCCTTCTTTCTATATTTTTATTATAAGATACTTTCATTAATAACTAGTTACAAAATTATTACGTATTGATTAAAATTTGTTAATTATTTATTTAATAAATTCACTACATTATAAATTTATTCACCAAGAAAATTGCAGCTATTATAGCTGTTAAATCAGCTAATATAGCAGCCCATAATGTATGCCTTATCTTCTTAATTTGAACTGCTCCAAAGTAAACTGTTATTGTGTAGAATATTGTTTCTGTTGTCCCCATAATAACTGAGGAAATTAATCCTATTGGTGTATCCGGTCCATGTGTTTTTAGTATATCAGTAAGAATTCCTATAGCTCCACTGCCTGATAAGGGCTTTACTAATACTAGTGGAACTACCTCCTTTGGCAATCCAATTAACCCACCAATTGGTGCTACCATATTATTTAATATATCTAATAATTTTGCTTCCCTAAATATGTTCACGGCTATTATCATAGCTAATAAATATGGAAATATGTTTAAACAAACCTTCAACCCATCTTTTGCTCCTTCTATAAACCATTCGTAGACTTTGCGTCCTTTAAACATTCCATAAGTAATGATTATAATAACTATTATAGGAATTATACTTTTGGTTAAATATTGAAACATTTTATTATACACCTCCTATTAAAAATATCTTTGTAATACTTTACAACAAATAACTCCCATTATAGCAGCAATAGTACTTGCTAGTACTGCTGGAAGTATTATTGAGCCTGGATTACTTGAGCCACAAGCAGCTCTTATTGATATTACTGTTGAAGGTACTAATTGTATACAAGCTGCATTTAGCACTAAAAATAATGACATGTCATCTGATGCTGTTCCTTTTTCCTTATTTAACCTGTCCATTTCTTGCATAGCTTTTATACCAAATGGTGTTGCTGCATTACCCAGCCCCATCATATTTGCTGTTATGTTCATAACTATTGCTCCTAATGCCTTTTCATCCTTAGCAGCCTCTTTAAAAATAAGCTTTAATATTGGTCTTAAAATCTTTGCAAGTTTATTCGTAAAACCACTTTTTTCTGCTACTTTCATTACCCCACACCAAAAACACATAAGCCCTACTAGCCCTAAAATTAATGAAACAGTTGAATCAGCAGAAGATATTATAGCTTTTGATATTACCTCTCCATTACCTGTTAACAATCCAATTAATACCCCTAAAAATATCATTCCAAACCAAATATAGTTTATCAAAATCTCACCTCTTATAAATTGCTTAGGCATATTAAAATGAATAATAAACTAAAGATACTTTACTATTGGTCTATCATTTATTTGATTTTGCCTTATACAATATATGCCTTGCATAAGGTATTTATTAGTGATAGGATAAATATATGTAATATTAATTATGTTTATATGCTTAAAGGAGACAAATTATGAAAGAAGCAAACTTAAAACTAGCTCAACAAGATATAGATGATGCATTAAAAACAGTAGATGATATGGTAAGCGTCATCGATGGAGATGACCTTTCTAAAGATATCTTAAAGGAAAAGTTTCTTACATTAACAGAAAAGGTTCAAGAATTGGAAAGTATTTTAAAAACTGAAGGAATTCTTTAATATTTATTATAAAAAAAACAACTTCGATAACGAAGTTGTTTTTTTATGACTTATAACTCACATTTTTTTGATTAGATAACCCACTTCTAATCTTAAGACCATACACTATCATACTTTCTCTTACACACAGTCGAAATTTGAAAACGTTTAATAATATATTGTCATAATTATACCATGATTTTCATCCGCTAGCAATACTTCAGAACAAAAAAGTATAAAGTTTACAATTAAGGGGATATCTACGATATCCCCTTACTAATACTATTTACAGCTTTCTCTTTCTATAAGCTCATATTCAAGAATAAACTGTGATTCATCTAATTCCTTTTTGTTTAACATTTTTATAAGCATTCTCATAGCTACTGATCCCATATCATAACTTGGTTGTCTTATAGTAGTTATTTTAGGATAGAAAACTGAAGAAACAGCATTGTCATTAAATCCTATAACGCTTACATCTTCTGGAACTTTTTTTCCACGCTCTCTTAGTGCATTTATTACACCCATAGCAATTTCATCGGATCCACATACTACTGCTTCATAAGCTTTATTGCTATTTTCGAAATATTCTACGGCCTCATACCCAGTCTTAACTTTTAATCCTTCTGTATATATTAAATCTTCGTCTATACTGATATTTTTATCTCTTAGGGCATTTTCATAACCTATGTATCTATCACCCCAAGCATTCATACTATCCTTTTTAGCACCAGCATATGCTATATTTTTTAAACCTTTGTTTATAAGATAATTTGTAGCTTCTTCTGAAGCTTTTATATTATCTATTATTACACTTGGTAAGCTTTCATCCTTATCTTTAGTTTCAACTAATACTGTAGTTAAATCTAATTCATTTATTATCTGTAAAGTTTCTTCTTGCAGTGATGAACTCATATATATAACTCCATCAACCATTTTCTCTTTAAGTACTCTTAAATATTCTTTTTCCTTTTCATCATCAAAGTCTGAATTACATAATATTACGTTATAATCGTAAATATTAGCAACATCTTCTGCTCCTCTAACTATTTCAGGATAAAAACCACTTGAAATATCAGGAACTAAAATACCTACAGTTTTTGTTTTTTGCGTCTTTAAGCTTCTTGCTACTATATTAGGTCTATATCCTAGTTTTTTTATTGCATCTAAGACCTTTTTTTTCGTATCCTCGTTTACAACATCTATGTCATTTAAAACTCTAGAAACAGTAGCAATTGAGACGCCCGCTTCTTTAGCAACATCTTTTATAGAAGTAGCCATACCAACATCACTCCATTTTTATTATAATCTTTTCCTTATTCTACTATATATTATCTATATATTATACTATTTACAAATAATTAATACAATATTCAAGCTTTCTCTTTATAATAATTTACTATAATAGAGTTAAAAAGTTAGAAGTTTAGTAGAAACTTCTAACCTTTTAATAAAATCTTTACCTATTTTATAACTTCTACTGTCATATTTAGCTTTTCGCCATTTATGATTGTTTCTGTATAATCTGCCTTTTCATTTACTGCAATCTCTTGCGTTAAAGTTTCTCTTTTTATTACATCAGAATATTTATTAATTACGCCTATTAACATATCATTATCTGAAATAAATAATTTAATTTTATCTGCAACCTCAAAGCCTTTCTCTTTTCTCATATTTTGAATCTTTGAAATTACTTCTCTTAAATGTCCTTCTTCTCTTAATTCTTCTGTAATAGTAGTATCAAGAACTATTCCTATTTGACCTTCTCCAGCAAAAGCATATCCTTCTAAACCTTGCATTGTTACTAGAACGCTTTCACTATTTAAAACTATTTCAGTTTCATTCACTATTATAGTTTCAGTTCCACCATTTTGAAGTTTTTGTGCTAATTCCATTTGATTTCTTGAAGCTATTTCTTTTCTTATTCCTGGAATTAACTTACCATACGCCTTTCCTAATACAGGTAAATTAGGCTTAATTTCAAAATTAACATATTGTGATAAATCAGCACCGAATTCTACGACTTTTATATTAAGTTCATCTTTTATTATATCACCATAATATTCTGGTATTACTGCTGTTGATAAAAGCATCTTTGAAAGCGGCTGTCTATTTTTTATGTTAGCACCATTTCTAGCACTTCTTCCAAGTTTAACTATTGTATAAGCTAAATCCATTTCTTTTTCTAACTTTTCATCAATAGCATTTTCATCATAAGTTGGCCATGTGCATAAATGTACACTTTCCACAGCTGATTCATCTAAGCCTACAACTAAATTTTGATAAATTTCTTCTGTTATAAATGGTACAAACGGAGCTGCAACTTTAACTAAAGTAGTTAAGACTCTATATAAAGTAACATAAGCACCAATCTTGTCTTCAGTTAAGTCTTCTGACCAGTATCTTGCTCTATTTCTTCTTACATACCAATTTGAAAGTTCATCTGTAAACTCTTCAATAATTAATGCAGCTTGAGTTATATTATATGAATTTAAATTGTCATCAACATCTTTAATTAATGTATTAAGCTTTGACATTATCCATTTATCCATTACATTTTTTGATTTAAAATCTTTATATTCTAATGGATTAAACTTATCTAAATCTGCATATAAAACATAAAATGAATATACATTCCAGAAAGTACTTAAGAACTTTCTTTGTGCTTCTTGAACATCATCAATAGAAAATCTTGTTGGAAGCCATGGCGCACTTGCTGTATAGAAATGCCATCTTGTTGCATCTGCTCCTTGTGAATCTAAAACTTCAAATGGATCTACAACATTTCCTTTTGACTTTGACATCTTTAAGCCTTTCTTATCTAACACGTGGCCTAAAACTATACAATTTTCAAATGAATTCGTATCAAATATAGCTGTAGAAATAGCTAATAAAGTATAGAACCAACCTCTTGTCTGGTCAACAGCTTCTGAAATAAATTGAGCTGGGAAATTCTTTTCAAATACTTCTTTATTCTCAAATGGATAATGTAATTGTGCAAAAGGCATTGATCCTGAATCAAACCAACAGTCAATAACTTCAGCTGTTCTTGTCATTTCCTTACTACACTTAGGGCACTTTAAGTGAACATTATCTATATATGGCTTATGCAGCTCTATATCTTCAGGAACATTAATTCCCTTTCCTTTTAATTCTTCTATACTTCCTATACATTCTTTATGGCCACATTCACATTCCCATATAGGAAGTGGAGTACCCCAATATCTATCTCTTGATATTCCCCAGTCAATAACATTTTCTAAGAACTTACCAAACCTACCTGTTCTTATGTTATCTGGATACCAATTAATTTTATTATTATTTTCTAATAGCTTATCTCTAAGCTTAGTCATTGCAACAAACCAACTTTCCCTTGGATAATAAAGAAGTGGTGTGTCACATCTCCAACAGTGTGGATATGAGTGTGTATGCTTTTCAGCTTTAAATAACTTGTTATTTTCATCTAAGTATTTAACTATGCTTTCATCACACTTTTTAACAAACTTTCCTGCCCATGGAGTTACTTCATCTACAAAATTACCACTAGCATCTACTAGGTTTATGAAGCCTATTCCATTTTTCTTTGCAACAAAACTATCATCTTCACCATATGCAGGAGCTATATGAACTATCCCTGTACCATCTGATAAAGTTACATAGTCTCCATGAATAACTTCAAATGCCTTTCCTTCAACTTCACCAAAAGGAAGTAATCTTTCATATTTAGTTCCTAATAATTCAGTTCCTTTAAACTCTTTAATTACTTCATAGTCTTCGCCTAATACCTTTGAAGCTAAATCTTTAGCAAGTACTAATGTTTCATCTCCAACTTTCGCTTCAATATAATCATAAGCTTTATTTACACATAACGCTAAGTTTGAAGGTAATGTCCATGGAGTTGTTGTCCATGCTAATATATATTTATTTTCTTCTCCTTCAACTTTAAATTTAACTATAGCAGTTAAATCCTTAACATCCTTATATCCTTGTGAAACTTCATGTGAAGAAAGTCCTGTTCCACATCTTGGACAGTATGGCATTACTTTATGACCTTTATATAAAAGTCCTTTTTCCCACATTTGGCTTAATGCCCACCAAACAGATTCTATATATGAGTTATGATATGTAACATAAGGCTGTTCCATATCTACCCAGTATCCTATTTGATTAGTCATTTTTTCCCACATGTTTACATAAGTAAATACTGATTCCTTACACTCTGTAACAAACTTCTCTACTCCATAACTTTCGATTTGCTCTTTCCCTGAAATTCCAAGTTTCTTTTCAATCTCAAGTTCAACTGGTAATCCATGAGTATCCCAACCTGCTTTTCTTATAACTTTGTATCCCTTCATAACTTTGTATCTTGGGATAATATCCTTCATAACTCTTGTTAAAACGTGTCCTACGTGAGGTCTTCCATTTGCTGTTGGAGGTCCATCATAAAATGTAAAATACTCACCATCTTGATTCATATCAAAATTCTTTTTAATAACATTATTTTCTTTCCAAAGGTTTGCTACTTCCTTTTCCATGCCAACAAAGCCCTTTGACAGTTCAACTTTTTTGTACATATATAAACTCCCTTCTTTTGATCAATTTATATTAAATATACTAGTTTAAGACTATACTTATCTTTATCATAACCCTTAATCTATATTTTACATTATTAACTATAGACTAGTAATTATTCACAAGCTGATTGCTACTAAACATAAATTAAATAAAAAAAACTTCGCCCAATAGGACGAAGATAATTCGCTATACCACCTAAGGTCATAAGTTTATCATAAAATTATGAAAAACTTTCTATTTCGAGTACAATCATACTCTATCCTTTAACGCTGGCTAACGTGAAAACTTAATTAGTAAATTTACCTTTCAGTCTCAAACTCCTAGGTGATTTTCCTTAATCTTCTCTATGACTTTCCACCAAACAGCCACTCTCTTAAAGTATCCAACTAAGTACTTTTCCTAATCACAGTCTTTAATTATTGAATAAGCTAATATAAATATAATCATTATGTTAATAATAATTATATTCTACTACAAAGTAGAATAATATAAAAGATTATATTTAGGAATATTTAAATATAATTTTCACAAAATAGTATTATCAATACCAATTGACAAACTTATACTTATCTAATAATTTTTATTAATTAGTATTGACTTTCCTTATTGATAGCTATATAATTTAATCATAAAGAATAAACAATAATTATTTTTTATCCCCTTTATTTTCCTTAGTCTATTTCTTAATATATAGGAGGAAAACTAAATGGAAAATAACTTAAACGAACAAGTCCTTGATAAGATTACTAAAGTTTGTACTTGCAAGGCAATACCAAGATCCAAAATAAAAGATGCAATCAAAGCCGGAGCTCATACCGTAGAACAAGTTTCAAAGGCAACAGGAGCTTGTACAGGTGGATGCAGAGGCTACAGATGTACCCCTACAATCCAAAATTTGATTGATAAACATCTGGAAAATAACTAATATAGTTCCCCCAAACTATATTAGCATATAGATTATATCTCCCCTAAGCCACCTGTTATGGAAACAGGTGGCTTATATTTTGTTTAAATTTAAAATAGACATATGTAAGTTTGTGCTGACCTAAAAAGGACACCATAATAAATTAACCTTACATATGTCTAATATTTCATTTAAAAAAGTCTAACTGATAATCCATAATTTTTAAAAGTATCTTTTGTTATATCAATATGTTCTAATTCCTTATTCACAGTTTCATTTGCTGTTATGCTCTCACTTGTAAATTCATCTATTTTCTTCTCCACAAACCTTCGTATTCTTCTTGGAGTTGGTATAACAATTGCTTTAAATATCATCTAAATCCCCCAAATAATTGTTTTATATTATAATTATATTTATATTTATATTTTATATTCATAACTAGTTAATATAAATTTATTACTGAATTTACTATATAGAAAAATTATTTTTGCCTTTTTTATTAACGTGCAGGCTTTACCTTATATCCTGCATCTATAGCTTCTTGTTCATTGTTAAATTGTACATAACCTTGCCCTTCAGTACCTAAAGTATCATATGCTCTATCTCTTGGAAATACATAAAATTTTCCACCTAGTTTTTCATCCTCATATCCCCTAACCGGACTATTAGATCTTACTACTTGAGTTTTATCATTTTGTGCAACACTAGTGTTTTTAGGTGCTAGTTGATAACCTGCTGCCTCTGCTTGTTGTTCCGTTGCAAATTCTTCATAACTTCCAAAACTAGATAATTTATTATATAGTGGATCAGATGGGTATCTATAAAATTTATTTCCATTCTTTAAGTCAACAAACCCCCTTATCTTGTTATTTATAGCTTGATCTTGCGTATCAATCTTTTGCTCAACTTGTTGTACCTCTTCAGCTTTCTTAGTATCCTCTGTCATTTTAGCTTCTTCTATTTTTTTTATCTCTTCAGCAGCTCTTTCTTCTTCTGCCCTTTTCTCATCTTCTATTTTTTTTATTTCTTCAAGTTTTTTATTTTCTTCGGCCTTTTTAGATTCTTCAGAAGCCTTAGCACTTAAAGCTAATTTCTTCTCTATTCTGTTATCAGAAAGAGCCTTGGCCCCTATTCCTATCCCACCAATTACTACTATTGCTAAAAATTTTGCTATGGTTCCTTTAAGTCTTTTTGCTTCCATACTAATCCTCCTAATCACTATTTAAATATTTGCATACTAAATATAAATTGTGATTTTCCTATTTATTAAAAATTAATATATATATTGTATCAAATTTATATAACAAAATAAACCTTAAATGTATTTATATTACTTTTAGGTTTATCATCTAATTCTTTTTGCGCTATTACCTATTAATTTGTATAGAGTTATTGTATTTAGCTTATACTATTAAACTTTATAATATTGATTTAATTATATATATGTTATAATTTTATAAGATTTAATTAAAAAGGAGATATGATAAGTTATGGCAAGTAAGTTTTATTTACATAAAGGTAAAAACAAAAGAGCTGAGCAAGGAAGACCTTGGATATATGTTGATGAAATAAATGAGTATGATGGTGATTATGAAAATGGTGATATAGTTGAAGTATATAATCATAAAGGATTTTTTATAGGTAAAGGTTATATAAATGATAAAAGTAAAATTACTATAAGAATAATGACAACAGACATTGACGAGGAAATAGATTATAATTTTTTTAAAAAGAGATTTTCTAATGCATTTGAATATAGAAAAACTGTTATAGATATATCATCTTGCAGGTTTATTTTCGGGGAGGCTGACTTTTTACCTGGCCTTACTGTTGATAAATTTGAAGATTATTATGTAATTCAAATTTCTACTCTAGGTATGGATAAGTATAGAGATATAATAGTTAAAATTTTAGTTGATGAGTATTCTGCTAAGGGCGTTTATGAAAGAAGTGATATAAAAACAAGAGAAATAGAAGGCCTTGAACAAACCAAAGGATTTTTAACTGAACCCTTTGATACAAATGTTGAAATAATAGAAAATGGAGTTAAATACATAGTTGATTTAGAAAACGGCCAAAAAACAGGATTCTTTTTAGACCAAAAAGAAAATAGAGCTGCTATACATAGAATTTGTAAGAACAAGGATGTATTAGACTGTTTTACTCATACAGGGTCTTTCGCATTAAATGCTGGTATTGCAGGAGCTAAATCAGTATTAGGTATTGATGTATCTCAACATGCCATCGATTGTGCTAGAAAAAATTCAGAACTTAACAATCTTCAAGATACTGTTAAATTTGAATGTCATAATGCCTTTGATATTCTTGGTGACTGGTCTAGAGAAAGAAAACAATTTGATGTTGTTATTCTCGATCCTCCAGCATTTACAAAGTCAAGAAACACAATTAAATCTGCAATTAGAGGCTATAAAGAAATAAATCTTAGAGGTTTAAAAATGGTTAAATCAGGTGGTTATTTCGCAACTTGCTCTTGCTCTCATTATATGAGTGAAGAACAATTAAAGAAAACAGTTCAAGAAGCAGCTCATGATGCTAGAAGAACCTTAAGGCAAGTTGAAATAAGAACTCAAAGTGCAGACCATCCAATTTTATGGAATTCTGATGAATCTTATTATCTAAAATTCTTTATATTCCAAGTTATATAATAATTTAAACAAATTTATCTAAAAAGCTATTATTTCACAAATTACAATTGTAAAATAACAGCTTTTTTAATTATTATTTATTATCTATAGAATTCTTGTGTTGCATAATAAGTGTCTCCTATTTTATAAACACCAATGCCTATACTACTGAAATTTGATGATAATATGTTGGCTCTATGTCCTGGAGAATTCATCCAGTTATCCATAAACTGTGTTGCCAAAGTAGAATTTCCACTAACACCTTGAATATAGGCAATATTTTCTCCCCAAGCATTATATGATACTCCATCTGCTTTCATTTGCTCCGTAATTAGTCTGCCTTGTGGATCTTTATGATCAAAATATCCTTTATCTCCCATATCTTTTGATTTTATTCTAGCATAGTATTCCATAGTTGTATTATAGCTTAAAGCTGTAAGTCCTGCAGCTGCTCTTTCTTTATTTACTCTTTGAAAAATAGCTTGCTCAATTTCTGCTATATAATTACTATTATCTGAGGTTGATGGTTGTTGTGGAACCTCTGGCGTAATAGTATTAGGATTAACATTACCTCCTTGTGGAGCTTGAGGCGCTTGTTCTGGTTGACTCGGAGGTATAGTTTCGTTATTAGAATTATCATTATTATTTGGAACATTACCACCTAAATCAGGACTTCCATCATTATTTTTTTCATTAATATTTGGTCCTCCATCACTATTATCTGGTATCTCAGTCTCTTTATTTTTATCATTATCATTCTTATTTTTATCAGATGCAAGTTTTTTGTTTTCTTCAATATTAGTTGTGTTATTATCACCAACTTCATTTTTAGAATATGTATAGTATACTCCACCAGCCACTGCTATGGCTAAGAATCCCGAAATTATAAGAGTAATTATTCTAGATTTGCTCATAGGAATTTCCTCCTTTAATTTAATCTTATGTACAATATTAATAATATCATAATAATAGATTACACTAAATATGAGTTACCTTGTAATTAATGAAAATGTTTTAATAAAAGGATAAAATTATTTACTATTGATAAATTTTAAAAATTAAGAAGAAACTTAATTTTTATTAGTTGAGTTTCTTCTTAATTATTTTTTTAATTTTTATGATTTTATTATCTATTAAACCCTTATATTATATAATACACTTCATTTAATTTTTGATTAAAGCTTTTCTATATAATTTTTAAGTTAATAAAGTTTCTTATATCTTCTTCTAAAATCATATTACATTTCTAATACTTTTTAAATTATTCTATTGTAAATTTCCAGTTTCCCTTTTGCAAAATATCGATATCATCAAGCTTAAGGTTTATTTTCCTTGTAAGCTTTTCAAAGATACTTATATCTTCATAATCAATATTTATTTCGCCAATTAAATTTTCCATATCCCCCATTCCTCCACTGTATTTAGAACTATCTAAAATCATATATATAAATCTATCACTTGAATTATTATTAGAAAAATCAAGACCTATTACAACTTCATCATTTGATCTTTTTACTTCTGTTATCTTTGCGATATCATCTATTCCTTCGAATGACAACTCTTGATTTAATTTATAATCTCCTGCATATTTAGGATCTTTAATTGTTATTTTAGTGGGATTTTTAAACTTATATTCTAAACTTATTTCCTTTATTTCTATATTTATTTTTCCATTATATTCTTCTAATATTTTATATTCCTTACCAGTACCATCATTACTAGCTTCAAAGTTCAAACTTTTTCCACCTTCATCTAACACCTTATCAATTTTTATATTTCCTATAGATACATTATACTTCTTTGAACTTATCGCACTTTCATCATTCCAAAGTCTAAAATATCTTTCTCCTTGTACATAATAACTAGTTCCACCTATTAATATACCTTTATTATCTATATTTCCACCAATATCATTATAATTATATTTATACTCAGCCTTTTCTAAAGTTACTTCCTTTAGTTCTTCATCTTTAAACATTAATACAAATTTATTCACTTTTTTGTTTTTTATATTAATTCCAACTTCTATAACTGATGTAGTACTAAAACCAATACCATAACCGTCAATATTAATTACTTCTCCATCTTCTAACTTTATTTTAATTCCAGATGCTATTTCTTTAGCTTCTTCAGGATATGATTCTGATATTATTTGAACAAATAAATTCTCGCCTTTCTTTATTATACCCTTAACTAATATATCCTTATTATTGATATTTACTTTAAAAGGCTCTTCTAACATATATAGTTCTTTATCTTCTTCTAAAGAAATAATACCATGTGAAGCACTAAAGACTAATTTTTCTTTTATTTTAGCAATTACATCTTTTCCTATAGGAGATATTACAAATATAAAGCTTAAAAATAATAGTGCAACTATTAAATATCTTCTTTTGTTATTATAAAATATTTTCTTATATAGTCTCCTTTTTATTCTTTTCTTATCAATTTTATTTAATGAAATTTCTTCATCTATGGTTTCTATATTAAGATTGTTTAAATATTCATAAATATCTTTTTCTTTCATACTATAATACCTCCTTTTCTCCATAGAAATCTTTTTTTATTTTTTGTCTCCCCCTAAATATCCTGGTATTTATATTGCTTATTGTCATTCCAATTGCTTTACTTATTTCAATACTTGTCTCTCCTAGTAAAAATTTTCTAATAAAAATACTTTTATCAGGTTCTTCATAGGTCATTATAAGTTTCAGTAACCTTTTTGACTCTAAACTATTTATAAACTCTTCTTCTAAATCCTTTTTGTCAGATATATTTTCATCTATTATTTCAGTATTAATTCTTTTAGAATTTTTCCTAAAATAATCTATTGCTTTATACTTTGATATCCCCGCTATCCAACTTTTAAAGTTATCTCTAGTTCCTATAAATTTATATCCATTTTCCCATACAGCAATAAACACATCATCTATACATTCTTCTATTAACCCTCTGTCTCCAATTGACTTAAGCGCATTAGTGATTATTGTATTAACTAATCCTCCATAAGTATCTACAATATAATTTAAAGCTTTAGGATGCTTCTTCTTTAAGTTCTCTATAAAGTTATTCTCATCAATTCGCATTTACTCACTCCTATTTACTTCTTCATCTTATATATCGATAATAAATTAAAAATATTACAATTATTTTCAAACAAAATAAAAGATGACTAAGTGTAATGCTTAGTCATCTTTTATTGAAATAAATTCTATAATTATAGGAGTTTAGTTTGTTTGTATATAATCCATACTATTAAAAGTGTGGAGCTTTTAATAGTATTTTTTCCGCTTAATTGATATTCATTATCAATCTAATATTATAATATAATCTTTTCATATTATTGTCAATAGAAAATTTAAAATAATTGAAATTTATTATCATTTACTAATTATAGATATAGTTTTGCTACTTTTATTGACTATGGGAACTATATCAACAATACTTTTTTTACAACAATATTTTAAATCCTCTTCTAAATTTAAAGCTTTCAATACATTATAATGCCTAGCATTTTTTATATACTGTACCACATCACTATTATTAGCATATATATATCTAGCCGTCTTTGCTATATCTGATAAGTTATGTTCATGACTTTGGCACAATAAATTTATCATATATCCTGAACATATAAAATCATCCATAGAAAATTCACCATTGGTTCCTGAATTTATAAATACTATATCCTCTTCTTGATTTTTTAATAATTCAACAACAGCATTAGCGTTTATCATTGCTCCTATTAATATTTTCTTTGCCTTTAAACTCAAATTAATAGCCCTTGTCCCATTAGTAGTGCTTAATATAATTACCTTTTGGTCTATCTTTTCTTTAGTATATTCTAATGGTGAATTTGTGAAGTCAAATCCTCCTATTTTTACCGCTCTTCTTTCTCCTCCAAGTAAAGATGGTATTCCTAATTTTGAAAGTTCCATTTTCTTCTTAAAAGATTCTTCTACAGTCAACATTGGAATGACTTCCTTCGCTCCATTGGCTAAGGCTGTAATAATAACAGATGTTGCTCTTAGCATATCTATCACTACCACAGTTTTATTTTCTAGATATTCTTCCTTAATATGATCCGCTGATATAATAACATCTATATTCATAAAAACCCCCCTCATTATTAATTGTTGATTGTTAATTGATATAAGTTTTCCCTTGCCAAATATCATTATCTTCTAATGCTTTATCTATAGCATTTAACACTTCCCATTTTTTTAAACTCCACATAGGACCTATTAATAATTCTCTTGGCGCATCTCCTGTTAGCCTATGAACAACCATTTCTTCTGGCAACATAGAGACTCCTTCACATATTAAATCTATATATTCTTCTTGGCTTAACAATTTTAATTCTCCGCTTTCATACTGTTTAACCATCTTTGTTCCCTCCATTAAATGAAGCAAATGAAATTTTATACCTTTGGCTCCTGAATGTGCTATATAATCAACAGTCTTTAGCATATCTTCTTTTGTTTCTCCTGGTAGTCCAAAAATTGTATGAGCTACAACTTCTATATTTCTTTCTAATAGCCTTTTTAAAGTATTATCAAACACTTCAAAATCATATCCTCTATTAAAGTCTCTTGCCGTTTCATCATTTATAGTTTGTAGGCCTAACTCTATAATTAAATAAGTTTTTTTATTTAGCTCTGTTAAGAACTCCAAAACATCATTATCGATGCAATCTGGTCTTGTTGCTATTGATATTGCTACTACATTTTTTTGCTTTAAAGCTTCCTCATACTTTTCTCTAAGTTCGTCTACTGGAGCATATGTATTTGTGTAAGCTTGAAAATATGCAATTAACTTTCCATCCTTCCACTTTTTCTCCATCATATCTTTTCTATCTTCAAACTGCTTTGTTATTGATAAAATTCTACTTCCTGCAAAATCTCCAGAACCTCTTGCGCTACAAAAAGTACATCCCCCCGTAGCAACTTTCCCATCCCTATTAGGGCATGTAAATCCTCCATCTAGTGATATTTTATACACTTTTTCATTAAATTTATTTCTAAGATAATAGTTTAAACTATGATATCTCTTACCATTCCATGTTTTCATAAGTTCCTCCTAAAAAGTAAAAGTACAACTTTATTTTAAGTTGTACTTTTATTCTACTACAATATTTTTATATGTTAAGCCTTTTATGAATTAAATATTTTTTCAATTTCTTCCTCTTCCATATTTACTTTATAATTACCTATAACTTCTTTGTTTATATTATCTAATTTAGCCTTTCCTGTTACTTCAATGGTAATTGTATTTTTATCAAATTCCTTTAATGCTATGTTATACTTATCTTCTGGAAACATCTCATTAAATTTTAGCTTAATAAGATCACCTTTTGATGTGCTATAAACATTCATTCTATTTAATGAATTAGAATTTAAATAACTTACTATTAAATATTCCTCTTCCTTTGAGAAAATCAAGTCTTGTAACTTTATGTTATCTAAAATATCTAGTGATATTACTTTTTTTGCTATAGGCTTATCTAATACTTCTTCTAAATTGGTACTTCCTGTAATCCCCTTATCTGCTGATCCACCCGCTTCTTCTGATTGTGCTTGGGCTTGGGCTTCCTTACTTTCTTCCATATATGCAATTGATATAAATGATTTATTATCACCTATTGTTGAAATTGCTACCTTTTGGCCCCTATATCCTATTGATATAGGCCCAAATTTTTCATTTGGTGTTTGTTCTTTATAAAGCATTACTTTATTTTCACTTAAATAAATATCTCTTGGCAAATTGTTTAATGTTAGTATTAAATCGCTTTTCCCTCCATCCTCTCCAATAACTCTTAATGATCTATCTCTAACAAAAACTTGTTTTTTGTTTATAGATTTAATTTCATCTATTTTGTATTCATCACCAATCTTAACTACCTTTATTGCATAATTATCTAAATCACATCTTGATTCTGATTCTGAATTCCTAACTACATTAAATAATATATATGCAGATCCTGAGGATTCTATTAAATTATCAGGTGCATAAGATATTATTCTTGTTCCTCCCATAGATATTTCTTTATTTTTACTTATAAGTTGATCTGTACATAAATTATTTGCTTCTTTAATATTATTCTCTTTCACATAGCTTAAATAATCCTTTGCTACTTCTGATGCTGCTTTAGGGTTAAATAAATCTATGTTAGCTTCTTCGTTAATTTCTTTTTTAGAACATGATAATAAAAAAAGATTCATAATTACTAATAAATAACACATTATTATTTTTCTATTCTTCATTTATAATACCTCCTTACATATTGTCCTTAAACTTATTTTCCCTAAGAATATATACCTTATTCATTTTTGAAGAATAAAAGTAACTCAATACATATATATTTGTTAATAGATAGAAATTAGGGGGATATATAAATGAAACGGGAACTTTCTAAAATTTTTCAAATAGCTGTTGTTTTCATAGGAACAATAGTTGGGGCTGGACTTGCTTCTGGACAAGAGATTAAGGAGTTTTTTACTTCATATGGAATATCTAGTTTTGTAGGAATTATAGCTTGTGGCATATTTTATGTAATAATGGGATCTATAGTTTCAAAAATAAGTATTAAGTATAAGTTAAATTCTTATGGAGATGTAATAAAAGTAGTTAGCCCAAATCTTCTTGGTAAAATAACGGGTGTTATTACTACTCTTTATCTTATTTCTAGTGCATCAATTATTTTAGCTGGTAGCGGAGCTTTAATAAATCAATTTTTTGGAATACCTAAGATAATAGGTTCTCTTATAATGATAGTCTTAGCTATATTTTTCCTTTTAAGAGATACCGATGGATTAATAGAAGTAAACTCCTTTATAGTTCCAACTTTGGTTATAACTATTACTACAATAACCATACTATATTTTATGTTTTGCAAAGATATGATTTCATTAGAATTTTTAACTAAGTTTGAACCCAGCAAAACAGGGATAACCTTATCTACTATTTTATACTCAGGTTACAATACCCTTTGTTGTCTAGGAGTGTTGGTTCCTTTAAGCAATCAAGTTAGAAAACCTAAAACCATGTTCTATGGAATAGCATTAGGAGCCTTAGGTTTAGCTGCTTTAAGCTTTGCAATAAATTTCTTGCTAATGATAAATCAACCATATATACATCAATATGAAGTACCTTTGTTATTCGTGGCCCAACGTTTTGGAAACATAATTCAAGCATTGTTACTAGTCGTAATTTGGTTAGAGATGTTTTCGACTGAAGTTTCTGATGTTTACTCTATAAGTAAAACATTGGATAATACTTTAAACATAGACTTTAAGAAAGCAATTTTCTTAGTTATCATTATTGCCTTTCCTATATCCAGAATTGGATTTTCTAAATTAATCGGATCCTTATATCCTTTTTTTGGATTACTTAGTTTAGTATTCATAATTCAAACTATTTATTTTTATTTTAAACATAAACATGAGTTAAATTAAAAGTCCTAAAATAAAAAAATTACACCTGAGGCTTCAAATTTCAGAACCTCTTAGGTGTAATTTTTTTAATTATACTTCTATATCATTTGCAAAGTTATCTCCAACATCTTTAACCTTTTGAAGGGTTTCTATCATGTCTTGAATATTGTTAGTAAACTCTTCTATATTTCTATTAACTTCTTGTGATGATGATGCATTTTCTGCTGCAATTGCTGCCAATGAATCAATGGTTTTAAACATCTCTTCTACAGATTCCACTTCGCTATTTAATTGAGTTATTGATTTATTAGTTTCATCTGATACAACTTTAATTAGGTCATTTGCTTCTGAACTTATTTTTCTTACATTCTCTAAATTAGTTGTTTCTAATTCTAATACACTATATTGGCTTTCTATGCTACCCACTAATGAATTTATTTCATCTGCAAAATATAATAAATTACTATTAATATCCTTTACTGCTTGTTGAGATTGTTCTGCAAGCTTTCTAACTTCTTCTGCAACTACCGCAAACCCCCTACCTTGCTCTCCAGCCCTTGCTGCTTCTATTGAAGCATTTAATGCTAAAAGGTTGGTTTGTGCTGCAATTCCTGAAACTAATGATACTATATTAGTAATATCTTCAGTTTTACCTTTAAGATTTTTACCTTTTTCTTTTACATTCATAAATGATTTTAATGACTCTTTTATAGCTTCGCTAGACTTGTCCACATTAATATGACTTTGATTAATTTTTTCTACTGATTTATCTAGCTCCAATTTGTTTTTATTTTCAGATTGTACAAGTTCTTTTAAAGCTACCATATTTTCATTTGTTTGCTTTACAAGGGTTTCAGTACTTATCTCTTGTTGAGTAGCTAATTGTGAAACCTGCTCTGAGTAATTTGCTATTTCTCTAGTTGCTTCCTTCATCTTTTCTGTAGTATTGTACATGTTGTTCGTAAATACTGACAATTCATTTATTGCAAGATTAGCAGACGTTGAGTCCTTACCTATACTATCTTTTAATTTGGATATTCCTAAATATATTTTTTCAAGCTTATCATTAGTTTTAATACTTCTATCAATGTCTTCAAAATTTCTATTTTCTATATTTTCTATTATGTCATTTAAAGGCTTTACTGTCATATATGATACAACAGCTGAAATAACTCCTGATATACCTCCAATTAATAGACCCTTAACTAATCCTGAAAGTACTATACCAACACAAGTCATAATAATGAATATAGGAATTGTCATCTTTAGCTCTAAGCTTTTTAAACCCATGCTAGATAAAGCTTTGCTAAACTTATACTTTTTACTATGCTCAATAGTATTTTCAAATTTTATATGTACTTTAAGTTCCCCTTTTTTTCTTTCTATTTCTTTTACTTCAATTTTTTCTCCAAAATATTTAGCGCTGCCATGTAATAACCCTAAAAAATAATCAAATAATTCTCTATCTGATCTATATGTAAAATATATGCTATCATTTGTTACCGGTTCCAATGCCATTTTAGGTGGCTTTGCGCCTCTTATCTTCTTCATTATTATCGCGTGTATAAAGTTAAGAGAATTCAAAAACTTATATAAATTTACTCTTTTGAAGAACACTGGATAATCTTCTGAAAACTTAGTTAAATTATTTTCCCCAATAACTTGCCATAAATCATTTATAGAAATATCTACATTATTAGCTATAACTTCTATAAGCTTAAATATTTTTGTATCATCTACATCTTCTAAAGGTGTAAATACTATATCTTCCGACCAATCTACAGATTTTAAACTTTTATTTATAATATCATTTCCATACAAATCTCTACAGGTTCTTATCCATGTAGAAACAACTGTGCCTTTCATATTCTACCTCCTTAATTTCTAATAACACTGTTAAGATTATCACATATTTATATCTATTATACCTCTATTATAATAAAAAAAGAAGGGCTGTCGAAGGATGTATATTTTTTTTATAAATACCTATTCATGATAAAAAATTAATAATACAAGATGGAAACTTAACAAAAAAACTCCCGCAGGAGTTTTAAAAATCAAATTATTTTTTAATTATTAATTTATTTATACTATATCATGTCATCCATATAATTGAATTTAGGAACTGTTGAATCGTAATAGTTATCAAAAGACCTAGGAGGTATAAATATCCTTTGAACATTTCTAGCGCTACTTCTTAATTCTGCTATTCTTGTTACACCTACATAAATATCTGATATTTTATACCAAGTTGCATAATCTACTATTCCTGTTTGCGGTAAATTAAATACTCCTTGAAATACCTTTACCGCTTCAGCAGTTTTCGCACCATATATCCCGTCTTGAGCTACTTTGGGAATTAATGGATAGTTTTGTGATATTCTATTTAAAAATTCTTGTACTGTTCTAACCTCTTGTCCTGAAGAACCTATTATTAAGTTGTATCCTGGATATGATTTAGGAATCCCCTTAACTTGCTCGGCAGTTACTAATTCTATATTACTACCATAAAAACTTGTTAATATATCATAAGGAGCTTTCCCTTGATCTCCTAAGTATTTGCTTCCCCATTGAGTCATCCATCCTGGACAAGATACATTCTTACCATCACAATATTGAGCTAATAGAGGTTGCTTTCTACCAATTCTTCTTATATAAGTTGCAAAAATATCATCCACTACTCTACTAATACTTTCAAATATGTTTCTTCCATAAGTAAATGCATGATCGTATGCTGTTGAATTTGTAATATCGAAGTTCTTTCCCTTACCTCTATACCATTCCGTATATATTCTATTCAAGGTAAAAGAAATTATAGCATATATATTTGATCTTATTGTATTTTCTGACCATGTTGAATATATTTCACAAGATGCTACATTTTTTATATAATCCTTATATAGAACTCTATAATTTGGTGCTGCTGTGTTATTAGGTCCTCCTGCATGAACTACTATAAATTCAGGTACAACTGGTGTTTGTAAAACTACTCCACTTGTTGGAGGTGGTAATGGTTTATCCTCTTCCTCTGGAATCTTCTCTGGATAATTCCCATTTAATACATTCGGACCTATATTTATAATTTCATTTATATTTGATTCATTTAATCCAGTGGCTCCGTTTAATCCGGTCATTCCGTTTAATTCAGTAATTCCGTTTAATCCAGTTAATCCATTTAAACTAGTTGGTGAAACATCTGCTGTATTCGGCGGAATATTTATTGTTTCCATTCTATAAGACCTATTTAAAGATTCTATAAGATTACATTCTTGTATTGCTAATTCATCGGGGAAAACTTGACATCTATTTATTAATATACTTTGGAAGCCATCCTTTTCTACTCTTATATCATACATACTATAAGGTACTTGTCCCGTTGGCTGTTGTGAATATTCTAATGGAGGAGCATCTAATTCTACTATTTCAGATTCTCCCATAGAGTTAGTTGATAAAACTATATCATTTGTACTTTCACCTCCAACTGATGGTCTTATGACTATTCTAGTATTATCAACAGGTATATAGCTTTCCCTAACAAAACATTGTACCTTTAATCTACCCTTTTCTGCCATATATTACTCCTTTAATATTTTTCCTCTAATTAATATATGCTTCTATAATTAAAATAGTTCTCTTATATTTCTTTAGGTTTACTTACAAACATATTACCAACCTCATACTCATCATTTGATCTTGTTTGATCAACCCCACCTGCTAAGTTTTCCCTTATAGCATCAAATACTCCCTTCATGTTAATTGTTCCATATCCCCACTGCTCATTTGGATATATATCTCCAACTCTCATACTAGTTCCCCTTATTAAATAAGTTCTTATTTCCGTTGCATATAAACTCGGATCATTACCATTAACTATTCCCCATTGCATTAAAAGTGCACAACATCCTGCTGTAATGGAGGTCCCCACAGATGAGCCACTAACTATCCTAGTTCCTCCGCCTGGTGTTGTAACTATTGCATTTATTCCTCCTGCTGCAATATCTGGCTTTATTCTCCCATCTCTTGTGAATCCTCTACCAGATTGTCCTATAGTAGCATTGTTGTTTTGATTATAAAATGCTGCTGCTATTACACTTCTTGCTGTTGCAGGAATTGTTAGTGTCGTATATTGACTTGGACTTAAGAACTTGGTATCTGGATCAAGTAAACTTCTTTGTGGTAGCCAACTCCAGTATCGTCCATCCACTACATAATCTCCATATAATCTAAATTGCCATATTCCTTCCTTTAACCCTCTTGCTTCTATACTTATTATCTGGTCTCCTGTAAAAAGATCTGGATATATATATGAAATTCTCATTCTTGTTCCTTCATAAATAAAATTTACCTTTTCAACTTTATTTAGTCTTACTGGTATTCTTTCAACCACCTCTCCAGAGGGCGATACTACTCCTATTGAAACCTTATCAGGTTGTTGAATATATATTTGAAAATTTAAATCTCTTTGTCCCTTTCCAATTCTGATTTCTAAAGTTCTTATTTGCCCTGGTCTATCAAACCTTCCTTCTGTATGTGTGTCTGTATCACCTTCATTTCCAGTACCCGTAACACATACTACTCCTAGTTGAATACTTATTTGTGATATATATGCCTCAACTACATTGGTCCCATCATGTGATCCTATATTGCTTCCTACAGGGAGACATATAACCATAGGCTTCCCTAAGTCACTTGCTAACATATTCAAATACCGTATTGCTAAAGATAGTTCTATACTTGTATATCTTCCACTTCCTGGTGTACTAACACCTGCATAATCTAATATCACACTTGGAGCTTGTTTCAATTTAACTATTGCAAACTCACAATCTGGAGCTATTCCCATAACTTCTGGATTTATTCCTCTAGCACCAACTAAACTTGCCACCATTGTCCCATGTCCTATATCATCTTTAGTTCTAACTATTGCATATGGATCTTCTCCTCCTTTGTTAGCTTGTATAGCCTGATTTATTTGATCACTATTATATTCTACTCCTAGCTTAACATCATAAACCCTATCATCACCTTCTATGCTTTGGTCCCATATTCTTACTATTCTTGTAGTTTCATCTTCTCTCATAAATTCACTATTTAAGTAATCTATTCCAGTATCTATAATTCCAACAATAACGCCTCTCCCATTTAGTTGTATAAATGGATTGTTATGAAATAACGGAGCCCCACTTGCTTCTACAGGTGAAGATTGCTCTAATGTATAAATTACAGGTATTTCTATTGAAACTACATCTTTAACATATGGCTCAAGTTCTAGTACTCTATTAAATGGTATAAAAGCGATTCCAAAGTTATTATCTACTAACACAATTGATGCACCTGGTATATCATTTACTTTTAGCGCTTGCTCCCTAGAACTATATTCAATTAAAAAACCTACAACCTCTGAGTAATTCTGATAATTTTGAAGTGCTTCACTTTGAAGATCCTTGTATATACTCATTTGTCTATACTTATTATTTTTGATATCCACTTCCTTTTCCTCCAATTTAATAAAAACGTTATTTTCCTCAGCCGTGATATCTTTATAATTAATTCCATTGCTATCGCTTTGTTTTTCTTCATCATATCTATAATTCCCACTATTTCTAGTACCAATAAACCCTATATTATTTATTATACTTTCTATAGCAGAACTTAGACATACCTCTCCATACCCCCAACTTGGATCAGGATACTTAACATCTGTTCTAGGCCTTTTTGCAGATGTAACCAAGTAGTATTTTAGCCGCTCTCCATATAAATACGGATCATTTCTTTTAACAACCCCCCACTCCATCATTAATGCAGCTATTCCGGCTACATGCGGAGCTGCCATAGATGTTCCGCTTTTAGTATCAAAAGATCTATTTGGAGTTGTTGATGATATATTTTCTCCTGGTGCCACCAAATCTGGTCTTATTGTTTGAAATATATAGGGCCTTCCTCTTCCACTAAAAGGTGATATATTATTAGTGACATAGTTATAGCTCCCAACTGCAATTATATTACTAACAGTTGCTGGTATTCCCAGTGTATTTAAAACTGTGGGTTGAAGAAATTTTGTGTTAACATTTAATCCTTCTGATATTGGTAACCACATATCAAATAAACCTGTATATTCATTTAATAAAAATATCCTAATTTCCCATTGACCTGAAGATATATATTGTCCATTTGTAAGTAATGCAATAGATATTTCTCCTATTAAGTCAAATGGTTTAGGCCCTGTATAAAATACTTGATATCTATCTCGTCCAATAAATCCTTCGTTGTATCCTTCACGTACTATTATGTCTCCGCTAGTTGCTGCTGTAGGACTAATTATTCTTATCGCTATTTCTGATAAGACAGGTTTATATAAGTTTAATATAACAGCAGCTTCATCTTCGGCTATATTTATAAGTATTCTCTTTTCTCCTGATAAATCCCCACCAACATGATGCGCCGCATCTCCTTCATTTCCTGCTGCAATAACAATTGTAATTCTTTCTAGAGTAGCTATAGTTGATATATATTGTTCTAATAAACTGCTACCATTATGAGCTCCATCATTAGTACTTAAGCTTATATTTACTACTAATGGTTTAGTTAGCTCCTTTCCCTTATCTACTAAGAATTTAATTCCCCTCATTATGTTTGTACTAAGAGCATACTGTCCTCTAGTGCACTTAACCATAGCAATCGAACTTTCCGGAGCTACACCATAAAAAGCATTATTTATATTTCCACCAGCACAAGCTATACCAGCCACATGAGTTCCATGTTCTGTATTGTCATATGAAGGTACAATTGTAAATGGATCTTGATTTTGTAATGCAGTATTTATAATTTCTCTATTATAAACTTTACCATTATCGCTTAAATCATATATATAATCTATTCTTGTAGTGCCATCTGGGTTTCTAAATGCTGGATGAGTATAATCTATTCCCGAATCTATAAATCCAATTAAAACTCCTTCACCTCTAATGTTATATCCTTCTCTTGCTGTATTTACACAAGCTGCCCTATTACTCTGAGCATCTGTTGTATATAAACTCTTCGGTAATTCTATATATTGTATTGAGTCACTACTTGCTAATCTCCATAGATTCTCAGTTGGTATATTGACTATTCCAAATCCAAACCCTAAATTTTCGTAGGTTCCACCTAAACTTTGGACGATACTTCTTACATTTTCCTCACTATCTCCTGATATTATAGTAACTTCTATTATATTTAATTGTGAAAATTTATCTCCATAGCTTATTCCTAATTTACTTAATATGTTCTTCGGTACATTTTGTATTAATCCTAATACTGCATCTACCTTATTTGGATTTATGTTTTCTATCGTTATCACCTCTACAACTTGTTTATAATAATATATGTAATTATTATAAAAGTGAGAATTTAATTTATAAATTTGTTTCGCAGATTATATTTTGCTTTGCAAAATATTGAATAAAGAAATAGTGAAAAATTTAAAAAAGGCTATTTTGAAATTAGCAACTTCAAAAATAACCTTCTTAAATAGTATTATAAATTTATTTCCAATCTTTCTAGTTTAGCTAATACAGATACTTCACTAATATTCATAGTCTCTGTTAATAAACTTCCACTATTACTAACTAATAAAATTTTTGAGTTTCCTAAACTTTTTACTTGCCTTATAGCTCTTTTACCTTTATATTCAACTAGAAAAATTCCATTACTGCTTATTTCCTTAACTAAATAAGAAAAAGCTAAATCACCTTTTAACATTCTAAATCCAGACATTTCATCATCCTGAACTTCTAAATATAAAACTTTATCTTGAGAATATCCTTCCACCTTATTAGAATGAATTGGTAATTCCTTGAATCCCTTGCTGTTCTTAAGTGAATAATCAAAAATCGGAATATTCTTCAGTACTGAAGAAAAGGCATTAGTCCAAACCTCATCTTTTTCAATTTTTTCTCTAGATATCCCTCTATTATTTGCTTCTTTTATTGATTTTCTTTCTTCTAATAAAGCTTCATCTGTAACAACCATACTAATATCATTAAAATCAGATTTCAGTATTTTAGATGCCTTTTCAATAAAAGATTCTTGAGCAACTCTTCTTCCTATTTCAACTTCATTTATAAACTTTTCAGCTACACCTAATTTTTTTGCTAATACTTTCTGACTCATACCACTTTTCAGTCTAGCTTCCTTTATCTTTTCCCCAACTCTACTCACTTTGAGATCTTCCCTTCTGTTGTTTTAAATACCATTCTCTTTCTTCAACTAAATGTTCTACTAAATAATTAAATTTCCATTCAATTGAGACTGGTGTTACTGTTGCCAATATTCCACCTTTGATATTTTGTCTAATGCTTCTTATAGTTTCCTTAAGCTCTTCATCGGAAAAATTATTAAAAAGAATAACAGACTCATTTCTTAAGTTTGAATTGAAAGTTTCAAATTTCAAGCCATCTAAAATATCCCTAATGGTCATTTCTGTCATTTCAGAAGATATTAATATAACCTTAAATCCTTCTTCCTTTAATATATTTATTTCCCTCTCCGGTACATTATAAGCTAAGATACATTTGTTATTATCAAGCATATAACCCCTCCTAAATCTTTATTACTAATTTTCTATTATTTCTGGTGAAGCATAAGTTTCTCCAAATGTTTCTACTGTCATTTTTAGAATCTTTTGATCTTCATATGGCTTATCATTATAATCTCTCTTTGAATTTACTATTTTATCTGCTACTTCCATTCCTTCTATAACTTTTCCGAAAGATGCATATTGTCCATCTAGATGTGGAGAATCAGCAACCATTATAAAAAATTGACTTCCTGCTGAATCAGGTATCATTGTTCTAGCCATTGAAAGAACTCCTCTTGAATGTTTTAAATCGTTTTTGAATCCATTTCTTGAGAATTCACCTTTTATACTATAGCCAGGGCCTCCCATTCCTGTTCCATCTGGGCATCCCCCTTGGATCATAAAACCTGGTATTACTCTGTGAAATATAATTCCATCATAAAATCCTTTATTAATTAAATCTATAAAGTTTCTTACTGTATTTGGTGCTATTTCTGGATATAATTCAGCTTTTATAATTCCTCCATTTTCTATGCTTATAGTTACTATTGGATTTTGCATAATAAATCTCCCTTCGATTTCATTTTTATTAGTATTATCATATTTGAATAATTGAATTCAAAATTATGATATATAAATTATTTCTTAATGGTAATTATATATTATTTAATAAAAAAAGCATAGATTTCTCTATGCTTTATTGAAAAGTAGTTCCTAACACTACTCTAGAATAATCTTTATAATTTGATAAATTTTTAACATTTATTTGCTTAAAAATAAACTCTCTTCCAAACTTATTAATTAAATCTCCAAGAAGAACATTTAAAAAAGTTGTAGGAATTCTTTTAAATCCCTGAAAATCAAGAACTACTCCTAAATTTATATTGTTTCTAATAATTTCTCTTAGCAAAATAGCATCTTCTATAGTTATATCTTCTCCTAATACGTCTTTTATTCTGATTTCCATATATAATACCCCCAAATCTATTAATTGTTTAAATTTTCTGAAAACTCTCTTTACTATAATATATCAATTATTAGTTTTTTTGTCAACAATTTAACAAATATTTTTTTAAATTAAGCTTATAATAATATTATTATAAGCTTAATTCTTTTCTACATATTTAAAAGTTTATTACTTAAATCTATAAATTCATTTTTACCATATGAATTTATAACTTCTATTTCTCCTTTTTTATTACGTTCTGTTAATAGGTTTTTATTTTCTAATCTTCGTCTTAACTCTTTTACCGTTCCTAATCCCCCATCCATTATAATAACATCTTTTCCAACTATTTTTGATAATGTATCTGTTATAAATGGATAGTGCGTACACCCTAATACAATAGAAGCTATTTTCCCTTTATTATATGTATTTATTTTATTTCTTAAGTACTCTTCAATTTCTTCGCCTTGAAGTTTACCACTTTCTATAAATTCTACAAGACCAGGACACGGTATTGGAATTATCGATGCCTTATCTTTATATTTCCCCATTAGTTTATTAAACTTTTCTTCTTTTAATGTCATTGTTGTTGCCATTATTAATATATTTCCTTGTATATTAAGCTCTACAGCTGGTTTTAATGCAGGCTCTATTCCAACTAAAGGTAGTTCTGGGTACACCTTTCTTAATTCTGCAACAGCAGCACTAGTTGCTGTATTACATGCAATTGCAATTCCTTTTACTCCCTTATTTAATAGAATTTCTACAGCTTTAAAAGTTAGATCCCTAACTTCACTAACGCTTTTGACTCCATACGGTGCATTTTTAGAATCTCCAAAATATATATAGTTCTCATTTGGCATTATTTTTATTGCCTCTTTCATTACACTTAGTCCGCCTACCCCTGAATCAAAAAAACCTATTGGCCTATTTTTGTTGTCCAATTACTCTCACTCCATTTTCTTTAATTCTATATTTTATTTTATACCTTTATTTAATATAAATCTACAAATTTATATTCTTATTCATACTTACTTATATTAGAAATAATTTACCAATACTATTTCATCAAATTAATTATTGACATCATAAGATGTATATAATAGAATTGCTTTATAAATAAAAAAATTTACGAATATTATGATGTCTATACCACTTAAATATTCGAGTTTCAACAGAAAGGAAGTGAATTTTCCTTGTTATTTTTCGCAAGGGAACTTTTTTATGAAAGATTTAATTTTTACAATTTCTAAATCAAAACACAATAAAGAAGACTTATCTAAAATACTTAAAGAGCATCCTGAAATAAAATTTGTATCTATTGTTGGAATAGACTTATCCGGTAATGACACCGATGAAAAAATTCCTACAAGATTATTTCTAGACGATATTGACTCATTTTTAAACGGAGTTGCAATTCAGACAGATGGTTCTTCAGTTGTACTTCCTGGAATAGCAACATTAAATGATGCAAAAGTTGATATGGTGGCAGATCTTAATGCAAATTGGTTTGTTGACTATAACTTCGATTATATTGATCCAATTACTAACAAACCAGTTGGTACTCTTAGAATCCCTTCATTTTTAATTCATAACAATAAGGCAGTATGTTCAAGAAATATACTTACTTCTGCAATAAATACTTTTAAATCAACTCTTTTAGATATTTTTAAGAATAAACCTGAAACTTTAGATCCATTTGGAATTAAATATGATGATATAGATAAAATTATAATTACTTCAGCTACAGAACTAGAATTTTGGGTTAAGACTCCAAATGAACAAGCTCATATAGAAGAATTATCTACATCTCAAGTATTACAAGAGCAATACTGGACTAGAACTAAAGGAACAGTAAGAACTGCACTAGAAGAAACCTTACTTCTTATGGAAGCATATGGATTTGAGCCTGAAATGGGGCATAAAGAAGTTGGAGGAGTTAAATCCAAATTAGATAGTAATGGACAATTTAATCATATAATGGAACAGCTTGAAATTGATTGGAAATACTCAGATGCTGTTCAAGCTGCTGATAATGAAATTTTTGTTAAGATCCTTACTCAAGAAACCTTTAGAAGACATGGTTTAGATGTTTCTTTTAAAGCAAAACCTATCGATGATGTTGCAGGATCTGGAATGCATGTCCATCTAGGTGTTAGCTTAAAACTTAAGGATGGAAAGAGAATAAACTTATTCCACGCAACTAAGGAGGATTTCTTAAGCTGCATCGGATATGGAGCTATAATGGGAGTATTAAAAAATTATGAAATTATGAATCCATTTATTTCTACAACTAGTGGTGCATTTAAAAGATTAAAACCTGGTTTTGAAGCCCCTATATGTATAGTTACATCTCTTGGAGTATCTCCTGATAATCCATCAAGAAATAGAACTATATTAATAGGCTTAATAAGAGACTTAATGAATCCATTAGCAACTAGATTTGAGCTTAGATCACCTAATCCTCATACAAATATATATCTAGCTCTTTCAGTTTCATATATGTCAATGCTTGATGGAATAATATATGCTCTTGAAAATAATAAAACTGAAGAAGAGCTTTTAGTTGAATTATCGAAGAAACCTGGCGAAGATGCTAAATATTTAGAAAAGACAAGAGCTTATAGAAGTGAAGAAGATGTATTTGAGTTCTACTCCGATCTAGAGAGAGATGAATACTTTAGTAAGGCTCCAGCTACAGTGTACGAAAATCTTCTTCAGTTAGATAAATATCCTGATAAGCTAAATGTATTAAAAAGAAATGATGTCTTTAGTGATAAATTAATAAATAGTTTTAAACTTGCAACTATTCAAAGATGGACTACAGATATTATTCACAGAATAATATTAAACCATGCTTCTGAAGTTAGATCATTTAAAAAATTACATTCTGATAATGCATTAGATTTAGATATATCAAATTGGATGACTATAGATAACCTTAGACATTATATAATGAAAGATACTTATACAAATAAGGGGTTATTCACTCGAATAAAAGAGGCTTTAACTAATGAAAACTATGCTGTTGCTTCCGACTTACTAATTGAGTTAGAAGATAAAATGAGCTCATTAAGAAAGCTTTACAATAACTACACTAAAAATTTATTAGATATATAAATTTAATTAAAGGATTAGGATTAACATCTTAATCCTTTAATTATGTATAAATTAATATGTGACTGCTAGTAATATATTACATAAATTGTTATAATATAAATAAAAAGTAGAGGTATAAAATATGAGACTTGTTCCTTTAGAAAGTGTTCGAATTAATTCATATCTTGCTAAAACCTTATACGATATTGAAGGAAGAGTTTTACTAAATGAAGGTACTAAAATCAATACTGTCTTAATAGAAAAACTAAGAAGTTTCAATATAGACTTATTATATATTATTGATGATTTAAGTAATGATGATATTAAAAATATAATAAAACCTGATCTTAGGAATAAAGCTTTAGAATTAATAAATAGTACATTTAAAAATGCAGAAATCTCAGGCTTATCTAATGATAATGATGAATATTTGAAATCTGTTTATTTATTAGCAGAAGAGCTTCTAGATGCTATACTGTCTAATGATGATTTATTACCTTATTTAGTAGATATACGAAATCTGAACTTAAATACTTATAATCACTGTGTAAATGTTGCTATTATATCCTTAGTAGTTGGAATAAATTTAAAGCTTAATAGAACTGAGCTTTTAAACCTGGCTACAGGTGCACTGATACATGATATAGGTAAAGCTTTTATATATAAAGGTTTAGTTATGAAAGATGCTCCACTAACTTATGATGAATTTGAATTAATGAAAAATCATTGTCAGAAAGGGTATAATTATATAGAGAATAATGCTTTTATCAATAATGATATTAAAATGATAGTATTACAGCATCATGAAAGAATTGATGGTTTAGGGTATCCTAATGGATTATTTGGAAATCAAATAAATAAACTTGCTAAAATAGTTTCAATTGCAGATATTTATGATATGTTAACATCACAGAAATATTATATACAATCAATGTGCGCCAGTGATGCTTTGGAATATATAATGAGTCATGCAGGTACTATCTTTGATTTCAATATAGTTAAAGTCTTTTCTAAAGTTATTGTTCCTTTCCCATACGGGACAGTTGTTAGGTTAAGTAATGGTGATTTAGGTATTGTTAAAGAGACCTTTTCAAACTTTCCCTTAAGACCTAATATCAAAATAATAAAAAGTAATATAAAAGAAAATGAAGGAACAACTATAAGTTTAATAAATGAATTATCGATAGTTATATCACATATAGAAAAAGTTGTATGAAGCTTAAGGTAGAGAATATCTCTGCCTTTTTTATATCCATGCTGGAATACTTATCTTTTCATTATCAATAATAGAAGATTTATTCCCTATTACGTTTTTTATAATACTTTTACTTTTATTTAATGAATTACTATTTATAAATTCTTCAGCTTCCTTCATACTATTTGCTTTAAATATAAACGTCCATCCATCTTTATCATATTTTCCTGTACACATTAAATACTTTTCTGTTACATTACTTATATGTTGTCTATCTACTATTAAACTTTTAAATTCACCTATTGTTTTATAATTTAATTTTACAAAAATATCATTGTTCATATTGACCTCCACCAAACATAAGTTCTATAATATTAATATATACGAACGTACGTTTTATGTCAATACTTGTATAAACTTTTATTTAAAAATTTATTTTTTTGTATAAATATATTATTTGTTGTCGAAAATAATATATTGCGAAGCAATTTATATAGTTCACAGCGCACAGTTCACAGTTTCTTAATTCAGTAGAGCTGAATTATTTCCATAACTGTGAATTGTGCCTTGTGAACTGTGAACTGAAAAATGCTTCGCATTTTTAAACAAAATCTAATACCTATTCTCTCACACCTGTCTCCTTTTCTCTGTTCATTGTTATTTTATCAAAGAAACTGTGCGTTATGAACATAAGTACTACTCTGCTATATTAAATACCTCTAAGTTCTCATTTTCTATTCCAAAGTATTTAACTTCTGCTATTGCTCTTAATGTATCTAACGATGTTATAACTTCTATATTTCTTTCTACTGCCGCTCTTCTTATTATAAATCCGTCTCTTTTTGAATCATTACCCTTTGTTGGAGTATTTATTACTAAATCAACTGCCTTACTTTTTATTATGTCTAATATATTAGGCTTATCTTCATGAAGCTTTCTTACTGTTTCAACTTCTATATCAACTTCCTTTAAAAGATTAGCTGTTCCTTCTGTTGCAATAAATTTATATCCTATTTCTGATAACATTTTAGCTATAGGCAAGAATTCCTTTTTATCATGATTATTTATTGTAGCCAATATCTTCTTTTCTTTATTTGAAGGATACATACTAGCTGCTACAAATCCTTTATATAATGCTTCTCTTATAGTTCTTCCTACTCCTAGTACTTCTCCTGTAGATCTCATTTCTGGCCCTAAGGATACTTCAACTTTAGGTAATTTTTGAGTTGAGAATACAGGGACCTTTACTGAAACTAAATCTGGCTCTATATATATATCTACTCCGTATCCTAAATCTTTTAACTTGTATCCAAGCATTACTTTTGTAGCCAAATCTACTATAGGTACCTTACTTACTTTACTTATATATGGTACGGTTCTTGAGGCTCTTGGATTTACTTCTATTATATAAAGATTTCCTTCAAACTCTATAAACTGAATATTTATCATACCCTTAATACCAATTGATGTTGCAATCTTTTTTGTATAATTTAAAACTTTACTTTTTATTTTATTGCTTATATTTTGGCTCGGATACATTGTTACTGAATCTCCAGAGTGTACCCCAGCTCTTTCTAAGTGCTCCATTACTCCTGGTATAAGAATATTTTCTCCATCAGATATAGCATCTACTTCAATTTCTCTACCCATTAAATATTTATCTACTAATATAGGATTCTTCTTATCTTTTGAAAAAGCATTCTTTAAATAATACTTTAACTCTTCTTCATCAAAAGTTATTTCCATTCCTTGTCCCCCTAAGACATATGAAGGTCTTACAAGTACAGGAAAACCTAACCTTTCAGCTTCTTCTAACCCTTCTTCTACAGTCCAAACCCCTTTGCCTTTTGGCCTATCAATCCCTAAGCTTTCAAGTAATTCATCAAACTTCTCTCTATCTTCTGCCATATCTATTTGATCTGCTGTTGTTCCTAAAGTTTTTATTCCTTTTTCTTTTAAGAAGTTCGCAAGTTTTATAGCTGTCTGTCCACCAAATTGAAGGATAACTCCATATGGATTTTCTTTTTCTATTATATTTAATACATCTTCTTCTGTAAGTGGTTCAAAGTATAGTTTATCTGATATATTAAAATCCGTACTTACTGTTTCTGGATTATTATTTACTATTATAGTTTCAATTCCCATTTTTCTTAATGCCATTACACAATGTACTGAAGCATAATCAAATTCTATTCCTTGCCCTATTCTAATTGGCCCTGATCCTATAACTAATACCTTTTTCTTATCAGATACCTGAACTTCATCATATTGTTCATAAGTTGAATAATAATATGGTGATAATGCTTCAAATTCCCCTCCACAAGTATCAACCATCTTGTATGAAGGCTTTATGTTCCAAATGCTTCTTAACTTATATATATCATCTGGATTAACCTTCAGCATATCAGCTATCGCTTTATCTGAAAACCCCTTTTTCTTTAATTCTAATAACCATTCCTTATCTAAATCATCTATTTTATTTAGCTTTAATCTAGTTTCTTCTTCCACTATCCATTTAAACTTCTCTAGGAAAAATATATCTATTCCTGTTATTTTAGATATACTTTCTATTCTATAATCTCTTCTTATCATTTCTGCAAGAGCAAATAGTCTTTCATCATCAGGCTTCATTACTATAGTTTTTAATTCTTGTATGCTTAATTCTTTGAACTTAGGGTGATCTAAAGAATACTTACCTATTTCTAAGCTTCTTATTCCCTTTAAAAGCGCTGCCTCTAAATTAGATCCTATAGCCATTACTTCTCCAGTTGCCATCATTTTAGTTCCTAAAGTTCTATCTGCTGTATAGAATTTATCAAAAGGCCACTTTGGAATTTTTACTACTACATAATCTAATGTTGGCTCAAAGCAAGCATAAGTCTTTTGAGTTACTGCATTTTTAATTTCATCTAATCCATATCCTAATGCTATCTTTGCTGCAAGTTTAGCTATTGGGTATCCTGTTGCCTTTGATGCTAATGCTGATGACCTCGATACTCTTGGATTAATTTCTATTACTGCATATTGAAATGAATTTGGATTTAATGCAAATTGAACATTACATCCTCCTTCTATTCCTACTGCATTTATTATATTTATAGCTGAAGTTCTAAGCATTTGATATTCTTTATCAGATAATGTTTGTGATGGAGCAACTACTATACTATCTCCTGTATGAATTCCTACTGGATCTATATTCTCCATATTACATACAGTTATACAGTTCCCATAAGAATCTCTCATAACCTCATATTCTATTTCCTTCCATCCCTTAACTGACTTTTCCAGTAAAACTTGTCCTATTGTGCTTAATTGTAAGCCAGATGATAATATTTCTCTAAGCTCTTCTTCATTATCAGCTATTCCACCACCAGTTCCTCCTAATGTGTATGCCGGTCTAACTATTACTGGATATCCTATACTTGAAGCATACTCTACGCCAGCTTCCATTTCAGTTATTATTTCACTTTGTATAACTGGTTCGTTTATTCTATTCATCATATTTCTAAAAAGCTCTCTGTCTTCACCTTCTTTAATAGATTGAATAGATGTTCCTATTACTTTTACATTATATTTTTCAAGTATTCCTGCTTCATGTAAATCTACCGCAAGATTAAGCCCCGTTTGTCCTCCCATTCCTGTAAGCAAACTATCAGGTCTTTCTTTATCTATAACCTTTTCTAGAAAATCAATTGTTAATGGCTCAATATATACTTTGTCTGCAACCTCTGCATCAGTCATTATAGTTGCTGGGTTGGAATTAACCAAAACTACTTCTATGCCTTCTTCTTTAAGTGCTTGGCATGCTTGAGTTCCTGAATAATCAAATTCAGCTGCTTGCCCTATAACAATCGGGCCTGATCCTATTACTAAAACTTTTTTTATATATTTATTTAACGGCATATCTAACCCCTCCTATAATGCATACTTTATAAATTTATCAAAGATATATTCGCTATCCTGTGGACCTGCTGCAGCTTCCGGATGGAATTGAACCGAAAATATTGGAAGCTTAGTATGCTTCATTCCTTCAATAGTTCCATCATTTATATTTATATGAGTTGCTACAACATCTTCTGGGAGTGTTTCAACTACATACCCATGATTTTGTGATGTAATATGAACTTTATTTTCTTCTAAATCCTTAACCGGATGGTTACATCCCCTGTGTCCAAATTTTAATTTAGTAGTCTTACCACCTAGTGTTAATGCTAAAAGTTGATGTCCTAGACATATGCCTACTAATGGTTTCTTTCCCGCTAACTTCTTTATATTTTCTATTACATCTGGTAAATCTTCTGGATCCCCAGGACCATTTGACAAAAATACTAAGTCAGGGTTTACTTTTAAAAGCTCTTCTGCTGTTACTTTCATAGGGAAAATAGTTAACTTGCAATTTCTATCTTTAAAATTTCTTATTATATTTTCTTTTATACCAAAATCTATAATCGCAACATGCTTTCCAGTTCCATCTATTTCATACTTCTTTTCAGTACTTACCATGCTAACTGCTTTTTTATTTGTAAATAATGCTATTCTATCTTTAACCTCTTCTAAAGTTACATCTTCTAAGGTAATAATCCCCTTCATTGTTCCATGATTTCTCAAAACCTTTGTTAAGGCTCTTGTATCTATTCCTTCTAGTCCTATTATTTTATTTTGTTTTAAGTAATCTTCTAAATTTATTTCACACCTGAAATTATTAGGATGATTACATTTTTCTCTAACTATGAATCCCCTAACCTTTGGAGACTTTGATTCCATATCCTCTAAGTTAATCCCATAATTCCCCACAAGAGGATAAGTCATTGTAACTATTTGACCGTAATAAGATGGATCAGTTAACACCTCTTGGTATCCTGTCATACCAGTAGTAAATACTACTTCCCCTATGCTGTCCTTTAAATAACCAAAAGCTTTTCCTTCAAAAACCATGCCATTTTCTAATATTAGCTTTGCTTTCATATTTAGCCCTCCTTAAAATTAAACATATTTAGCTAAAAATACACTTCATAAAACAAAAACAAAAGGATAATAAGAAGACAACAAATTATAGTTCTCTTCCTACTATCCTTATATATTTAGTATCAGTATTAGAAAATGCCCTTACTGACATAGTTATGCAATTATTTTGTGAATATAAATATAACATAATCATACTCCCTTTCTGGCCTCACAGGACCAATTTAAAGTGTACATTTTAACTTCACTCAAAATTAATTATCTTTTTGATAATATTTTATATTTTATATAACTATATGTCAATGTTTTTAAACAATATTAATAATTATGCAATAAATAGATATATATTATATCCAAATAAATATTCATAGCTATTAAAATATAATCTGCTCATCATAAGCGTAGGCTAGTACACTACTGATACTTATATTATAGATAGTAGATTTATTTAATAATTATCTACTATCTATAATACACTATAATATAAAATAAATATATATATATTATGAATAAAAATTCATTAATAGCTAATTTTTATTCATAAATTGTAAAGTAATTTGTCTATCCTTAAATAGTATAATCCTATCATATTTAGCATCAATATACTTATTATTAAATAGTTACTTAAGTCACTCTAACAGTGACTTATTTCAATATAAAAATTTAAAATATTATCTTATAATAAAAATATATTAGGAAATATTTTCATAATTAATATTGATATTATTCTTTTTAATGATATAATATAGTATATATTAACTCTTAATAAAATAATTTATACCGTTGTAGAAGGGGGTAACTAAGTGCTTAAATTAAAAAATGTAAGTAAAAGTTTTAAAAAATCAAAGGTAGTTGATAATTTATCTTTTTCAGTAGATAAAGGTGAAATTGTTGGACTGCTTGGAGAAAATGGTGCTGGAAAGACAACAACATTAAGAATGATTTCTACTATGTTACAGATAACTGAAGGTGAAATTAACGTAAATGACATTGATGTTAAATCCAATTCTGAAAAAGTAAGAAAAGAAATAGGAATACTGTTTGGCGGAGATGTTGGGCTTTATGATAGACTAAGTGGTAGAGAAAACATACGTTACTTTGCCAATCTTTATGGAATGGACAAGAAAACAGCTGACAAGCGAATTGATGAATTGGCAAAAAGCTTTGAAATGGAAGACTATATAAATAAACCTGTTGGTAAATATTCTAGAGGTATGAAACAAAAAATCTCAATTGCTAGATCAATAGTTCATAATCCATCCGTTATGCTTTTTGATGAACCTACTACTGGATTGGATGTAAGTGCTGCCAGGATAGTTCAAGATTTTATACTTCAATGTAAAGCTGAAAATAAAATCATATTATTCTCTAGTCATTCTATGAAAGAAGTTGAAAAACTTTGTGATAGAGTTGTAATTATAAATAAAGGAAGATTACTGGAAGATTGTACATTAAGTCATTTAAAAGAAAAGTATAACAATGATGATTTAGAAGAAACTTTCTTAGGTCTTATAGGAGGTCATAGTAATGAATAATTTTTTAACTGTATTAAAAAAGGAATTATTAGACATTGTAAGAGATAAAAAAACATTAGTATTCACTCTAATACTTCCTATACTTATATATCCTATAATGTTCAAATTTATGTCTTCCGCCATGGAAAAGACTCAATCTGACGTTCAAAAGGAAATTAACATTTATGTGGATGGAAATAAAGATTCTGCTATGGCAAAAGCTATAACATCTTTAGATAATATTAAAACGCCTGATATATCATCTCCAAGTGAAGCATTAAAAAATGGGGATATTCAGATTATAGTAAAAATCCCTGATAACTTCGATGCAAATATAGCACAAGGTAAAAATGATACTATTGAACTTTTAATAGATGAAGAATCCAATAAGTCTATGATCGCAAGTAGCCTGATTAGTGAAGTATATGAAAATTATAAAAATTCCATAGTTGAACAACGTTTAATTGAAAATGGAATTGATTCCTCTATATTAAAACCTTTTGAGGTTACTATTAAATCAGGAATAAACACTGATAATGAGGATATTAATGCTGGGGCTACAATGCTTCTTACTATGATTCCTACACTAATTGTTATTCTTATGGTATCTTCTACAGTTGGTATGGCAGCTGATCTTGGTGCTGGTGAAAAAGAAAGATTTACATTTGAACCACTTTTATCAACATCAGCTAAAAGATCTTCATTACTTTGGGGTAAAATAGCTGCTTTATGTACTGTCTCATTTATAGCACTAATAGCCAACCTTACAGCAATGGTAATATCCATGCAAAAGTTTATGGTTATTGGTGAAGAAGTTAATTTTAAACTTACTCCTGAAACAATCCTTGGAATGCTTGTAATTGGAGCTCTAGTTTTAGTTACTTTGTCAGCATTACAAATATCTGTAAGTATATATGCAAGGGCAACTAAAGAAGCTAATTCTTATCTAGCTGCTATTACTATGCCAACTATGATTTTATCATTTATACCTTATATGATGGATGCAAAAGGTATAAATCCTGCATTCTTCAATATTCCTATAACAAATGCAATTTGTTTAATGAAGGAATTTACAGTTGGTATATTTGATATTAAGCATATTGCTTTGGTTGTTGGATGGCATATAGTTTATATAATTGCTTCCATAATTTTCGCTAAATCTATGTTCTCAAAGGAAGAAGTTATATTTAGAAACTAATATTATACTTGGATACTTGATAATTTATCTTGGAGGCTTATATTATGAAAGAAATAAAAATAGATAACTGTCCTTATTGTGGAGCGACAGAATTTACTAAGGGATATCAAACTGCACAAGGAAGTATGTATCCACAGACATTCGGATTGAAATTAGGATGCCCTATTGAACACACTATTTGTACCGAATGTGGAAGTATTGTACATTCAAGAGTAACTAAGATAGAAAGATTTAAATAAAGAATGATATATTTTTAGCCTATGGGGTACCCCATAGGCTATTTTTTTCTTGATTATTCATTTCCCATTATTAATTATCAATTACAGAAAGCTCTCCAAGCTTTTTATCTAATTTTCTTATATCGGGCCATGTATGATAATTAGCACCTTCTTTAGAGTAATATTCTATAAAATCTTCTATACTAACCTCATATTTTTCAGATCCATCTAATTCTATTTGTAATACTTCTGTATTTAGTATATTAAATTCTGTTATCTCTCCTATAGATATTGACTCATCCCCATAAAAAAATATAACTCCATTTTCAACTAAGACTTCATATAACTCTAAAATATCATCTATAATATTCACTTCCATTAATCTCACCTATCCTTTGTTCATCATTAATATTATCTTTCTAGATAAGCTTCTAGGAATAAATTTATTTAATGTAACTATTAATTTATTTTTAAATCCTGGAATTATTATTACTTTTCCCTTTCTAAAATCTTTATAAGCTATTTCTGCAACATCCTTAGCTGACATTAATGTATTTTTAGCTCCTTCACTTTTCTTTATTCCTGATTTTTCTTGGAAACTTGTTTTTACAGGCCCTGGACATAGACAGCTTATTTTTATTTCACTATTCTTTACTTCTTCGTGTAAAGCTTCCGTAAAATTAAGCACATAAGCCTTTGAAGCATAATAAACAGCCATCTTTGGTCCAGCACAAAAAGCAGCTGTTGAAGCTACATTCATAATAGCTCCCTCTCCATGTTCTATCATAATAGGTAGGAATGTTTTAGTTAGCTCCGTTAAAGCTCTTATATTTACATCTATTAATTTTAATTCCTTCTCCATTTCTATTTCGCTTATGTAACCAAAAGATCCTAGTCCTGCATTGTTAATTAAAATATCCACAGATATATTTTTTTTATCCACAAAATCTAATACTTTTTCACAAGAGTTATCCTCAGATAAATCTAAAGCAATAGTATAAACCTTAATGCTATATAAGCTTAACTCTTCTTTTACTCCCCTTAATCTCTGTTCATCCCTTGCAACTAAAATTAAGTTATTTCCATCACTGGCATATAACTTTGCTAACTCATACCCAATTCCAGTAGTTGCTCCAGTTATTAATACATAGCTCCTACCATACGGTTTACCCATAAAAATCCTCCATATAAACTTAATCTTTTTTATTTATAAATTTATATCTAAATATACCATATACCTCTCAATATATAAATATTAATTAACACTCTAATATATTAATTATTAATAAATAATTTTCATTAAAGTAAAAAATAAGAGCTGTATCCTAATTACTTAAAATACAACTCCCATTATTTAATTAGCTAGTAATTATAACCTTATCCTAGTGCTTGAATAACAAAGTTTAATAAGAATAATAAGCTTACAGTGTACATTATTGGATGAACATCTTTGGCTTGTTTTTTTATTATCTTAACTAAACAATAAGCTAAAAATCCTGCTGCAATACCGTTTGTTATGCTATAAGTAAATGGCATAAATGCTATAACAAAGAATGCTGGAACAGCTATATCAAAATCACCCCATTCAATATTCTTAAGTGATTCTGCCATTAATACCCCTACAACAATTAAAGCTGGTGCTGTTGCTGCTGCTGGAACCATACCCATTACTGGTGAAAAGAATAATGATATTAGAAACAATCCTGCAACTGTTACAGATGTTAATCCTGTTCTTCCACCTTGCCCGATACCTGCAGCACTTTCCACATAAGTTGTTGTGTTACTAGTACCTAATAATGCTCCAGTTGAAGTTGCTATTGCATCTGCAAATAAAGCTCTTTCAAGTTTTGATTTAGAACCATTTCCTTCAGAAAATAACTTTTCATCATTTTCATCAAATATACCCGCTTTTCTTCCTGTTCCTAAAAATGTTCCTATTGTATCAAATGTATCAGATAATGAAAAAGCAAATATAGTTGTAAATACTAATAATATCCTAGATGGATCACTAAATAATCCCTTAATATCTAATTTAAAGAATGTTGGTGCTAAGCTTGGCACACTAAAATCCATAGTTGAAAAATCCGCCACGTGTGTAACTCCATTAAAAGTACCTATTACAGTTGTTGCTAATATTCCAATTAAAATTGCACCTTTAACATTTAGTAACATTAATACTACAGTTATTACTAATCCTATTAGTGCAAGTATAGCTACTGGATCTTTAAAGTTAGTAATAGCTGGTACTATATCTGCAAATACCGCAGAATCACCTGTATCTAAAATTTTATTTGCTGCCTCTCCAGTAAAATTTATAAAATGAGCTTGTTTAATTCCTAAGTAAGCTATAAATAGTCCTATTCCTCCAGATATAGCATATTGAAGAGATAGTGGAATTGCTTGTATTATCATTTTTCTTATTTTAGTAGTAGTTATAATTATGTTTATAATTCCGCATATAAATACCATGGCTAATGCTTGGTTCCATGTAAAACCAAGACCTAATACTACTGTAAATGTAAATAATGCATTTAATCCCATTCCTGGTGCTTGTGCAAAAGGAACATTTGCTACTAATCCCATAACTAAAGTACCAATAGCTGATGCAAGAATTGTTGCTACAAAGACTGCGCCCTTGTCCATTCCTGTTATAGATAACATTGCTGGATTTACGAATAATATATATGCCATAGTTAAAAATGTAGTTAGTCCTGCCATTAATTCTGTCTTTACATTTGTTCCGTTTTCTTTTAATTTAAAAAACTTATTCATAATAACCCCCGTTTCGAATATTTCATATTCATTTTATCATTTTATTCGTATTTAATCAATATTTTTATTTTTATTTTTGATTTTTTATATATAATATTGCTTTTTAAGGTGGATTCATCTTATTCACTGTTCATCAACACGAACATTTCAATGCAAGATATATATTTATAATTTGTCTTCAATATGGTTTTTAGTATTATCAGCTTTTTGCTTGATATAATATTTCAAGAATTATTCTATATATTTACAATAAAGTTTCAAACAGGTATAATATGTATATAACTACACTGTATTCATATACATGAAGATAAATATTCTAATAAATCACAATTGAAGCTTTCTATGGGACAGCTTCATTAGATAAAACTATCTATATTTTAATTATTTATAATAATCACTATATGATCTTTAGTTGTCGAACTAACAGAAAAAGAGGCTGGTTTAGTATTGAATTTAAAACCAATACCTAGTAATTTCATTTATTAAATATTTATATAGGAGGACTTATAATGAAAAGAGAAGTTCAAAAAATACCTGTTCCTTTATTAATTTTTGGTAGTGACTTTAATAGACACAATACAAATATATATATAAAGAATCACACAGGTTATAACCTAGAAAATTCTACTATTGAAAGAACTGGTACCGGGGGACATCCTATTAAATTAGGAACTATAAAAGCAATGAGTTCTGATATCGCCGAAGAAATATATCCTTCACCAACTATGGAAAAATCAGATTTAATCTTAAATTACGTATTAAATGGTGAAAACCATAGTTCTGTTATACACGGTAATATAGTGCTTACTGATATAAGACCCTTAGTTATTGATATAATTGAAGAAAATGGAGAATTAATTTTTTCAGCAACACGTATAACGCATGAAGATATAAGTAATTAAAAATAAAAGTGAGGCATTAAATCCTCACTTTTCATTTACTATAAATTATTTCTTTTCATCTTCAGTCACTCTTCCATCTGAGCTGCTTACAGGAATTGCTTCTCCTAAAAACTTAGGTTCTGGTTTTAATATATTTACATAAACAAAGTCCTTTAATTGTGCTAATAATTCACGTTTCTTATAACTATCCATTAATTGATACTCTCTTTTATCTGATTTTAATCCATACGCATCTATACCCATTTTTCTTGCTATATATAATGCTCTTGGCAAATGATATTCATTAGTTACTATTATAGCTTTATCTACCTTAAATATTTCTTTTGCTCTATACATAGTATCATAGGTGCTAAAGCCAGCATGATCCATAAATATTATTTTTTCATCTATATCATTTTTTAAGATATATTTTTTCATAGCTCCAACTTCATTATAATCTTCTCTTCCATGATCTCCACTTAATATAAATGTACTTCCAAGTCCTGAATTATACGCTTCTATAGATGTTTCTAGTCTATCAGCTAATATATCTGATGGTGTTCCATCACTTCTAACACCTGCCCCTAATACTATTATGGCATCATTGTTCTTTGGCAAATCATTTAAATCCAGTATATATTTATCACCATAGCTTCTGACTTTAAATATTATTGAAACTATTAAAATAATTAAAGTAATTATAAAGACTGCCATGTATGTCATAAAAGATTTCACCCACTTATTTATTCTTTTATTAAACATCTTTCCTCCATACTAATATATTCTTATACTTTACTAAATGACATCTTTATATGTGGTATTTCTGCTTCTTCATAAATATCTGATATAACCTTAAAACCTATTGATTCATATAAGTCCTTTACATATAACTGTGCAGATAATGTTATTTTATCTTCACCTAATTCATTAATTATAAAATCTACTGCTCTTTTCATCATTTCTTGAGCTATATTATTTCTTCTATATTCCTTTAATACTAGTACTCTCCCAATAGAAGGCTCCTTATAAGACATTCCAGCCTTAAGTATTCTACAATATCCTACTAAAATATCTTTATAATATACTGTTAAATGGTAACATTCCTTGTCCTTATCATCAAAATCATTTTCACTTGTAATTTTTTGATCGCAAACAAAAACTTCATATCTCACCTTTACTATGTCATAAAGTTCATTTATGTTAAGTTCATCAAAATATTTAAGTCTAAATTCAAACTCCTTCTTCATATAACTATTCCCCTTAATTCATATTCTTTATAGTACTATCATTATAATATTATTGCTTTACTTTTTCTACAAACAAACATTCTAAAACTTATTAAATTTATATAACTACACATTTCATTGATAGATATGAATAACTTTCTTTACTATAAATATATAAGTATTTATTAAAACAAAAATGAGGGTAGCTAGATACTAATTATTATAATATCTAACTTCCCTCTTGTTATTTACTTAACACTTTTCCATCTATAACTTTAATAATTCTATTACACTTATAAGCTATATTTATATCATGAGTAACTATTATTACCGTTTTTCCACCTTTATTGATTTCTTTTAATATTTCTATAACATTTTCTCCTGATGCCATATCTAAAGATCCTGTTGGTTCATCTGCTAATATTATATCCGGATTATTTATCAATGCTCTAGCAATAGCTACTCTTTGTTTTTGTCCACCTGATAGCATTGATGGTTTTTTATTTATATAGCTATCTAAACCTACTCTTCTTAATATATCTATTCCCCTTTTTTTCATAGTTTTTTTATTATTTGAATATGTTAGTGGTAAGGTTACATTATCTATAATATTATAGTCATACAATAAGTTAAAATTTTGATATACAAAGCCTATTTTCTTATTTCTTATCTCTGCTAGTTTCTTTTCACTTAAATTTTCTATTAATTGTTCATTTAAATAATAATTGCCTGTTGTTGCTACATCAATGCATCCTATAATATTTAATAATGTAGACTTTCCCGAGCCTGAAGGCCCCATTATCGCTACTAATTCTCCTTCTTGTATAGATAAATTCACATTATCTAATGCCTTAGTTTTTCCTTCTCCCTTACCATAAATCTTTGTTACGTTTCTTATATCAATACTCTTCATATCCCTAATCCCCTTTAACTAAATCTATTGGATTAAATCTTCTCAAACTCAATATTGGTATTATACTAATAAGGCTTACAATAACTATAACTGTTAATAAGTTTTTTAATATAATCTTAATAGTCAACAAATTACTGTCTGTTAAAAAAATTAAAATTAGAGATACAATTCCTGCAAAAACACTCATAAGTAATATCTCAAAAAATATTTCCTTTGATACTGTATTTAATGTTGCTCCTTGAGTTATTCTTATACCAAATTCTTTTTTCCTTTTATTTATTTCTCCAATCATAACTGATGAAACTCCCATTACAGATAATATTGTAAGAGCTAACCCTAATACACTTGCATTTACACTTGATTTCTCTAATACTTCTTTTGTTCTATTAACTTCGTCTTTCATATTTGTTATTTCAAGGCTAAACCCATCATCTTCTAATATAGGTAATAATGTATCAACAACCTTATCCATACTATTTGAATTAGGTACATTTACCCAAATTCCATATTGAGCCATTATTACTTTGTTACTTAGAAATAAAACATCATTTACTACTGGAGTTATTACAAAGGCATCTGAAAAAGTTACTCCATCCACGTACTTTCCCTTACTTCCCAACATCACCATATCATTATGATCATAAAACCCTATTACTTTATATTTTATATTTATTAATCCTCCATCTATATCTGGTACTGAATATTTAAATTCATCACCTATAGATATTTTATCCTTGTAGTCTAATCCTATTATCATAGGAATAGGCTCTTCTTTTGAGTTAATATTAAAATCACTAGATGTGAAGTTTCTTCCTTCCACTATATTTATTTTATACAAATTAAAGAATTCCTCATTTATATTAATCTCTGATGTATTTCTAATCAAAGTATTTTCATCTAAATTGTGATACTCTTCTGGTAAGTACTCCTTAGCAATATCACTTTTCCCAGCGCTACCCTCACTTGAAATTATAGGGTTTCCTCCACCCCCACAGTAGTAAATGAAATTATTAAATATTATTCCTTTATCTTTTAAATCCGTTAATGCATTATAACTCTTTTCTATTTTGTTAAAATCAGCTGATGTTATTATCTTATCTGATTTAGAATTTTTATTATCATATACTTTAGTTTCCACTAAATAAGTGTTCTCAAAATCAAATAACCTTTCAAGATTTTTAGGCTTATTTTCATTTTCTTGTTTTATTATTGAGCCTGTATTTAAAAGTGTTAGCCCTATAGATAATTGTAGTATAGTTAAAAAAGCTATTAATTTTATTCTCTTTAGGGATTTTAATGCATTTCCCATAATTATTCACCCCTTAATATTACTGACGGTCTAACTCCCGAAAGATAAAAAATAGATGGTAAAGTTATAATTACTGCCACTATAACTGTTAAAATCATTGAATATAAAATACCCTTTATGTTAATTGCCACACTAAGATTTTCTATATATCCTCCACTTATAATGAATACTATATAATGTATAGCAAAGGCTAAGATTAACGAAATAATACTTATATAAAACATTTCATTAAAAAATAACTTCATAAGTTGTTTGCTAGTACCTCCTACTGCTTTTCTTAAGGCTAACTCCTTCTTTCTACTTTCTACCCATAATGATGATAATGTTAAAGAATTAATTAATGTTATTATTACAATAAGAATTGAAGCTTTATATAAAGACTCTGCCTCAACCTTCCTATTTTCTTTCATATATGAAAATACTTCCAAATTATTTTTATTATCAATTTCCTTAATATATTTAGTTAGAATGTCAATACTTGAATTTATACTTTCTTCTTCTCCACTAATTATAATATTTAGATAAGGTGAATTAATCTTATTTTCACCCAAAAGTTTTATAAAACTATCATTAGGGACTATTATTCTTTTTGTTGTATCATAAAAACTACCTATTTTCTCAAACTCATATCTTTCACTACCATAGCCCATTAAACTTACCTCTTCTTCATTGAAAGCTGAAGATGCAATATATATATTATTTTGGGATAAGTAATCTTCACTATTAAATAAGTTACCCTCCTTAAGTTCTCCAACAGTTGAAAAACTCTTAATTATAAACTCACTTTCAATATAAGCCTCTGACTTGTTATCATAAAATCTTAAATCTACAGTTATTTCCTTATCCTTTATTAGACCTACAACATCAGAAATACTAATATCATTTTCTAACTTAAAAACTATTATTTTATTTTTATCTGGACTAAATTTATTAATTAGTTCTTCTTGATTTAATATAATAGAGTTACCTAACGAAAAAGTTATTATTGTAAAAGTAAATGCTAATATAAAAAACATATTGATACTTTTTCTTTTTAATAAAAATTTAAACACCTTATCCCCTCCTGTAAATATACTAACATTTATGTAATATATTTACAATACGGTGTTTGAATGTTATAATATTTTGTATATATTAACAATATTAATAATATATAATTATATGTAACAATAAAGGAGTGGTTAAATGAATAAAATTTCAAAATTCATAGCATTATCCTCATTATCCTCATTACTATTAACACCTTTAATTACAAAAGCTGTATTAGCAAATGAAATATCACCAATGGCCAATTATAGTATAAGGTCTACAGTTAATCTTTATAGTAACTATATGGAGGGTTCCATGGTATCTAACGGCCCCTCTAATGCTGGTGTATGGGTAGATAGTGAGATTGTAAATCCAACACCTACCGTTCTTAGATATGCAAAAAGCTTTACTTATGATAATAAATATCCTGCTGAAACATATGTTTATACTTCCTTTAGAGGTGATGGTTATGTAGAAAATGGCTGTATTCTTAATGGTAATTGGACATATGTAAGAAGAACCACAACTATAGGCTATTAAAAAAGAAATAAATCAGCATAATTAAAATTAAAATCAACCAACAATAAAACTATAATTTATTGTTGGTTGATTTTAATTTTGATTTATCTAATTTGTCCGTTTCCATAAATTATATATTTAATAGTTGTAAGCTCCTTAAGTCCCATTGGTCCTCTTGCATGTAATTTTTGAGTGCTTATTCCTATTTCTGCACCAAATCCAAATTCTCCACCATCCGTAAATCTTGTTGATGCATTAATATAAACCGCTGCCGCATTAACTTTGTTTAAGAACCTTTGAGAATTTTTATAGCTATTTGTTACTATTGCTTCTGAATGACCTGAGCCATATTTATTGATGTGAGATATTGCTTCATTAACATTACTCACAACCTTAATTCCAATAATATAATCTAAATATTCTGTGTACCAATCTTCTTCAGTTGCAAGCTTTGCATCCGCTATAAGATTCAAAACTTTTTTATCTCCTCTAATTTCAACAGAATAACTTTTAAGCTCTTCTACTATTTTAGGTAAATAACTTTCAACTAAATCTTCGTGAATAAGTAATTTTTCAGCTGCATTACAAACTGAAGGTCTTGAAACCTTAGCATTGATTATTATATTTTTAGCCATTTCAAATTCAGCAGTTTCATCAATATAAACATGACAGTTTCCTGTTCCTGTTTCAATTACTGGAACTGTAGCATTATTTACAACAGCTTTTATAAGTCCTGCTCCCCCCCTTGGAATTAAAACGTCTATATATTCATTTAACCTCATCATATCATTTGCAGCTTCTCTACTTGTATCTTCTACTAATTGAATTGAATGAAGAGGTAGACCAGATTCTTCAATTGCATTTGCTAAAGCCTTAACTACAGCTTTATTTGAATTTATGGCATCGCTGCCACCTTTTAAAATAACTGAATTTCCTGTTTTTACACATAGCGCAGCTGCATCTGAAGTTACATTAGGCCTAGCTTCATATATTATACCAATAACTCCAATTGGAACTCTCCTTTTTCCAATTTGAATTCCATTCGGTCTTTTCCACATTTCTATAACTTCTCCAACTGGATCTTCCAATGAAATTATGTCTAAAATACCCTTAGCCATACCTTCTATTCTTTCTTCATTTAATTTAAGCCTGTCAATCATAGCTTCTTTAGTACCTTTTTCTTTAGCTATTTTTATATCAATCTCATTTGCTTCTAATATTGACTTCTTATTTTCAATTAAAGCTTTTGCCATTAACTCTAAAGCTTTATTTTTTTCTGTAGTTTCAGCAATTGACAAATCATAAGATGCCTCTTTGGCTCTCCTACCTAACTCATAAATACTTAGCATTTCTATCTCTCCCTTGATTTTTATTTTTTAGTGAAAAGCGTTCCTATTTCTTCACCATTTAATATATTCAAAATTATCTTAGGTTCTTCTCCATTTGCAAGAACCATATTTACTCCTGATTCAGTTGCAACTTTAGCTGCTGAAAGTTTAGTTATCATTCCGCCAGTTCCAAGATTGCTTCCTGTACCGCCACAGCAAGCTTCTAGTTCTGGCGTTATATTTTTTATTTCTCTTATTAATTTTGAATCTGAATTTTTTCTAGGATCTGAATCGTAAAATCCATCTATATCTGATAATATTATTAAAAGATCAGCTTTAATTAATTTGGCTACTATTGCTGACAAATTATCATTATCTCCAAACCTAACTATGTTTTCTATTTCATCTATTGATACAGTATCATTTTCATTAACTATTGGTATTATTTGATTTTCTATTAGCGTCTCAAAAGTATTGCATACATTTTCTCTTATATGATCATCTTCAACCACATCTCTTGTTAATAGAACTTGCCCAACTGTATGACTATACTCTCCAAAGAACTTACTATATATATGCATTAATTCACATTGTCCAACTGCAGCAACTGCTTGTTTTTCTCTTATTGTTTTAGGTTTTTCCTTTAATTTTAATTTAGATACTCCTACTCCTATAGCCCCTGAAGTTACTAATACAACTTCTTTTCCACAATTCATAACATCAGATAATACTCTTGTAAGATTCTCTATCCTTGTTAAATTTATTTTTCCATTTTCATAAGTTAATGTGGAAGTTCCTACTTTAACTACAATTCTCTTAGCTTCTTTAAGCTGACTTCTAAAACTCATTTTTTAATCCCCCAATATTGTTTCTTTTTTTAATTATAAATTTTTTTGTATGTTTTTTCTATATAAATTGCCTTATTCTTTAAATTCCTTTATCTTTTCTTCTACTTCCTTATTAAAATACTTGAAAAATATCTTAATAACAACATATAGAGGTACTATTACAAAAGCTCCAATGGGTCCAACCAAACTTGCTGCTCCAACAACCAAAAATATATCTGTTATTGGATGTATATTCATGGTTCTTCCCATAATTAAAGGAACAATAATTCTTCCCTTAAGCGTCTGAGCTATAATAACTAATACAGATAATTTTATAAACATATGCCAACCTAGTGCTATTGCTATAATATATGGAATTATCATAGATATAAAAAATCCGATAAAGGGTATAAAAGCTAATACAAAAGTAATTGATGATAAAAGAAGTGGACTTGTCATTCCTATAAATCTATAACCTATGTATACCATTAAGGCTAATGAAAATGCTACTTTAGCTTGACCTACAATATATAATGATAAAGCTTCATCACTTTCTTCTACAAAATCACTAACCCTATCCTTATATTTCCTAGGAAATATATTTGCTATATTTTCTTTAATTTTATCCTCATCCTTAAGTAAATAAAAAACTATTAATATAATAAGTAAAATGTCAGAAAATAATTGCATTCCTTTGTCAAATATTCCTCTTAAACTACTAAATAATATTATCGAATATTTTTGTATATCTCCTAAAAATTTATTATAATAATCTAATTTTAATAAATCTCCTTTAATAATATCATCTACTCCATATAGAATTCCCTTTTCTTTCAATATATTTAAAAATATTATCTTCAGATTTGTAAATTGTTCAATAAAATAATCGCCAAAATACTTTATTATTCCAGATGCAATAAAAAAGAAAATTAATAAAGTTAAAGTTGCTGCTTTTCCATTTTTTATTTTCTTCTTTATAAATACTTTATTTAGCGGTTTTAATATGTAAAACAAGAACATTCCGAATATTATTGGTATAATAACTATAGAAAATATCACTTTTACAAAATTCTTTAATATGGCTATTTTACTTAATAATATTATCAATATAGTCAAAAGATTAAAAATAATTAAGTAGGTAATTATATTCTTCTTATGCATAAACCTTCTCCTTTGTTTAAATTAATTAAGTTTAGTTTATCCATAGAAGTAAATATTATTTAAAATAAAGCACTGTATTAGAATATAGAATTTAAAATAAAAAAACTCCAATAGGAGTTTTTTAAATGAATTCATATATTACTTTTGAAAACAGTAATATTATCACAAAAATCATTACAGGTTTTATAAACTTAATTCCATTTCTTATTGCTAGTTGAGCTCCTAGGTAATTTCCTAAAATTGCACATATAGCAGCTGGTATTCCTATTGAAAAATTAACTTTTCCATTTAATAGATATACTATTAAAGCAGCTAAATTTGATGCTAAATTTACCATCTTCGCATTACCTGATGATGTTATTATGCTAAATCCACAAACACTTGTAAATGCTAAAACTAAAAAAGTTCCGGTTCCTGGTCCAAAAAATCCATCATAAGCTCCAATTATTAAACCTATTACAAATGATAAAATATAAATCTTAGTTACTTTTAAATCTTTAGTATTATTTTCTTGTCCAAAATTTCTATTAAACAGCAGAAATACAGCAACTATTGGTAAAATTATTATTAATGAATACTTTAAATACTTTTCTTCTAATAGAACAACTAATTGCGCTCCAATCCATGATCCTATAAGTGCTCCTACTGCTGATATCATCGCAGGCTTTACCTTTATATTACCACTTTTAAAAAATTTAACTGATGCTACGCTTGTACCAATACAGTTTGCAAACTTATTAGTTCCATATGCAATATGTATTGGTACCCCTGCAAATATATATGCTGGCAAAGATATTAATCCACCCCCTCCTGCTACTGCATCTATAAATCCCGCAATAAATATCAATGGACAAATAATTAATAGAGTTGTACTATATGTCATTCTTCCTACGCCTTCCTTTTTTATATTAAGGTGTTTCTAATATATTATATAATTGATTAATATACCTTTAATTTATATATTTAATTTAATATATAAATATTATATAGTATTAAACTATATATACATAGACTAATACTATGTAGCTATAGCATATTTTCAAATATTTTATAAAAATTAATTATTCCATATCCTAATTGTGGATTAGGATATTTATCTCCTTGTCTTTGCATAGTTCCTCTACTTAAAAAAGTCTTTATACTCTGTGAATACATATAAGGATAATTCTTATTAATTATTCCCCATTCAAACAACAAAACACATGCACCAGCTCCTATAGCCGCTGCCAAACTACTTCCATTTATAATATCAATTCTATTATCTATACCCACTGTCATAGTATTAGATCCTCCTGCTGCAAAATCAATTGTATCTTCATATTTATCTCTAAAAGCCACTCCTGAATATGCCAATAAATTATTATTATTTTGATTATATGCAGCTACAGTAATAATGAACGGTGAATCTCCTGGTATGGTTATAGTACCATATTGATTGCTTGACATAAATCTTGTCCCCTGAAGGGTTAATCCTTTTTGTAACAACCACGCATTATATGTTGCCATCTTACCAAGCCTTAATCTAATAGCAATTTTCCATATACCTGGTTGTATATCCTTAAAATATATTCTTATTAATTGATCTCCTGTATATTCCTCTGGAACATTGTAATATATGAATGCTGTTGTCTGCTCAAATATAAAAGAATGTTTTTTATTTATATTTAATATAGCTGGAATAAATCCAGTATCTGCACCTGATGGAGCTATTATATTAATTTCAATTACATTAGGTAAATCAACCCAAACTTCCATTGATAAAAATTTTTGTCCTTTTTCTACTATCATTTCTATTGATTCATACTCATTTTTATTTTTAATAAGCCCTGATGTATGAAGATCTTGTATCCCTTCATTTCCACTTCCTGTCACAATAACAAGTCCAATATTTCTAGATATTGATGCTATATAATTATCTAAAACATGATCTCCCCTATGATTACCACTATTAGTTCCTAAAGGTAGTAATATAACCATTGGTTTACCTTCTGATATACTGTAATTTTTTAAATACTCTATAGCCATAAAAATTGATGTAATATTATATACCGGAATGTCAACTTCATAAGCCCTTTTTATGAAATTGGACTGTACCAATTTTACAATCACCAGTTCACATTCAGGTGCTACGCCTTTTAAGTTTGGATTTTTACCTGTTGCTCCAACTATTCCTGCCACATTAGTTCCATGCCCAATTTTATCTTTGCTTGGAACTATATCATATGGATTTTCTCCGTTATTATATGCATCTATGGCATTATTTATTTGGTCCTTCTTATATACAGTTCCTAAAACTATGTTATTAATTTGGGTATTAGATCCTATGCTTTGATCCCATATCTCACTTATTCTAGTTTTTCCATGAATATCTTTAAATTCATCACTTAAATAATCTATTCCAGTATCTATTATTCCAACTACTACACCTTTTCCTCTTAAATTTAAAGGTAATTCAACTTGCAATATACCTACTTGTGATGCTTCAATAGCTGATATTGCTTGAAGGGTATAAACTTCAGGTGGCAATACATAAACTATTTCAAAATTACTTGATTTATAAAAATCATTTATCAAATTAAGTATTTCCATAGTATTGGCTATATCTTTTATAAGGCTTGATTTAATATAAACAGAAGCATAATCGTCATTAATTATTATCACATAAATTCCTGGATTGTTTAGTAACATTTCATTAAACTCTCCTATATATTCAACTAAATAACTTATATAATTTTCACTTCCAAATATATATTCTGGAACTATTGTAATATTATTTTCCATCAATACCTCCTACTCATTATTTATAATATCATTTGGAATCCTAACAAATAAGTTTCCAATTAAATATTCAATATCATTATTAATCCTATAATTACCACCAAGTATTTTGAAAATTTCTTGTAAATTTAATTTTCCGTAACCTAAAGATTCATTAGGATACTCGTACATACTATCTCTATCTGCTGCATATATTAATAAGCTCCTGAGCTTGATCGAGTACATAGATAAATCATTTCCATCTGATATAGCCCATTGAATTAGTAAAGCACATACACCTACAACTATTGCAGTTGCCGCTGAACTTCCACTTACCTTAGTTACCTTATCAGAACCTGCTGATATAGTTAATATATTTATCCCCTCCGTAGCTATGTCTGGATTAATTAACCCATTTGTATTAAATCCCCTTCCAGATGAAGAAACCAGACTATTATTTGTTCCATCATAATAAGATACTGTTATTAAGTTTTTAGCCATAGAAGGTATAGTTAATGTATTATCTGGATTTGAATTTAAAAATTTTGTACCATTTGGTAAAAGATGTTTATCTGGCAACCATATGTCATATCTACCATTTGCTATATATTGTCCTCTCATCTTTATCATCCAAATTCCTGGTTTTATATCAGTAAAATTCAGTATGAATACTTGATGCCCAGTATAGCTTTCTGGATCATAGCATATTATTTCAACTTTAGTATTTATTAAATAAAAAGCCCTATTATCCTTTGATTTAATATTAGGATTAATAAATCCAGACTCTTCTCCACTTGGTGCTATTATATTTAATGCCATCTTATTTGGCCTTTGAATCCAAACATGTAAAGTAAATATTTTCATTTCTTTAGCCATTAATAACTCTGTAGTTTTAATTTCTCCATTGTTTGATATAAAATTAGTAGCATGCCCCTCATCATTTCCTGCATTACCAGTACCATTTACAAACACTATATCCCGTTTTCTTGCAATTGATGTTATAAATCTGCTTGTGATATTATATCCATCATGGCTACCATTATAACTGCCAACCCCTAAATATAATATTATTGGCCTTCTTAATTTATATGCTGATCTTCTTAAATACTCAATTGAGGATAATACTTCAGAACTATTATAAGCAGGTATAATAGGTAAATTATTTTCTCTTAATATTTTTTGGTAATTAGGAGATGGTAATAGTTTTACTATTATAAATTCACAATCATTAGCAACACCTTCTATATCAGGGTTATATCCTCGCGCTCCTATTATTCCTGCCATGCTAGTTCCATGCCCTACTTCATCTTTGCTTGGTACTATTTCATATGGATCTAATCCTTTCTTGCTATTAGCAATTGCTCTATTTATATCATCATTAGAATATTCAGAACCTATATATACATTACCTTTTGTATTTTTAGTCACTGTCTGATCCCATATTTTAATTATTCTCGATGTCCCATCTTCCCTTATAAACTCCTTATTTAAATAATCTATTCCAGTATCAATTATACCTATTGTTACACCTTTGCCTGTTAAGTTTAAATAAGGGTTAATTTTTATGTTATATATACTATCTATATTTACTGGAGGTATATCTTGTAATACATATATTCCTCTTGTCTCCACAAAAGCAATTGAAGGTACATCATTTCTTAATCTATCTAAATTTTTTTCACTTACAGATACAACTGCTAGATTTTCTGTAATTATATCTCCACAAGCATAATCAACTTTATCAATTTCATCTTTAAAATTACCCCTATATTCAACTACATATCCAGGAGAATTTTCATCTAAATAGTTTTTACATCCAACAGTATTTTCCATACATATCCTCTCAAAGAAATTAATAATATATCATATGTGCTTTTTATCATATCGCTTATAATTTATATATTTATTATTTTAAATTCAACACTCTATATTTTTTAATTCTATTCACTCTATTCTTTTTAATTCCAATTCGTAAATAACATACAAAATTTGTAAAATACTGTTAATCGTTCGACTTTTTATTTAAATGTATTGCTATTAATTTACTAATAGTTTATATTGTAAATAAATGGTGTGTTCCATTTATTGTAAAGGAGGTGATATCGTTACCTTCGATGAAATACTAAGCATCATCGCTTATTATTTATTAACCTTTTTGTTCCTAAAAAACTCATTGTCACTTCAATCAATATAGGAACTAATAAACACTTCAGACAAATCCTAATAAATTACATTTAATATGTTCCATTTAGTATCCAAGTACTTTATTGGAATATCTAACAAACTCTTTTATAAACATTTCTTAGTGTATAAAATGCGCATTTTGTATACTAATTAAAGTGTTCTTAAGTTTTTAATAAACACCTGATTTTTTCCTTTTAGATGTACAAATGTTTAAAGTGAGTCTCTTATTTTTATAAAAATACCTAACTTACTTTAAATCTAATATCAAATTATTAGATATTTACCTACTCCAAAAAGATCCTCATTCAATATACAGATGAGAATAAATAAATATATTGTTAGGAGGTAAATATAATTGAAGAAAAACTTTCTTAAAAAAGTTATTTGCACACTTTTGATAGCTTTCGTTACACTTACATCTACTTCATTTATTACTAAGGCAGCTACAAATGTTGGTAGTTATAATGCTGGTATTGGAATAAAAAACTGGCCTGTCCAAGTTAATGCTCCCTATGTTGATATGGTTGGCTGGGTAACTAAAAATGGATATTATATGGGGAATGATGGCGGAGGAGCTGCTAATCTTAAAAAGCTATCAGATGAAACTGGCATAAAATACTTTAACTTAGCTTTTATACAATCAACTGGTAGTGTTACAAATGGAAAAATTAATTGGGGCTGGGGAGGATATTCTGTTTTAAGCGAAGGTAAAAATGATAGTCAATACAACGGAATAAAACAGTCTCTAAAAGACCTAAGAGCAATTGGTGGTGATGCAGCTATATCCTTTGGTGGTGCTGGTGGAACTGCATTTTGGCAAACTTCTCAAGATGTTAATGTTCTTTATAATACCTATTTAGAAATAGTGAATGGATATGCATTAACAAGAATAGATCTTGATGTTGAAGGCGGAGCCCAAAATAAACAAAGCAATATTGCTAATGCAAAGGCTGTAAAGATGTTACAAGATACTACAGGAGTAGAAGTGACATTAACCGTTCCTGTTTTACCATCTGGTTTAACTCAAACTCAAATAGATTTATTAGATGCCTATTTATCTAATAATGTTACTCTAAAATATATAAATATAATGGCTATGTGCTATGGAAGTGGTACTTTGCTACCTGGAGAAAATTATGGCACAGCCTCAATGCGAGCAATAGACTCAACAAAGAATCAAATAAAAGAAGCTTACCAAAAATTTGCTAATACTACTTTATCTGATTCTGAGGCTTATTCAAAAATTGGTGCTACAGTATCTGTAGGATATGAAAGCTCTTCAGATCCTATATTTACTCCAGCATGGTCTCAATTAGTAGTTGACCATGCTAAATCTAAAAATATTGGAATGACCTCTTATTGGTCACTAAATAGAGATTCTCAAATAGAAAGTAATCAAGGAATAACTTCTCAGTATGAACATTCAAAGATATTTTCTAAATTTGGTTCACCAGCAATTCCTAGCGATAATACTGCTCCAGTGATTAGCGGTGTTACAGATAAACAAATTAATATTGGAGCTACATTTAGCCCTCTAGCAGGAGTTACTGCATCTGACAAAGAAGATGGTGATTTAACTAATAAGATTATTGTTACTGGCTTAGTTGATACATCTAAAGCTGGAATCTACAATGTAAACTATACAGTTTCTGATAGTAAAGGCTTATCAACTACTGTAAGTTCTAAAATAACAGTAATCGATTCTTCAGTTCAGACATACAGTTCAACTAAGGTATATGTAGCTGGAGATATAGTTTTATACAATGGAGTTATGTATAAAGCTAAATGGTGGACTCAAGGAGAAACCCCTGGTGCAGCTCAATGGGGCCCATGGGAAAAAATAAATTAAATAAGATTGGAAATTTATTTGTAAAGGGGATTTAATATTATGATAAGGAAAAAACTTTATAAAAAATCAAAGCCTATTGTTGCATTAACAGCAATAGCAGCAATGCTTATAACAGGTGTTACTCCAGTTAGGGCTACTGTTAATAAAACTACCGATTTTGCACCTAATGCAGTTCAACAATCTACTCAAAAGTATCGTAATGTAATGTATTATGGAGACTGGTCAATTTGGGGAGGTCAAGGCAACTTCTATCCTAAGGATATTCCTGCTGATCAATTAACTCACCTTAATTTTGCATTTGTAGATTTTGATGCACAAGGTGTTTTAAAATTCACTGATAAAGATGCTGCTACTGGTCATCCTTTAGGAAATGCTGGCGTAACCTATGGAGATGTAAATGGCGGTATTCTAAATGCATTTCAAGTATTAAAAAGTGAAAATCCTAACCTAAAAATAGGAGTATCTTTAGGTGGCTGGTCTAAATCAGGTGACTTCTCAGTTATAGCTGCTAATCCATCAGTAAGAGCAAGCTTTGTAAAAAATGTTATGGCATTTATTAAATATACTAATATGGATTTTGTTGATATAGATTGGGAGTATCCAGCTAGCCTTAGAGATCCAGATAAAGTTGATAATACTAACGACGAAGGAACTACTAAAGCAACTCCTGCTGACAAAGAAAACTTCATAATTTTATTGCAAGATTTAAAGAATGCTTTAAATAAACAAGGTGCTGAGCTTGGAAAAACTTATGAACTTTCAGTTGCTATCCCTGCTGGTAAAGCTAAAGTTGATGAAGGAATAGATGTAGCAAAATTATTTAATGTAGTTGATTTTGCAAATATTATGACTTACGATATGGCTGGTGCATGGAGTACAGTTAGCGGTCATCAAACAGCACTTTACACTAATCCTAATTCTCCATTTAAAGGAGAATGCCTTTCTGTTGATGAAAGCGTTAATTATTATATTGCAAATGGAGCTAAACCAGAAAAAATAGTTATTGGAGCAGCTTATTATACACGTGGCTGGGAAAAAGTAAGCAATAATGGACCAGATGCTTCTAATCCTGGGTTGTTTGGAACAGCTGCAGTTGTTAATAAAGATGCAGACCTTACTCCAACTCCAGGAGCTCTTAATGAAGCTCCTATAAAAAATGGTGAAGGTGGTCGTGCTGGTGGAGTATGGTCATACAATGCTCTTAACCAACTAAAATCAAAATATACTGGCCTAAAAGAATATTGGGACGATAGTGCTAAAGCTCCTTATTTATATAATGAAACAACAGGTGCATTCTTTACCTACGATAATGCAAGATCAATACAAGAAAAAGTTAAATATGTTAAAGAGCATAACTTAGGTGGAATGATTGCTTGGATGGCTTCACAAGATGCTAAAACAACATCTACTAAACATGATGAACTTACAAAAGTAACCAAGGAAGCATTATTTGGATCCGTCAGTCTAGACAACTATACCATAACTTATAATAAGCTTAATGTGACTTCTAAATTAACTACAAGTAAACCTGCATGGGGAAGCGGTAGCGTGATAAATTTAAGCTTTACAAATAATGAAAAGCTAATTGAATCTGGAGAAGTTCTTAGTTCTGTTGAAACTGCAGCTAAAACTTTAAAAAATGTAAAGCTTTATATTAAGACAAATGGTATTACTATAACAGGTGCTCAATATCCAAGTCCTGCAGTTAAGCAAGAAAACGGATATTACGTAATAGACTTTTCTGGATCATATGATGGAAAGCTTATGAAACCTGGTCAAACAGTATCTTTTGATTTAAACATTGCTGAATCTATAGATAACCTAAATGGTTTAGTAAGTGTTGAATTATCACAAAGAATGTATTCAACATCTCCTGAAATGGGAAGACAATTTATTTATGGTAACGCAACATCTCCAGAAGATAATACTTCTCCAGTAATTAATGGGGCTACTAATAAACAAATATACATTGGCGATTCTTTTAATCCTTTAGCTGGTATAACTGCCTCTGATAAAGAAGATGGTGATTTAACAAATAAAATAATTGTTTCTGGTACTGTTGATACAACTAAAGCTGGAACTTACAATTTAACTTATTCAGTTACTGATAGTAAAGGTTTAAGTGCTACTGCTAAAGCAACAATCACAGTAGTTGATAATACAATTCCTGAAATACCAACCTATAGCCCAACCAAAGCTTATGTAGCTGGCGATGTTGTTATGTATAACGGTGTTAAATATAGAGCTAAATGGTGGACACAAGGTGAAACTCCTGGTGCAAGTCAATGGGGTGCTTGGGAAAAGATTAGTTAGTATACCTAGATATTTATAATTTGAAGATGGCTAACCTTATTTGTTAGCCACTTCTATCAACTTTTTAAATTAGTATTATGGAGGTAAAATATGAAAAAGATCAAAATTAAGCGAATAGTAACTGGAATAACACTTTCACTATTTACACTTTTTAATATATCAATACAACCTCAAGCTGCTGTGGTAAATAATAACGAAAATATAACACCAACAGCTTCTGATCTTAATGATACAGATTTAAGTAGAAAAGTAATTGGATATTTTCCTGAATGGGCATATAAAAGTGAATCCCAAGGATACTTTGATGCTGCTGATTTACAATGGCAATCCTTAACTCACATTCAGTATTCCTTTGGAATGATTGATCCGACCACTAATAAAATAACACTTGGAGATAAGCATGCAGCTATTGAAGAAACATTTGCAGACCATCCATTAACTCACAATGGTAAGGCTGTTACTCTTGATCCAACTCTCCCATATAAAGGACACTTTAATGTTCTTCAAACAATGAAAAAACAATATCCAGACGTAAAGCTATTAATGTCTGTTGGAGGATGGGCTGGTAGTAGAGGTTTTTATACAATGCTGGATACTGATCAAGATATAAATACTTTTGCTGATTCATGCGTTGAATTTATAAGAAAGTACAACTTTGATGGTATAGATATAGACTTCGAATATCCATCTGCAACATCAACTTCAGGTAATCCAGCTGATCAAGATTTAGCTGAACCTAGAAGAGGCAAGCTAAACGAAAGATATAATCTATTAATGAAGACATTAAGAGAAAAGCTTGATTCTGCTGGAAAGCAAGATGGTAAGAAATATCTTGAAACAGCTGCAGTAACTGCATCTTCATGGGTTCTTGGCGGAATGACTGATAATTCCTATGCTCAATATTTAGATTTTCTTAGTGTAATGTCTTATGACTTCCACGGTGGTTGGAATGAGTTTGTCGAAAACTTAGCTAATATATATCCTGATCCAGCTGATAGAGAAACTATACAAATGGCCATGCCTACATTAAATATGGATTGGGCTTATAAATACTATAGAGGAGTATTACCTCCTGAAAAAATAATTATGGGAATCCCTTACTATACAAGAGGATGGGAAAATGTACAAGGTGGAACTAATGGATTACACGGTTCTAGTAGAACACCTGCTACTGGAATATACAATGTTTGGGGAGATGACGTAGATAATAATGGTGTCTTAGACCCTGCAGGCGCAAACCCATTGTGGCATGTATTAAACTTAATGGAAAGTGATCCAAACCTAAAAGTTTATTTTGATGAAGTTGGTGGAGTTCCATACGTTTGGCAGAATGAAAAGAAAGTATTCCTATCTTTTGAAAATGAAAAGTCAATAGATAAAAGAGTAGAATATATTAAAAATAAAAACTTAGGTGGAGCACTAATATGGGTAATGAATGGAGACTTTGGTTCAAATCCTAATTATAAACCAGGCTCTACTAATATAAATGAAGGAAAATATACTTTTGGAGATACTTTAACAAGTAGATTAAAATCTGGCTTAGACTCAATAGGTAATTGTAAAGTAACCGATGATTCCATTCCTGGATTATCTCAAACTGATGTAGAGGTTATATTTGGAGGAAAATATGATCATCCAAATTACACTTATGATATCAAAGTTACAAATAAAACAGACAAGGCAATAGATAAGGGCTGGAAGGTAAGTTTTGATTTACCTAAATCAGCAATATTTGCTCAACCTCAAGGCGGAACTGCAACAATTGAAGATATTGGAGACTTTAATAGAGTTACAATAACATCATCAGGATGGCAAAATCTTGAAGTTGGAGAAACTGCTTCATTAGCAGGATCAATTAAACTATGCTTTGGAGGAGTTAAAAACTTAACCTTTAATGGAATGAACCCATCTAACGTGCCTGTAAATGGAAACTTCGCTCCAACATTAAAAGGTATTTCAAATGCTTCAATAAATTTAGGTGATTCATTTAATCCTTTGGCAGGCATTACTGCCTCTGACAAGGAAGATGGTGATTTAACTAATAAAATAATTGTTTCTGGCACAGTTGATACAACTAAAGCTGGAAGTTACAATTTAACTTATTCAGTTACTGATAGTAAGGGGTTAGTAACTACTGCTAAAGTAACAATCACAGTAGTTGATAATACAAATCCTGAAGTCCCAACCTATAGCCCAACCAAGACTTATGTAGCTGGCGACGTTGTTATGTATAACGGTATTAAATATAGAGCTAAATGGTGGACACAAGGTGAAACTCCTGGCACAAACCAATGGGGTGCTTGGGAAAAAATTAACTAATTTAATACTAAAACCTTTCTATAGTAACATTAACTAAATTATAAAAACTTAATAATCATATCTAAAAAAGACAATAGAAAATTTTATAGTTTAAAATTTTCTATTGTCCTCTTCTTTGTATTAAATATTTGTTTTGGGTTATTACTTAATAGTCAAATTCATTAACCTAGTTAAATCCAAGCCTTGAATACTATTTACTATTGCTCCTGATATATCATTTATTTCAACATCTATACCTGTAATCTCACAAGTAGTTAAATCTACTTTATTTAATGATGTTTTGCTAAAATATGCATTGGTTAAATCAGTATTATTAAAACTAACCTTTTCTAACTTTACCTGTTGAAATATACCTTCTTTAAAATTACATTCTTCTACACTTACATTTTTTAACTTTGAATAAGATAAGTTTATATATTTTCCAATATTCTCGTGAAATTTTACATCCTTTATATTACACTCATCTAATTTTGCTCCAAGTAGCTTACAATTAATAAATTCTACTCTATGTATGCTCCCATCACCTAAGTCAATATTAGATAAATCACAATTTTCAAATATTGCATCTAATAAATCTATATTTCTAAGTGAAGCGTTTTCAAATATAACATTCTTAAATATACAAGAGTCTATTGTAATTCCCTTACTCATCATATTTTCTATTGTTATATTTTCTACTACCTTATTTTGAATTTTATCTGCTTCAATTATTTCTTCTGTAATATCTATTACTTCTTCAAGCTCATCTAGAAACTTAGGCTTTTGAATCTTACTGCTTTTCATAATAAATTACTCACCACACCTTTATTAATTTGATAAAATATATTTTGCTTATTATCCTTCATAGATTTAATATTTATATTAAATTTATTTTTATCATACATTATAACCCTAATTCCTTAAAATTACCATTTTTATATTGAATAAGTTTTTTCTAATTTATTATAATAAATTCTATTGACTCCAACCTTAGGTCTGACTTTATACTGAAAACGAGGTGAGAAAAATGCTATATACAGTTAAAGAGGTTGCAAGGTTATCCGGAACAACAATAAAAACTCTTTATCACTATCAAAAAATAGGATTATTACTACCACAAGAGATAACTCAAAATGGTTATAGATATTATGGTGATAAAGAACTTGAAAAACTACAACAAATATTGTTTTATAAAGAGTTAGACTTTTCATTAGAAAAGATAAAAGTTTCTTTAGAAAGTGAACCAAATAGGTTAATGATCCTATATGAACAACAAAAGCTACTTGAAGCACGTCAAAAAAAGTTGACTAATATTTTACAAACAATAAATAAAACAATAGAGTATGAAAGGAATGGTAAGAGTATGAATAAGGAAAATATGTTTACAGGTTTAAATAAGGAAGATTGGACAGTTATCTTTAAAGATCAAAATAAACATTTAGAAAATAAATATAATATAGAATTAAATACAGATGAAATAAATACTAATGAAATGAATAAAAAGGCAGCTGAAGCTACTAAGTTTATGGATTTCATGGCTAATTCACTAAAAAATAATTTAAGTCCTAATGATGGTAAGATAATGGAAGCCATTAAAAATCATATTAATTTCTTAAAAAATGATATAGAAATTGATAAAGACGGCTTTGTAGCACAATCACGATTCTTTTTATCTGATGAATTTCATCGCGAAATGCTAGAAAATATACAAACTGGATTAAGTTACTTTATTTGTATCGCAGCTGAGCACTATGCTTCTTTATAGAATATTTTTCTAAAAATATTTAATGACTTCTCTCATATAATGACATATGTCATATCCAAATTAATATAAATACTGTAATTTAATTATAAGGTTATGACAGTTTATTATATAAGCAATACGCTTAGTAAATATTAATTATATGGGGGTTAATATGAAATACGAACTTATATTATTTGATGCAGATGAAACCTTATTTGATTTTAGAAAATCTGAAAAATATGCTTTTGAGAACTCTATGTGTGAGTTTAATTTAAGCTATAATGAAGATTATCATTTAAAAATTTATTCAGATATAAACGCTAAATTATGGAAAGAATTTGAAGAAGGCAGTATTTCCCAAGAAATGTTAAAAGTCGAGAGATTTAAAAGATTATCAAATAAACTTGGGATATATTTTAATGAAGTAGATTTTGCTAGAGCTTACATGAATCATTTATCTGATGCTTCTTTTTTATATAATGAAAGTGTTCAGTTAATTGAAGATATAAGCAAAAACCATAGACTTGCTATAATTACTAATGGATTAAAAGAAGTTCAAAATAAAAGAGTTGGAAAATCTATTATTTCTAATTATTTTGAAACTATAGCTATATCAGAAGAATTACAAGTAGCTAAACCAGATCCAAAAATATTTGAAATTACCTTAAGTTCTATTAATTATACTGATAAAAGTAAAGTTTTAATGGTTGGAGATAGCTTAACCTCAGATATACAAGGTGGTATAAACTTCGGTATAGATACTTGTTGGTATAACCCTAATAAAAGTACTAATAAATCAAAGATTACACCTACTTATGAAATTAATTGCTTAATGGATTTAAAAAGCATTTTAGATTAAATAGTTAATAATAATCCCTAAAAAAAAGTATATTAATAGATCAACATCAAGGTAATCTATTAATATACTTTTTATAATATTATTTTGCTTTAATTAATAAAATTATTTTTATAATGAGCAGCTATATCATTGGCTGCCTTCATAGCACTATTAAAAGAACCTTGAAGCCATCCGTGTGCCGTTGATACATGTTCACCTGCAAAATAAACTCTTTCATTATATTCTGATTTTGCTGAAGAATAAGCAAATAATCTTTGTTGTTGTGGTAAATAATAACAAAATGCGCCAAAAAAGCCATCTTCTTGGTCCCATTGTATTAGTTTATAATCTTCAACTATTGAGTTAAGGTAATCTAATGGTAGACCATGAACATTTTCTACTTGTCTTTTTACTCTATCAATATAGGGCTGATTATTTCCCAATCTTATTGCATCTTGATTTAAATTATACGATGCTAAAAGTACCCCAGGATTGTCCCACGTTATTTGTCTCTTATGCTTCTTAGATTCCTTTCTTCTTCTATTAGTATTATTTATAGTAGGGTTATTTGGGTACCATATTGTTGATATAACTAAGTCCGTTATAGAGCTTCCTCCCACTATTTTAGCCGGATCCTTTTCCCAAAAACGGTCATTACATAAAAATAATGTTTTTTGTGATTGAGTATAATTTAAGGCCCTTATGGCTTGCATTTTATCTGTAGAAAACATTGGATATAAATCAATATTTCTAAGTGAAGAAAAGGGAATTGCACAAATTACATAGTCAAATTCTTCAGAATATACTGGCTCTGGTCTATCTTCATAGCTATAATAAATACGGACCTTATTTTTATCACTATCTAGGTGCATTTCATTTACACTTCTACCCATTTTAAAAGTCACAGTCCCTAAATCACTTTGGGGTATATTTATATATTCTTTTGGATTTCCCGATATTAATGAGTTATAAAAAGCATTTGGTAAATTTGCAAATCCTCCATTTATATAATACCTGAAAGCATAATCCACAGTATACTGCTCCTGTAAGTTTTCCATGTAACTATTATAATAAAAATATCCTAAAAAGCTGCTTATTGAAGCTATTAATTCCATGGCACCTTGGCTTAATCCATTTAACTCCATTACTCTTCTTATACTCAAATCCCCTAATGCATTTATTTGAGGTGAGTATTCTTTTTTTATCTCTACTAATTCCCTTCTTGTTTCTGGGTCTATTTTATATAATTCCTTTTCTAGCCCTAATCCTATAAGCTGTCTCCATGACAACTCTTTCTCAGCTGCTGTCAAATTGAATTGTGGATATATTTCTCTTGAAACCCCTATCCCTTGTGGGTCATTTCTTACGCGAGTATTCCTTATATATATATACGTATTGGGATTATTTTCAACAAACTTACTTGTTGGCAACTTGAAAAGATCTATATAATTCCATGCTGCTTCATGTATTGCTGGTATTCTCATTGCCCCTAATTCACCATAAAGATCTCTTTCTTTATCGAAATAGTGAGTATATATCCTTCCTCCTATTCTTTGCTTTTGTTGTTCAAATATAGTTATATCAAAACCAAGTTTTCTAAGTTCAAATGCAGCAGATAACCCTGCCACTCCAGCTCCTATAATTCCTACTTTAATCCCTTTTCCTTTAGCAATACCAGGTGAAGCAATATTTGTAATCTCCTTTGGCGGCGCAAGTAATTCCAGTAAATTATCAAAGTCTTCTAACCTTCCTACTTCCGCAAGTGCTATTCTGACCATATTCTTTCTTTCTTCATATGTGGGATTATTTGGCTGAATATAATTAACTCTATACAAGAACTCATACTCCTTTAAATTAATAATTGCATTAATTACTCTATTAATTTTATGCTAATGTTATCAATAATAGCATTATATAATCATTAATTTAATAAATTATTTTAATTTCGTATAGGTAGTTATTATAAAATTCCTTTAACTGTTTTAATTTTTGAATAAAATATATAAATATTAACTATTTATTAACTCGTTTTTAATCTTATCTCTTCCTCTGCTTAGTCTTTTATAAATTAAATCTTTACTTAACTTTAAATCTCCAGATATTTTTTCTATTGACTCATCAAGTAAATACCTTTTTATAAATATTTTCTTATCTTCCTCCTTTAAACTTTCTAATAAAATATAAAATTCTTCATTATCTAATTCCATATTTTCATTTATTCCAATATCTATAATTTCTTCCTTAAGTTCTAAATTTATTTTTCTTTTATTTATTTTTCGTTTATAATCAATAGCCTTATATTTAGCAACTGAAATTAAAAAATTTCTTAAACTTCCCTTTGTTCTATCATAGCAATCTATATTTCTCCAAAGAGCTATTAAAACATCATTAAAGCATTCATCCACATCATTTATCTCTGAATAATCACAAAGAACCTTATTTATTACTCCATAAATTAATTTCCCATAAGTTCTTGATAAATTATCTAATGCAAATTGCTCGCCATTCATTAAGTCCAAAAGTATTTCATTATCTTCCAAAACACTATCCCCCTATAGAAAATTATTTATATTTATCAGATAAATATTCTTGTATTTCATCACAGTCTACATTTCTTATTAATAAATCCTTAAACTTACCATTACTAAATTCTATAAGAACTTCTGACTCAAGTTTTTTCCTGGTAAGAAAGAAATAAGCGATAGGTATTATTAAAATAAAATAAGTCACAGCCCCTATTAATTCAGATTCCCCTAATAGCATATATGCAAACTTTGATAATACATTTGAAAGTACGTGTGTCATAAATAGCATAAATAATAAGCTTGCTATTGCACCTTTCTTATTTCTCTTATAATCTAATTGAATTTTAAATCTATACTTTTTCTTTACATCTTTTCCAACCAGCATATCTTTTATCTCTTCTTTATTATATATTTTTATTCCTTGCATTCTATTATAATAATTTGAATTAACTAATATAATTCTTTTATTAGTACAAAACATTAATACATTAAAAGAATATCCATCCCCAGTCATAAAAGGTGCATTAACCATTAAATTTGCTCCAGTAGCTACCATAAGCATATCTGGATCTGTACCCTTTATTATCTTTTCTATTACTTCATCCTTTTCTAATAATCTTTCTTCAACATAAATACAAGCTTCCATAAGTTTTTCTTTTGCTAAATTTGTTTTTACATCATTTGTTATGCTGCTTAATTTCTTATCCTCAATATTAGAAAAATTTATATATTCTTTAATTTCTTGCTCATTATAATTAATGCCATTAAGCTCTTTAAATATTTCTCTATCATTCATATTAAATCTCCTTTATTATTTCCTTTACCTTATATACGAAATAACTCACCTTATTTTGGACATATAATATAATTTTTTCCAAATATTTAGCGTTATTTTTTAGTGAAAAGACCTACTACTTATAAATTTGTTTTCATAAATAGTAGGTCTTTATGTATTTTCATATTAATATCTCTTATAGTTTACTAAAATAATCATCTATTAATTTTTCACCCATTTTTCTATAAGTATTACTCATGTTAATCAGTGAACAAAGCAACAAAAAATTTTTCTCGAATTCATCTGAATTTAATTCTTCTTCTTTTAAAATCATCTCATTTATACTATCAAATTTATTTTCAATAGATTTTTTTACATCTTTTAAATCTTCTTCATATTGACTTAAATATAAATTGTATAAATTTCTTATTGGATAACTTTCTTTAGATTCTAAATCTTTAACTATTTTATCTAATGAACTTTTTATATCCCCTATTGATAATGCACCTTTTAAATTATAAATAAGACTCATTAATATTAAATGTTCTTTACTATACTTTTTATTTTTAATAGACATTAAAAGTTTGCCCTTTGCATAATTATTAATCATTGTTTTGGTCAATGCTTTATCTTCTTCATTTCTTTTAGACTCATTAAATTTACCATCAAAAAGTTGGATCACTTGATCCATATATAAATCTATTTCAGGAATTTCTTCTAATGTTAATTGATTATTTAAATTTAGTTCATCAAATTTTTCTATTAATTCAGTAATATTCATATGTACCTCCACGTAGTTTCATAAACTACTTATTAATATATCTATATTAAATATACTAGTATTGTTAAGATATTTCAAGAAAATTAATATAATATATTAATTTTTTTGAAAATTTGAACTTTTACGGACTTTGACTTTTTAACTATATATTATTAATATAATACTAACAACACGTAGTTTTTAAAACTACCTACGAAGGAGTGTTTATTTTGGAAAAATATTTAAGAGAACCTATAAATAGCTTAACTCATTGGATCGGAGCAATTTTATCACTTTTTGCATTAATAGCAATGTTAACAAAAGGATTACTTAATAATGCTTCCACTGTATCAATAGTTTCCATCGTTATATTTGGTATAAGTTTGATTTCATTATATAGTGTTTCCGCAACTTATCATGGTGTAATAACCAGTGAAAAAATAATATTTAGACTTAGAAAACTGGATCATTCTATGATTTTCATTTTAATAGCTGGATCTTATGCGCCATTTTGTTTAATTGCTCTTGGAGGTTCTAAAGGAACTGTTTTCTTTACAACTATAGCTTCTATTGCAGTTGCTGGTATATTATTTAGAATGCTTTGGTTTAACTGTCCAAGATGGTTACAAACCTCTCTTTATATTGGACTTGGATGGGCTGCAGTATTTATGATTAAACCATTATCTCAAGTACTTAATCCTGCTAGCTTATACTTATTAGTTCTTGGTGGTATTCTTTATACTGTTGGAGGGGTTATATATGCTTTAAAGCCTAAAATGCTTAAATTTGGCAAGTTTGGTTTTCACGAGATATTTCACATATTTATTATCTTAGGAAGCTTAAGTCATTTCATTTCTGTATTTTCATATATCTTATAAAAACTTATTAATATAAATATATTGTTTAAATAAAATATAAATAAAGAATGATAGCTATAAATTATAACTATCATTCTTCTTATTATTGCTTAATTATTGTTTTTCTAGTTAATAGCCTTGATACTGATATAAATACAATAAATAATATTATAAACGTTAATACAGCTACATATGAATTTCTAATATTCAATCCAAATATAGTTGCTATAACCTTCCCCATCCTACTATTAATATTAGGATTAACTGTAATTAGTACATTTAATAGTATAATTATTGCTACTGGTACTATTGATACTACTACCTTCATAAACTTATTACATTTATAATAAATTATAGTTATTAAGAAACCTAAAGAAATTGCAGCTAAACATATTGTAGCTTGTAACACAAATGTATTAAATAAAGTTATAATACTATTACTTTGCACCCAGTCAAAAGAATGATACCAATTCCCATTTCCTATATTGCTATAAGCCATATCGTAAATAGTTGGACATTTCATAAATATATTATAGATACGGTTAATTATTATATCTATAAAAGACATAAATAGAACAACTGGAATCATGGATAATGCTGTTCCATATAGAAAATCTTTTCTTGATACATTATTACTCTTCATAAAATAGAAGTTTTCTTTAAATAAATTTAGTCCCGCTACAAATAAAAATATTCCTGATGATATTTCTATTCCTGAAGAAGATATATTAGCATTTCTTGAAAGAAATACTGAAGCTAGACATACAGTAATAAAAATTGTGTAATAAATTGCTATTGAATTTTTTAAACTACTAATATTATATTTAATTATAGATTTTATTGTCATTATTTAACTTCCTCCTCTCCAGTCAAGTGGATAAATAATTTTTGTAGTTCTACCTTTGATGTTTCTAATTGTAAATCCGTTATTTGCATTTTATTTTCATCATTTATTTTCCCAATAATTGTTGCAGCCTTAAAGCCTGCCATAGAATCTATATTAATACATTTCTTACCCTTTATATATTCTTCAACCCTTTCTGAAGATCCAGATACTAAGTAAGCTTCCCCTAACAAGTTTTCAACTTCATTATTACCTAATACCTCTCCATTTTTAATTATTATTACTTTTTCTAATATCTCTGAAACTTCTTCTATAATATGAGTTGATAAAACTATAGTTTTAGGTTTATCAATATAATTTGCTACTAATTCCTTATAAAACATATCCCTATGATTAGCATCTAATCCTAAAACAGGTTCATCAAAAAGCAATACTTCTGCTCCTGATGATAAAGTTATAATAATCTTACAAATTGATGAATATCCAGTAGATAATTCTTTAAACTTCTTATTAACATTAAGTCCAAATTTATTGCTTAAGCTTAAAGCATAATCCATATTGAAATTACTATAAAACTCTTTTGTCCATTTAAATAAATCCTTAATTTTCATTCCTTCAGGATATAAATCTTGCTCTGTCATAAAATATATTTTCCCTAAGGCATTACTATTTTCTACTACATCTTCATTATCTATTGTAACCTTACCTCCACTTGAGAAGATTCTATTGGTTATAAGATTTAAAAGTGTTGTTTTCCCTGCCCCATTTCTACCCAACAATCCATATATCTTATTTTCTTCTATTGTTAATGAAACATTATCTAGAACTCTATGGTTTCCATATTCTTTAGTTAAATTTGATATATTTATCAATGCCATTATTTATTTCCCCCTCTTAATCATTTCTATAATATCTTCAGTAGATATATTCAGCTTTTTTGCTTCTTCAATTAGTGAAATTATATAATTAGAATAAAACTTATCTTTTCTCTTTTGTACTAACTTTTCCTTACTTCCACTTGAAACAAACATTCCAACACCTCTTCTTTTATAAATAATTCCTTCATCCACTAATAAATTAAAGCCTTTCGCTACTGTTGCAGGATTAATTTTAAATTTTACAGATATTTCTGTTGTTGATGGTATTGCTTCATCTTCATTAAAAATTCCATTTAAAATTCCGTCTTCTATTGATTGTGCTATTTGAATATATATAGGTATTTCACTATAAAAATTTAAGTTCATAGCTACCTCCTTTTAACTTTATAGTATATTATATGTCATTTTAGTTGTATGGTTCATTACTTATGTAATTAACTATATAGCATTTGGTTTTTATTGTCAATAATTTTAATAAAAAAAGATGATGCTATACACATCATCTCTCTATTCACTAATATTAATAAAATTTATATACCACCATATATTATTCCAAGTACTATTACTAATACCGTTATTGTGGTGAATCCATACTTAGAAAATAATAAAAATTTTTCTCCAACCTTCTTACTTGCTCCCATGTTTATTTCTTCTAAGATATCTTCTTTATCTCTCATAAAATAGAAAACTATAAGTACTATTAATGCTCCAAGTGGGGATATTACTATAGTTATAAAATCTGCAAAATTATTAAATAAATCCATATTTAAATTTAGAGGTATTGATAATATAAATAATATAATTGATATTAAAATTGTAGCCTTTTTCCTACTTAATCTTGTTTGGGACATTAAAGCTTCTACTGGTCCTTCCAACATATTGATTGATGAACTTACAGCAGCAAATATTACACTTAAGAAAAATAACATTGATAATATTTGACCTGCTGGCATTGACTTAAATATAGTTGGTAATGTTATAAATAATAATGGTGGTCCTGACATAGGATCTAATCCAAATGCAAATACTGCTGGCATTATAACAAATGAAGCTAATAATGCAGATATAGTATCTAATATTGCTGTACTAACTGCTGATCTTGGTATATCCATATCCTTTTCTATATAACTGCCATATACCACCATACCGCATCCATTTAGTGATACTGTAAAAAATGCTTGTCCAAGAGCCATTACCCATGTATTAATCTTAAATAGGTATTCCCACTTAGGTGTCAATAAGTATCTAACTCCTTCTATAGCTCCTGGTAATGTTAATGATCTAAATGCCAATAAAATAAAAATTATAAATAGTAAAGGCATTATTATTTTATTTGCCTTCTCTATACCTTTTGTGATTCCTATAACTACTATAATAAGAGCAATAATTATAGCAATTGCATTCCATAATATAGTTTCTTTACTTCCTGAAAAGTTATTAAAGAAATTATCTATTTGTATTTTATTTATTTCTCCTGTTGTACTTAAAGTGAAATATTTAATAATCCAGCCTACAACTACGTTATAAAACATAAAAACTCCTGCTAATCCTACTGCTGGTATTGATCCTATTAATACTCCACCCTTTTTTCCCTTTTTCTTAAATGCTTCTTTTATTCCTGTTAATGATCCTCCTTGTGCTGATCTTCCAAAAGTAAACTCTGTAATAAGCCCAGTAGATCCAAGTAATAAAACAAATATAAAATATGGTATTAAAAATACCGCCCCTCCATTTTGTCCTAACCTATATGGGAACATCCAAATGTTACCTAAACCTACTGCTGCCCCTATGCAAGATATTATAAATCCTGCTCTACTTGTAAAATGCTCTCTTTTCTTCATAACCTACATTCCTCCTTGTTTATATATAAAAAAACCACATAGTTTCTACTATGTGGTAAATAAACAGGAATTTAAACAAATACCACACAGTATTTATCTATGTGGTTAAATTATCTCTATAAATTTGAGCATAATTAATAACTTATAACCATCACAGATACAAACCTTAAATCTTGCTTATGGCTTGCATCTATAATTAATTTATAAATACAAGTCCTATCTATAATAGCTATAATAATAATTTATATTAACTTTTATTTTTTTAAAGTTAATTATTTTGCTCATTTTTATTCTCCTAAAAGTATATTTTAATAAATACTATCATCTCTATACATATGTGTCAATCCTTATAAAATATAAAGTTTAAAGAATTTTCTATGTTTTCCTTAAATTTTCTAAATATTATTTTATCTTTCAATGAAATTATGTTGAGTTTATGGTATAATAACGAAATGAATAAGATTAGAAATGAGGTATGTTTTCAGTGATAACTGTATCGAACGTAAGTTTAAGATTTGGTGGCCGTAAGCTATTCGAAGATGTAAATATAAAATTTAATCCTGGTAACTGTTATGGTGTTATAGGTGCTAACGGTGCTGGTAAAAGTACATTTTTAAAAATATTATCTGGAGAAATTGAACCAAATACAGGAGATGTTTCTATTCCTGCTAATACAAGAATGTCTGTTTTAAAACAAGATCATTATGAATATGATGAGTTTGAAGTTTTACAAACAGTAATAATGGGTAACAAAAGATTATATGAAATAATGGAAGAAAAGGATGCTTTATATGCCAAAGCTGATTTTTCTGATGAAGATGGTATAAGAGCTTCTGAACTTGAAGGTGAATTTGCTGATATGAACGGTTGGGAAGCTGAATCAGATGCTTCTTCTTTACTTCAAGGTTTAGGAATAGGAACTGACATGCACTATAAAAGGATGTCAGAGCTTGTAGGAGGAGAGAAGGTTAAAGTTCTTCTAGCTCAAGCATTATTTGGAAATCCTGGAATACTAATTCTGGATGAGCCTACTAACCATTTAGACATACAATCAATAAACTGGCTTGAAGATTTCCTTTTAAGATTTGAAGGAACTGTAATAGTTGTATCCCATGATAGACATTTCTTAAATACGGTATGTACTGTAATGGCTGATGTTGACTTTGGTAAAATCAAGTTATATGTTGGTAACTATGACTTCTGGTATGAATCAAGCCAATTAGCATTACAAATGTCTAAGGATCAAAATAAGAAAAAAGAAGAAAAAATTAAAGAATTACAAGACTTTATTGCTAGATTTAGTGCTAATGCTTCTAAATCTAAACAAGCTACTTCTCGTAAGAAGTTATTAGATAAGATAACATTAGATGATATACAGCCTTCAAGCAGAAGATATCCTTTCGTTGGATTTAAACCTGAAAGAGAAGTTGGTAATGAAATTTTAACAGTTGAAGGATTAACTAAGACTATTGATGGAGTTAAGGTCTTAGATAATGTTAGCTTTAGAGTTAATAAAGAAGATAAAATTGCTTTAATTGGTGATAATGATATTGCTGTCACAACTTTATTTAAAATACTAAATGGAGAAATGGAAGCAGACAGTGGAGAATTCAAATGGGGAATAACTATAACAAAATCTTACTTCCCTAAAGATAATAATGAATTCTTTGATGGCTGTGACTTAAGCCTTGTAGACTGGTTAAGACAATACTCTGGTAACACTGTAGAAGAGCAATCAGAATCTTACTTAAGAGGATTCCTTGGAAGAATGTTATTCTCTGGTGAAGAAGCATTAAAGAAAGCTAGTGTTTTATCAGGAGGAGAAAAGGTTAGATGTATGTTATCTAGAATGATGTTATCATCTGCTAACGTACTAATGCTAGATCAACCTACAAACCACTTAGACCTTGAATCTATAACTGCTGTTAATAATGGCTTAAGAGATTATAAGAGTGTACTTTTATTTGCTTCTCACGACCATCAATTTATACAAACTATTGCAAATAGAATAATTGATATAAAAGAAAATGGTTCAATAGTAGATAGAGCAATGACATATGATGAATACTTAGAGTTTTCTGGAAAAGCTAAATAGTTAATATAATAAAAAAGTCAGCATTGCTGACTTTTTTATTTATAAATCTATAAACTATCTATAAATTAAATTTTAAAGCCTATTAACTTCTGATCCTACCTCTTCTTTTCTACTTATTATAAGCATAATGCTTATTCCTAAGGTAATAACTTCAGCCAAAGGAATAGTAAGCCATACCCCTGTCATTCCTAAGAAATTAGGCAATAATAATATCAATGGTATTACTATAACCAAACCCCTCATCATTGAAATAGTAAATGATTTTCTTGTATTATTGATAGATGCAAAAAAGGATGTAGTTACAATGTTTATTCCCATAATAATAAATGCACTAAAATAAATATTAATTCCTTTTACAGCCATAGATAATAATTCTGCATTTCCCTCGTTATTAAATAGGTTGACTATTTCCTCGGAAAAATTAAAGCTTAATAAGTAACATAACATACCTAGTACTAATGATAGTATTAATCCATATTTATATATAAATTTGATATCTTTAAGTTTCCCTTCTCCATAACTTTTACTAATTATAGGCTGAATACCTTGAGCTATTCCTGTAAAAATTGCTACTACTATTAAAGCTAAATTTGCAATTATTCCATAAGCAGCAACTCCTATATTGTAAGATATTCTAAGAATGGTAAAATTAAATATTAATATTATTATCCCAGAAGAGAATTCAGTAATAAAAGAAGGTATTCCTAGTGAAATTATGCTTTTTATATCCCCTCTATTAAATTTAAATTTAATAAGTTTAAAGTTATTTTTCTTTCTTATAAAATGAATTGATAATACAGCTAAGCTTAATATTGGTGTAGCTCCTGTTGCAATAGCAGCTCCAAACATTCCAAGCTTAAATGGAAATATAAATATATAATCCAAAACTATATTACTTAAGCTTCCTAAAATCATTGCTACCATAGCTAAATTAGGTTCATTATCATTTCTTACAAAAATAGTTACTATATTATTTAATATAAATACACATGAAAAAGATAAAAGTGTTTTTAGATAACTTCCTGCTAATGGAATTACAGTTTTATCTGCTCCTAAAACTTTTACAATATCATAAGAAAATAAAATTCCAATTACAGTTATAATTATACCCACTATAATGCCCATAAATATTGCATGCGTAAATATCCTATTTGCTCCTTGTTTATTTCCCTTACCCATTTGTATAGAGTACCTTATTCCTGCACCCATACCTATCATTAACCCTATACCACTAACTAAACTCCATAAAGGTAATACTAAGTTTAAAGCAGTTAATCCAATACTACCTACTCCATTTGCAATAAAAAATGTATCCGCAAGTATATAAAAAGAAAGTCCTATCATACTAATTATATTAAGTGATACATACCTTACAAATTTTTTAACAATACTATTATTCAATTTATAATCTCTCATATAGTTACCTCCTCATAAAATAAAAGCATTAGGTGGTTCATACCCAAAGGCCTAATGGTATGAATCCCTAATGCTTCTTATACAAATATTATGTCCGGCGACATAAATACTCTCAACTATTTAATTAAAGTTATTTTATTAAAATATGGTTCACTTGTCAATATCAAAGTTTTCTAAACTTACTAGTAAAAATGTTTTTTTATGTTATAATAATACATATTTATAATATTATGGAGGTATATATGAAGCTAAGAATATTTCTTATTATAGTTGGATTAATTTTTATACTTTTTTCTAACTCTATATTCAATATTTTTTATTCTTCAGTCATAGAATTAATAGATGAATCTTTTACAATAATTAAAAACATTTCTATTATTATTATTGGATTATTATTATCTCTAGTTGGTTTATTTTTTCCATATATAAAGATTAAAAATCATTAGCATATAACTTGAAATTTTTACACTTATAAATATTTAATTATAGTTTTATAAGGATGCCATATCAAAACATGACATCCTTTATTTTATCAATATTCATTCAACTTATTTTTTATGATACATATCCCCTGAGTTGCTGTTCCCATTGGGCAATATACACACCATGATCTAGGCTTATATAAAAACATTGTAATAATTCCAATTATAGTAGATGTAAGCATCATACTATAAAATCCAAATGAAAATTGAGCAATCCATGGAGTTACATTTGATAAATTATTAAATTTCCATGGTACTTTAAAAGTCCAAATAAGAGTAATTACTTCTCTTAAATTATTAGTTCCGTTAAAAACTAAATACGTATTAAATAACATATTAATAAACATAGATAAAAAGAATATTAAAAATCCATATCTAAACCATTTTGTCTTTAGAAATTTAGGAATTGGCTTATTTCTTGAAAATTTAGTTCCCATTAAATTCAACAATTGTCCTCTTCCACAATATATATTGCAATATACCTTGTTATATTTAGTGAAGCTTATTATTAATGGAACTAAAAAACATATTAATCCAAGCCAAGCAAATAGTATATTAAATAATCCTAAGACCAGATATAAAATAGTTACAATCCATAAGTAATCATACCATTTCTTTTTACTTATATTCTTCATAATTAAACTTCACCTTCCTTTATCTCGATAATAGATGCAGGGCACACTTTGGCACACTTAGAACAACCAACACACTTATTAAAATCAACTTCTGCATAAATCCCCTTGTATATAGTAATTGCTTTTAATGGACAATTTTTCTGACATTCTCCACATGCAACACAATATTTGGTATCTACATAAGCCTTTCTTCTTATTATCTGTCTAGGCATAATAGTCCTCCCCATAAAATATAAATACTATAGTTCAGATTATATGTTTATTTCTTAATTTAAACTGTAACAAAGTCACAGAATTCTTAAATCTCTTTATAAAATAATAAATTTAATCATTTTTAAAAGGTAAAAATATACTTATATTTATTGAAAACTCTCAACCCAGTGAACAAAATAAAAGGCAGAACAACATTACTATAATGCTATCCTGCCTTTTTATCTTATCTTAATCTATTTAGTATATTTAAAATGAAGTAATTCATGAGCTTTTCCGTGACCTGGTTCTCCCATATATGTTTCATACATTTTATTTAAAGCACCATTCTCGTGTGACTTTCTTTTCTTTAGCACATTTTTATCTTGATTGTATAATACTGATGCTCTCACACTTCTAATATCCATCGTTAATCTATCTGATGCATTTATGTGAGGTTGTCCACCACCATTTACACATCCCCCTGGACATGCCATTACTTCTATGAAGTGATATTTCTTTTTATCAAAATTATCACTATTCATAAAGCTGAATACATTAGAAGCTCCATTTATAACTGCAATGTTATAACTTTCTCCACCAATTTCAACTGTTGCTTCCTTTATGCCTGCTAAACCTCTTACTTGTTCATATTCTATATTTTCTAAATCTTTACCTTCAACAAAATCCTTAGCTGATCTTAAAGCTGCTTCCATAACTCCACCAGTAGCTCCGAATATAGCACCTGCTCCAGTATACTCTCCCATTGCTGGATCTGCTTCACTATCATCTAATTTAGCAAAATCTATTTTTGCATCTTTAATCATTTTTGCTAATTCTCTTGTTGTTATTACTGCATCTATATTTCTTAATCCATCATTTTCCATTTCCGGTCTATCTGCTTCATATTTTTTAGCTGTACAAGGCATTATAGTTACTGTGAATACTCTTTTTGGATCTATATCTGCAACTTGTGGATAGTATGTTTTACTTGCTGTACCAAATATTTGTTGTGGTGATTTAGCACTTGACAAATTTTCTAAAAATTTCGGATAATAATTTTCAACTTGTCTAACCCAAGCTGGACAACATGATGTAAACATAGGGAATGGTCCACCAGCTTTAATTCTTTGAACTAACTCTGTTGCTTCCTCCATTATAGTCATATCTGCACCAAAATTTATATCAAAAATCTTATCAAATCCAAGATGTCTTAATGCTGTATATAATTTACCTGTAACATCTACTCCATAACCCATCTTAAATAATTCACCCATAGCAGTTCTAACAGATGGTGCCATTGCAACTATAACATGCTTTTCTTCATTTTCTAATGCCTCTTTAACTCTATCCATGTGAGATTTTTCAGATAAAGCATCTACTGGACATGCCGCTACACATTGTCCACATAATAAACAATTAGTTTCATCAAAGCACTTTAGATTTTCTGGTCCAATAATATTTTCCCCATTAACTTCTATAAACTTTATTGATTCTGTTCCAGTCTTTACTCTACATGCTGCCACGCATCTTCCACATTTAACACACTTAGTTCTATCTAAAACTATTGATTTACTTCTATCATCTACATATTCAGTTTTATCCGCAACAATAAAAGGCTTAGATGCCCTTGCCTTAGTTTTGATTACTAGCTTTAAAAATTCACAGTTCTCTCTTCTTTTACAAGGTCCGCACTTGAATTCATGTTTATCTAATAATGATGAAACTGTATTTTTAACTTCTTCTTGAACTCTTTCTGTGTTTGTATTAATAACCATTCCATCCTCAGGAATAAAACAACATGCTTTAACTAATTCATCTTGCCCCTCAACTTCAACTAAACAAACTCCACATTGTCCAACATTACTGCAATCTTCTAAAAAACATAATGCAGGAATATCTATTCCATTATCTTTTGCTATTTTTATTAAACTTTTATCTTCATTAACTAGAATTTTATTTCCATTAATAGTTATGTTTTTCATTAAAACTCCCCCTATAATCATGGTGTGAAAAATAAAATCGTTATATTATTAACAATGTTATTTTACTCTATTTTTGAGATAATTGCTATCTTTTAATTATTACTTTCTAGAATATATTTCACCTATGATTTTACGACAAAAATCGTTAGCGTACAATGTAAAATTATAGTGGAAAATGTACTTTATTAACAAATTTATCAAAATGGGAATAAAATGCTATTATAATAATAGTTTAATAAATGAAAACTTTAACTTTTATTTAACATTTAAAATTATCTATGAATTTTTATAATTAATTATGTATCTTGCTTTCTAAATCAGCTTTCATTTCCCAATGAATCACAAAAGCCAATATAGCTCTTAATACTATTATTGCTGCTAGTATATACATTTCATCCATTGATCTAACTATGACAGTCTTTAATATCTCTGCTCCAAGCTTAAATTCCAATGCTAAGGTTAATGATTGTGCAAATTCTATCTTTATAGGGTAGAACTTCTTTGTAATCATATTTACTATAAACCTATAAAAAGCTTTAATAGATCCAACAATTATTATTAATATACCCATTAATTCCAAAAGATGTATTACTATTGGTGTCACTACTTCTATTAAATGTCCTAACAAGACTCATCCCCTCCAAACTTACTATTTACATTTAATTATCTTTGATAATTAAAAATAAGTAAAGTAATTTATATAATATTAGAATTTTTATTGCGTTTTTATGTTAATATAATACTATAAAAATATTTATTTGAGGTACCATATGATACGAGTATATAATAGACAAACACAAAATTATGAAATTGAAAAAGTTGCTGGAGAAAATTATATTAAGTGGTCCTATGAATCACCAGTTGGAAAAGGACTTACTGAGCTTTTAGTAAAGAAAAAGTTATTTTCTAAGATTTATGGTTCTTATTGCGATACTTCTTTTAGCAAGAAAAAGATACCTTCTTTTATAAAGGACTTTGACATAGACATGAATATAAGCTCTAATACTATAGATGACTTCAATAGCTTTAATGACTTTTTTGTTAGAACCTTAAAAGAAGATTCAAGGCCTATTTTAAAAGATAATAACCTCCTTATATCACCTGGAGATGGAAGACTATTTGCATACGAAAATATTAATATAAATAATCTAGTTCAAGTTAAGGGAATTCATTATAGTTTATCGGAATTAATTGGTGATGCTTCTGTTGCTATGGAATATGAAGGTGGAGTATGCTTAGTATTAAGACTTTGTCCTACTGACTATCATAGATTTCATTTTGTTGATAATGGCTTACCATTACAAAACAATTTTATAAATGGTAATTATTATTCTGTTAATCCTATTGCATTAGAGAGAATCCCTAAACTTTATTGTCAAAATAAAAGGGAATGGAGTATATTTAAATCCGATAATTTTGGTGATATTATTCATGTTGAAGTTGGTGCGACATGTGTTGGAACAATAATCCAAACATATACACCTAATAAAAAAGTTTCAAAGGGAGAAGAAAAGGGATACTTTAAATTTGGTGGTTCAACTACTATTCTTTTATTTAAGAAAGATACCATAAAAATTCATGAGGATATATTGCACCAAACAGATCTTGGTTTTGAATCTAAAGTTTTAATGGGTGAAGTAATAGGTACTAAAAGCTAATAACATAGTTTTTAAAATTACTTTTTACAAACTATATAAGTATAAATTACAATATATGTTTAAAATAATTTTTTATATAATGAAAATATATTATAGGAGTAAAATTAATGGGGGATTTAATATATAGATTATTATTATTTTTAAATAGTAGTAAGGAAAATGATATTAATTATAATATAGCAATAACCATGCTTAGAAATATACGTTCTATTCCAGAAATGTCTATAAATAAGCTTGCTGATATTTGCTTTACTTCACCAGCTGCTATAACAAGATTTTGTCATAAATTGGGATATTCTAATTTAATAGAATTTAAGGAAAATATAAAAATAAATATTGGTCATTATAATGAAGGTCTTATGAAACCTAAAGCAATCTCTTATGATCTTTCAAGAGAAGATATATTAAAGAATATGTCCTTAGAAATTATTGACGAAATAGAAACCTCTAAGGAATTTATAGACTTAAAAATTGTTGATAGAGTAATTGAGCTTATTTTTAATAGTAACAACGTATGCATATTTGGAACTCAATTCTCCCAACTTATGGCTCAAGACTTACAACGTAAATTAGTTAATTTATCTAAACTTATTTATCATGCTAATGATGTTCAAGAGCAAGAAAGATTAGCTGAAGATTTAGATGAAAATTCATTAGCAATTCTTATTTCTCCTACTGGAAGATTTCCTTTATATCATGAAAGGCTTTGGAAGAAGATAGAGAAAAGCCCAGCCACAGTAGTAGTTATTACCGAAAAGAAAAAAACTGAATATATAAAAAGAAGTGATTATATAATTTATCTACCACCTAGAAATGACTCTAATGAATATGTTCAAAATCATAGATATGACTTAAGCTTCTTAATTGAATACATTTATGTTAGATATGGAATTCTTTATAAAAGTAACTCATAATTTACACTTTTTTCAGCACACAACTTATTTAGTTAAGAGTACACAATTTAAAAGCTTATAGTTTTCTTTAGTAGACAACTGATATTAGAAAATCAAAAAAAGAACTCACTTTTTAATATTGAGTTCTTTTCTTATTTCTCTATTCTTTAACTCGTCTTAATGAGTTATTCCCTCTTTAAACTATGTTCTGTGCACTGTACCCTATCTAAAATTCAGCTCTTTCTACCTTTTCAATTTTTTCTATAACATTTTTGAACTGTGGTAGGTATTTTTTATGAGCAAGTAACATTTCATTTAATAATTTTCTTCCTCTTATATCATCTGAGATTAAAGGATTTGTTACCATTGCTAATAGTGCTATATTGTAATCTCCTGTATATGCTGCTTCTGCTGCTAGTCTTTCAAATGTTTTTATTTGTCCAACTAATCCTTGTGCAAATATAGGTAAATCAGTAACTGTTTCTACTGGTACTGGACCATTCTTTCCTATATAACAGCTCACTTCTACTGCTGATTCATCTTCGAATTGCTTTAAAGTTCCATTATTCCTAGTATTTACTGCAATTATAGTATTCTTATCATTATATATTCCGTTTATAACATTACATGCAACATCTGAATAATGAGCTCCACCACGTTTAGCTAACTCTTCAGGCTTTTCTTGTAAATTAACATCTTTATACATTTCAAATAATTTCTTTTCAACTTCCATTACAACTTCTGCTCTAGTTTTACCTTTTTTGAATTCTTCTAATTCACTATTAAGCATATCTCTAGTTTTGTAATAGTATCTGTGATAAGGACAAGGAATTACTCCAAAAGCTCTCATAGTTGCTATATCCCAATCAAATCCTTTTATATTTGCCATTGTTTGAGTTTTAGAATCAGGTGATGTTAATTCTTTTAGAATTTCAGCTGTAACATCATTTCCATCTAAATAAACTTTTTCAGCATAAACCATATGGTTTAATCCTGCAAAATCTACAGTTATTCTATCACTATTTACTCCTAATATATCAGCAAAAGCATATTGTAACCCAATTGGAACATTACATACACCTATAACCTTTTTATGAACTCCATATCTTAATAAAGCTTCTGTGACTATTCCTGCTGGATTTGTAAAGTTTATTAACCAAGCATTTGGACATAATTCACTTATATCTTTAGCTATATCTAATATTACTGGTACTGTTCTTAATGCTTTAAATAGACCACCAGCTCCATTAGTTTCTTGTCCTAAAAAGCCATGACTTAATGGAATTCTTTCATCTTTTACTCTTGCTGGTAATAATCCAACTCTTAATTGTGTAGTTACAAAATCTGCATCTTTTAACGCTTCTCTTCTATCTAGTGTTAAATGTATATTCATTGGTACTCCTGCTTTTTCTACCATTCTTTTAGCTAATGCACCAACGATCTCTAATTTTTCTTTTCCATCTTCAATATCAACTAACCAATAGTCGCTTACAGGCATCTCATCATATCTTTTTATTAAACCTTCTACTAATTCAGGTGTATAACTTGATCCTCCACCTATTGTAACTATCTTTAAACCTTTTTTATTCATATGCCCAACCCCCATAACTTTAATATATTACTTTATACTTTTATTATATATACATATCAAGGAAAACAATTTCAAAATTTGAAAATCTACTTTTAAATCATTCTTTATTCTTATTTATAACTATTTTTTTTATTTGAGATTTAAAATTTTCTTCAATTCCATCAAATATTATAAGATTTATTCCCATTTCTTTAGCTCTTTCTTTTACTGCAAGCTTTATTGGTTCCTTTGTTGCAACTAAAATTTTAAAAGCTCTACTTCCACCAATTTGTTTGCTATATACATCTAATTCATTTAATGCTTCTTCATTATACTTATCACTATCTTTGCATGATATAAAAATAGGAATAGCATCTTTCACTGCAATTACATCTAATTCATTTTTCACTATATTACTTTTATCATTCCATAAGAACATAACGCCACTTTTTACTTCATCTATTTCTTTTATTTCTCTAATCATTATATTTGTGGCTATCTCTAGCCATGTTCCACTTTTAAATATAAATGATTTTAAGTATTCATTCTTAAAATTAACTGTAATTTCTCCATCAGAAATTTGACTATAATCTACGCCACCCATTTCTCTTAGCCTTTTAAGTATTTTATTTATCAGATTTTTTTCTTCTTCTAATAAAAGTTGTACTTTTATAGTAACAGTTTTAGAATCTTCGTAATGATGAATAAATATATTAGCATCATATAATTTCTGTTTGTATTTATGCCACAAATCTAAATTTTTATATATACTTTTTGTTAAATAGATTAAATCTTCTTTATTAGAAAGATCGCTTGAATCACTTAAAAGAGTTCCTCCTGATGCCTTTATTATTTTCTCTAATTGCATATCTTCATACTCTTCTTTAGCAACCTCTATATCTTTATCAAAAATATATAAATTTTTATTTTTAACATCTATATATATTGATTTTATTGAATTATCTTTAGATATATTGAGTAACATTAAGGAGTTTATTCTACTTCCTCCTGTTAAATTAATTAATAGATTTTTATCTTTACTCTCATTTATAATTTTATTTAATAAAGCTATATTTCCTTCTTCTATTAGAACTTTATTAAACTTAATTGATGAAAGATAGTTTTTATAATAATTCTCTACAGTATTTATCAAATCTATCTTACTTTTATCGTATATAAATAATACTTCCCTTGGATTAAATCTTTTTGTTGCTAATATATTTGCCCCATTGTGATTATCTAGTTGATTTATTAATATATCTACATTCATACTATTAGCCTTTCTTTTCAAGTTTATATATTTTTAATTTATCCAAAGGATAAGAATTTTATCCCAGTATAAGCAACTTACTAAGTAGTATTACTCTATTGGTTTCCTATAAAAACCACCAAAAAATGTCTCAGTTTTTAGTACGTTAATAATTATCTTAGGATCAATCTTTTTCATTAAACTTACAATTTCATTAACTTCATATGATGAAACAACAGTATGGAGAAGTTTCATTTTCTTTTTGCTATATCCACCAACTGCATCAATACATGATATTCCATGGCGATACTCCTTTATATATTCCTCAATTATTTCTTCATCTTTTTGCGTTGTAATTTGTAAAGTTACACGCTCATAACGATGGTGAAAAGTTGATATAGTTTTTGTTGAAATAAACTGGAACAAAATAGAATATCCTGCATAAAGCCATCCAAACATAGCTCCAAATATAATTAATATAATAGTATTAAACACAAATACATGTTCCCAAATTGATTTTCCTATTTTATTGGATACAAATAATGCTATAAAGTCTGTCCCACCTGTCGATGCATTCCCCTTCAATGCAAATACAACAGATATTCCATAAGCAAATCCACCAAAAGCCACATTTAACAGTAAATCATCAAATATAGGTGGAAAATTACAAAGCTTTAAAAGTAAGCTTGTTAAAAATACTTGAGTTAAGGAAAAAAAAGTAAACCTAGGGCTAATATACTTATAGCAAATAAATGCTACTGGTATATTAAGTGCTACATTTGCAAGTGAAACAGAAATATTACCTCCATATAGGGACGTAATCTTATCAATAAGAATAGCTACTCCAGTAAATCCACTTGAAAGTAAATTTGATGGTTGTATAAAAACCTGAATAACATATGCCTGTAACAATGAAGATAAAAAAACTGCTACTATTGTTATTAAGGCTTTAGTTATTTTATTATCTTTCATTTAATACACTTCCTACTAAAGTAGATACCTTCAAGCTTGAGACAACATCATAATTATTTTCATTAGGAAAATTTGCATATGAATAACTAACGCTTTCTGTTGATGTTGTTGGATCACTTAACCAGTCCTTACAAGATGAATGTATTTGATAAATCCCAGTTTCATTCATTAATTTAACTGCATTTTTATCATTAATACCACTACCTGCAAGAATTTCAATCTTATCACCATATTCCTTTTGTAGATGAGCAAGCATTACTCTACCATCCCATGCCTTTTCTTTTAATCCACTTGTTAACACTCTATCAACACCAATTTCAATTAATTCCTTCATAGTTTCACCAGGCTTTCTTACACAATCAAATGCCCTATGAAAAACAGCTTCACCATTATACTTATGAATTAATTCAACCATGTCTTTAGTTAAAGCCTTATTAATTGTAGTATCTTCATTTAAAAAACCAAATGCTAAACCATCAGCACCATTTTTCATAAGTATTTCTGCATCTGCAAACATTACTTCAACATCTTCCTTATTATAAAAAAATCCACCACCTCTAGGACGAATCATACAAATAACTTTAAGCTTAGTATTTTGTTTTGTCATTTTTAAAGATGCAAGTGATGGTGTTAAGCCACCTAAATGTAATGCTGAATTTAATTCTATTCTTTTTGCACCACCTTTATAGCTTTCAAGTGCATCGTAATAACTGCCACAGCATATTTCTACGTATTTATTCATATAAACAACCCCTCTTTTTAGATTCTTTATCTCTTTATTAGGACATTTTTTATAAACTATTTTGCAAGTTCATATAAACTTAATGCATATATTTTAGCATTTGTAATTATATCCTCTATGCTCATCCACTCATTTGGATTATGCCCTATCCCCTTCTGACCTGGAAAACTTGGTCCAAAGGGAACAATGTTAGGCATTATCTTTGCGTAAGTTCCTCCTGTTGTTGTAACAGGAGTACCATCAAGTCCTGTTACTTCCTCATAACACTTTTGCAATGTTTCTACTAAAAAGCAATCTTTCTTAAATTTAACAGGCTTAAAGTGACTTTCTAATTCGACTTTTAATGTTTTTGCTTTAATATTACATTGATTTATTATTTTGTCAATACTAATACTAGCTGGATAGCTAATTGAAACTCTAAATGTTGCTAAGTCTTCTTCCATACTTAATTGATAATTCCTCATTAATGTTTCACCAAATTCTTTATCATTGACATCAATGCCTAAATTCTCACCATTATTTTTTGCATTTATAAAATATTGGTTTATAAATTCAAAAAACTCCCCTAACTTATCTAATGTTGAAGATACTTTAATTACTGCTCTACCTCTTTCCGCATAAATAACAGGATATTTACAATCTGGTGTAAACCCATATATAGGTGGTAATTCATGCTTTAAATAATACTTTAAGTCTTCAAATCCACTTTCCTCATCACAACCAAATATTATTCTAACTTCCTTGCTTAATTTAATTCCTAACTCTTTTAAGGCATATAGCCCAAATAAGCATGCAAAAATAGGTCCCTTATTATCTAATATTCCTCTTGAGTAGATAAATCCATCTTCTTCGTAAGCACTGAATGGTGGATGTCTCCATCCATCACCAACTGGAACAACATCTAAATGTCCAATTGCACATACATATTCACTACCTTTTCCATAACGAGCATATCCTAAGTAAGAATCCATATTAACACTTTCAAAACCTAATTCCTGTGAAATTTCCAAAGCTTTAAGTAAAGCTTCTTTTATCCCTTTACCAAAAGGGGCTTCTTTTATTGCCTCTGACTCAATGCTATTAATTGAAATTATTTCTTTTATTTTTTCAATCATTAATGGAGAAACTTCTTCAACTTTTTTTATTATTTTATCTCTCATGAAATTATCTCCTATTCCTCAATTGGTGCCATACGCGTTTTCATATAATTATTAAGCCATTCTTGAGTTGCTAATTTATGAACAAACTTGCCATTTATATTTTCAGTTAAATAAATTTCTGTATCCTTACCTTCCACTACTACTGCAAATGAAAATCCTTCAATATTCGTAGCAACTCCCCATTCACCTTTATTATTCATTGCCACTAAAGATAAATCCCCAGCTTCTCCACGCCTTTTCTTTAATTTTTCATTTAGTTTATTTACTGCTAATTCACAAGCCCTTTGAGGATGTACTCCTTCACTCATTAATCTAACAATCTCATAGGAGATACACCCTTTCATTAGGTCTTCACCTAATCCAGTTGCACTAGCACCTCCTACCTCACTATCTACATATAACCCTGATCCAATAATTGGAGAATCCCCAACACGCCCTTTTCTTTTCATAAATAATCCACTTGTTGATGTCCCTGAAACCATTTTACCACTAGCATCTAAACATACCATACCAACTGTATCATGCCCAATGTATGGTTTAAGTTCCTGCTCTTTAACTTCTTTAACACGCTTTCTATAATGTGCTTTAGCACGATCACTCAACATGTTTTTTCTCTCAAATCCTAATTTATGTGCATATTTCTCCGCTCCCTCTCCAACAAGTACACAATTTACCTTTTCATTACTTAATGAACGTGCAATTGAAATTGGATTAGCAAAATCCTTAATTGCTGCAACTGCACCAATATCAAATGTATCTCCATCCATATAAGCTGCATCTAGTTCAACTTCCATTTCTTCATTTGGAAGCCCACCATATCCAACTGATTTATAATATGGAAAATCCTCTACTTCCTTAATTGCCGATTCAATAGCATCTCCTGCACATCCACCTTTTTTTAAAATTTCAGCGCCTTTAGTAATCCCTTCGGCAGCCATTCTCCAAGTAGCAATCATACCCCACATATACATTACCTCCAACTCTTTTTATTTAGCATATATGTAAATAAAGAGGCTGTCACAAGACAGCCCTTTGACTTTTATTTATAACATATCTTACTTTCTAAGTCCTTTGTATCTTCACCTTTAACAATAACCTGTGCAAGCTTACACATATTTCTAAGGGAATCATTTAATCCAAAGCCACCCTTTTTAGGTGTTTTAACAATAGAAATCTTATCTTTATATAATTCTATAGTCTCTTCATTTTCTTCACTCATTGCCGCAAATGCCTTTATATCTGTTGATGTATTAATTTCATATGCTACATGAGCACACATTCTTGCATAATCAATATAATTAAATGCAGGCCCACATATAACAACATCTGGTTTTATCTTATCTACCATTGCACATAACTTACGGGTTACCTCATCTGGATTTGCTAAATATGTGCCATTACCACAATATAAGCATGCTATTACATGACCATCTACCTCTTTTAAAAAAGGTGCCATCATAACTGCAGGGCCTATTGGTTCCTTTTTGCCTCCAAGTGGCAACATCTTGTCATCTTTTGTTCCAAGACCAGATTGGATCTGATCAAAAATCATGATAATTTTCATGTTTTCACCTCTTTAGTTTATAAATCGTCAAATGATATATCATCAAATGAGAAATCTTCTTCTTGCTCATTTGCATTAGATTCATCTAAAAGATACTGTTTATCCATCATTTTAATAAATGGTAAATAAACAAATACACCTAATACTAGTAATATTATTTGTAGAACCGCGCCCCTCCAATCAGTTGCTAATAATCCTGAAATAATTGGTGGAGTTGTCCAAGGGATTTGTATTCCGTTACAGTATGGAACTAATCCAATTCTCATAGCAAAATATGATATAACAATATTCATAGTTGGTACTAGCATAAATGGTACTAATATTGTAGGATTTAATACTATTGGTAGCCCAAATACAATTGGTTCATTTATTCCAAAAACACCTGGAATTAAAGCTAATTTTCCTAATTCTTTTACACGTTTTGATTTACAGAAGAATAGCATAGCAATTAATAATGATAATGTAGAACCACATCCCCCAAATGTTGCAAACAAATCTTGGAATTGTTGGGATATTATATTTGGTATAGGTAGTCCATCTTTTAATGCTTGTAAGTTTTCTGCAGCTAATGTTTGAAGTATTGGATTAAATACTGCTCCTACAACCGATCCCCCATTTACTCCGAAGAACCAGAAGAAATGTAAGAATATATAAGCAGTAATCATAGCCCCTAAAGTGTTTCCTAAATTAAGTAATGGAGTTTGTAAAATCACATATATAAAATTAAAGGCATTTTCATATGGTGTTAATGCAAATAACCAATTTATTGCACAAAATGTTATCATAACTACACCTGCTGGAATTAATGCAGCAAATGATTTTGTTACAGTTGGTGGAACACCTGCTGGCATTTTAATTACCCAACCTTTTTTATTTACCCATGAGTATATGTGAACAGCAGCAAATGCACATATGATTCCTATGAATATTCCTTTAGCACCTGTCCATCCCGTTGGAATACCATTAACAAGGAAGGCCTCTCCTGTTTTACTTAATTCAGCTTTGACCGGAACCTTGTATGGCATTAATATAAGCCAACTCACTAAAGCAGTTGCAGCTCCAAAAAGCTTATCAACTTTCATTTTCTCTGAAAATGAATAGGCAATTCCAACAACAGCTAATAATGCCATAACATCAAATGTTGCAGATACTGGTTTTGCTAAGAATCCATCCCATCCCTCACCTAATATATTAGTAAAAAAATCATTCCATCCTGGGATTGGAAAGTTAGCAATTAATAAGAAGAATGAACCAACAATTAGTAATGGAGTTGATATTAAGAAACCATCACGAATTGACATTAAATATTTATTACGTCCTATTTTTTCAGCTAATGGCATTAAAATATTTTCTAATCTTTTTAACATAATTTTTTCCCCTTCTTCCCTTAAATTAATTTACCTAATTACTTTTTCTTTGCTTTTAAAAGCTGAATAGCTACCTTTAAAACTTTATCGCCCTTCATCATTCCATAATCTTCTGGGTCAATTACTTGAATTGGTATTCCTGTATTCCCATATAGCCTAACTATTTCGTCATATCGATACTTAACTTGAGGTCCAAGTAAAATTATATCTGGATGTTTCTCTTCTATAATTTGTCCAATTTTATTATCAGGAAATGCTTGTACCTCGATTGGTAGGTTATGTTCATCAGCTACCTTTTGCATCAAACTAGCTAACATACTTGTGGACATACCTGCACTGCAAAATAAATAAACCTTTTTCATATTTCTCCTCCTTATTATAAATTTAATACCATTCTTATTTTACCAATTTAAACATTTACATAAACTGAACCATCTTTCCTATCTCTTAGGAAATACTTACATCATTTTAGTTTTTCTTCCAAGGCTATAATACGTTTATAATTATCAATCATTTCATTTGCAATAATTTTAAAATTTTCAGCACTCATTAATTGATCTTCAGCATGAACTAATAATAATGAGCATACTACACTTTCTCCTACTGCTTCTTTTTCAATTAATTCAGCATGACCTTTATGACCCTTTGAAAAGTATTCTTGTCCATCTTTAATACATTCCTCAGCCATATCAAACTTTCCATCCTTTGCTTTCGAAATTGCTTCAATATAAGAAGACCTCGCCATTCCTACATTTGAAATAATTTTAAAACAAGCTAACTCAATTTCATTCATAATATTTCTCCCTTCTACTCTTTCGTTGATATTACTTTTGTTTTAGCAATACGATCATGAAACATAGCATTATCCTTATTAAATAAAGCATATATAATTGATATAATTGTAATTACAGTAAAAATATATATTAAAATCTTTTCAGTATTTGTATTTATTAATAGTCCTAATAAACTATAAAGATATCCTGAAATCGGATAAGTTGCACCCTCTAACAATATAACTCCAATTCCTTCTCTAATAAACATTGTCCTAAAATCTGGATTGCTTCCATCTTGATTTACCACCTTAAGCCCTAAGGCTCTTTTACCAATAGTTTTTCCTGGGTGTTTATAAACTGGTGAATAAATTAAATAGTAAAAACTAATAAGTAAGCATATTGTAAATACCATTAATGCATAGGGGAACTCAAACATATCTAGTGTTATTTTGTTCTCAATTTTTTTCGTAATAATAGAATAAATATATTTTATAGGTATTGCATATAGTAAAACTAAAATTATATGATCTATTAAATAAGCAAATAATCTTTTTGATGGAGAAACTCTAAATTTATTATTGATTTCTAATCTTTTATTTACTCTTGTAGATTTAACTTCTTTATTCATAATTACCCCATTATTCTTTCTAAAAATTCTTCATAATCCTTAACCTCTAGTAACTCAGAGAATGTTAATTCATCGCTAATGGTACTAGCTAACCATTCTAAAAACATAAATAATAATGATTTATCTTCTTCATTAATTGCAAGTAACATAACAAGTTTTACCTCATATCCACCCCATTTTACTGGAACCTTTAAGAGTGCTACTGAAATTGTTGATAAATAACTCTGCGATCTTAAATCATGTGGTGTTGCAAATCCATAGGAAAAAGATGTTGGAGACATTTCTTCTCTTTTCAAGACAGATTCTTTAAAATCTTTAGGAACAATTTTATGTTCTTCTAATTTACTGCACATTTTATTAATAATATCTTTTTCATCTTTTCCATCAAAATTTGTATAGAAAAATTCTTTTTTTATAATATTAGATATTTTAGAGTTAAATTCAATTTGAAATTTCTTTTTATCTAGTTTCTTTATAGCTTGATATATATTCATTTCATCTTCGCTACTTATAAACATGGATATTTGTATTGTCATTATATCCAAAGAGTGTTGAAGTGAAGATAAAGTTAAAATTAAATCTGGTTGATAAGATATTACTTCACCTTCTTCAAAATAGTTTAATGTTTTTACAATGTCTAAACGTTCACCAAAATTATCATCTATCTTTTGTTGACATAAAGATGAGAATGATTGGTTATGTGGTGATATAATTATTACCTTATATTTGCTATTTTTATTCATTCTTTCATTAGCTGCACCTAAATGTAAGGCAATAAAACCAGCTTCATTTTCATTAACACTAAAACCTAAGCTATCTTCAATCATATGACATGCATATATCCCCATTTCAAAAACTAATGGATACTTACGTTTAATGTCTTGTAAAAATACATTATCAATAGAAATTGCATTTTTGGCTCTAGAAACCATTCCTTGAATATGCATTTTTAAACCAACTATCAAATCTATATCATCTATAAAATCAGTTCCAAAAAATTCTCTTATTTCCTCTAATAAATTTATAACTAATTGTTCTATATCTAATTTTTTATTATCTACATTCAATAAATTTGTTGAATAATTCAAACTATTTTTTCCCATTAATAATAATGTCATTAGTTGAATTTCATCTTCTACAAGTTTAATATTTATTTTATCTGATACCCTTTTAAAAAATTCCTTAGAAATTTTATACTCTCTTGATTCATAAAACTCTTTGTCTTTTCTATCTGTTTTTATAAAATTATATTTCATTATTCTCTCAATGCTTATGCCTATATGTATTACAAGCATTGGAAACATAATATCTTTTACAGAAAATTTATACTCATCAAAGACCTCTAAAAGTATGTCTTTAACTAATAACAAATCAAAATTCTTATAAAGAGAAGCAATTCTGTTAATATTTAAAAAATTTCCTTTTGTTTCAGCTGCTAATAGGTCCCTATACAGCGCCCTTTTACTTCTTTCATCACCATGTAAATAAATATAATTTTTTGAACGAATAAGCCTTAATTTTGGATAGGGTTCTAACATTTTTCGGATACGTTTTAAGTCATTTTCAATTGAATACCCACTTACATAAATTTGAGATTGCAATATTGTTAAGTTGATTTCATTTTTTTCAAATAATAATTGACGAATCATAAAAACGCACCGTTCACTTGGTGTTTGAGGGATTGAATACTTTACTTCAATATTTAAACGGTTCAATAAGCTTTCATCTATATGGTATCCTTGCCTTTGATTTGATTTGATTAAACTACTTTGATAATATTTGTTTATATTATCAATATCAGAACGAATTGTTCTATCTGATACATTTAATAATTTAGATAACTCTTTTCCTGTAATCCACTCCTTTTGCTCACCTAATATTCTTACAATATTTGTTTGCCTATTATTCATCATTGTTCCCCCCATCTAATACTTATTATAAACCAGGAAAATAAATATAAAAGCAAAGAAATTTCCTATCTATTAGGAAATCTCTTTGCTTTTGTATTAAATATTTTAATTTAGTTAGGAAAATTTCCTAACTAAATTAAAATATATTTTCATAATTACATAATAGCACTTTATTTTCAGCCAAAAGATTCTTTAGCTTCTCTGATGTAAGAATACTAAGTTCCTCTAACCTTTTTATATTATAAGAGCTACTTTCCATTAAAAAGCTATCTGCATAAGCTGGGTGAGTCATAACATCTACTATATCATATTGTTTTTCTATAATCTTTTTAAATGTTTCTACAGAAGTATTTTCACCATAGAATATCCCTTCAAAAGGTACTACTTTATCATGATTTAATTTATAATTTAAACCACCTCTTATTGGTAAGTTATATTTACTTATAATTTTTTCAATAACTGGTTTTAAAAACTCTAAAGTATGAACATGATGATGAGAGTCTAAGTGGGTAATCTTCACTCCAGCATTTGTTACTTTTTCAATTTGTGCACAAAATTCATTATAAACCTCATCTAAATCTATTTTATTTAAATCCTTACATTCTAATAGATTTTTATAAAATTCTCCCTTTTCATTTACTATTGTTTTATGTGTTTTTAATATTGGTTTATATGCACTTAAAGTAAGATGAACTCCACAACCTAGTCCTGGATTTTCCCTAATAAGTTCTAGTGCATGATTAAATCCAGGCATTCCTGCCATTAAAGTAGCACTTGTTGCAATTCCATTTTTATAAGCTTCAATTATTCCATAATTCACAGCTTTACTATATCCAAAGTCATCACAATTTACAATTAATCTCATAATATTCCCCCCATTTATTTCAATAATAGTAATTTAGTAATTAACTTTATTATATTATAACTGAACTATTAAGTCTTCTATTAATGGTTAATTTAACTACTATATTAATACTTATTATAAATTAGAAAAATAATTATAGAAATAAAGAAATTTCCTAACATATAGGAAATTTCTTTATTTTTCTAGCTAAATATATTCCTTAACATGATACCATCATTACTACCCTTGTTAACCGTGACTTTTTCTCCACCAAGTTCTAAATATTTTTCATATTATTTATATTTTATTCATATTTACAAATAATTTAACTTAATATAGAATTTTAGTATTAAAATAAAAAAGATCTTGAAAACTTATTATTTTCAAGATCTCTTTGGTACGGCGGAGAGGATTCGAACCCCCGACCAACTGGTTCGTAGCCAGCTACTCTATCCAACTGAGCTACCACCGCATATTGTTTTTTAACAATATTTATATTATCATACCTATTTAAATAAATCAAGCAACTAATTGTTGTATATATCCGAAAACTCTATTTCTAACATTTGTATTTTTCCACTATTATCTCTCATACAAAAATCTCTTTCCAAACTATCTTGTTCATCTCCAATTTCTATAGGTAATGTTATTATGAATTCGCTACCATTTCCTAATTGACTTTTTAATTCTATTTCTCCATTCATAGATCTTACTAAATAATTTACTAAATCTAATCCTATTCCACTGCCATAACCGTCTTTTTTGTCCTTCTTAGAGACTTGATAAAATCTATTAAATATTTTCTCTTGATATTCTTGTGATATTCCTGGCCCCTCATCCTTTATAGAAATCCTTATTTTATCTTCTATAACAAGCATATTTATATACACATTTGTGTTACTATATGAAAATTTAATAGCATTTGATATTAAATTCATTATAATTCTATCTATAGCTTCTGGGTCAACTGACATTATACATTCCTCTTCATTAGTATCAAATATAAGTTGAATATCCTTTTGCTTTGCATACTTATCTATACAACTTATAGTTCCCTCAACCATAGATATAATATCTATATTCCTTTTATTTAAAACATAATAATTATTTTCTAACTTTGTTGTATCTATTAAATTATTTATTAGCTTTAACATCTTTAAGCTATTTCTTTTTACCATATTCATATATTCTAATACTTTTTTATCATTAATACATAGACTTCCATAATCTATACATTGCATTATACTTAATATTACATTTAAATGCCCTCTAAGGTCATGAGAAATATTAAGCAAAAAATTTTCCTGCCTACCACTTTTTCCATTTAATTGTGCTATGATACTTATTAATTCTTCTTTTGTAAAATTAAAGTCCCCTTCTAATATAATTTCACTTATGTCTCGTTTATTATCTAATAATCCATTTCCCATAAATTCGTTATTAGCCACCATAATAACTCCCTTCATAACAGCTCTAGATTCTTTCCCTTAAAGACCATATAATAAGTTTACCATATACATTTTTTTCCAACAACATTTTTTTACTTTTTATAGTAAAGTATCTTTTCTTATATAATAACTATTTTAAATAATAATTATAAAATATGTTTATATCGTTCCCTCTCTTCTAATTCTATTCATCCAAAGTATTAAATAAACTCCAGCTATTAAAATACTTAAAGAACCTAATGGATAAAATATTCTAATTATTATTGGTAAAGTCATCGAATATATACATAGCTTAAGTACATCTATGTACTTTAAATTTATATTATTAATTTTACTTAATAATAATCCTACCAGTGATAGTATTAATGAATTAAATATATAACTTACATATGTCCCTATAATACTTGCTATAAAAATTATATATTTAAATATCCACATATAATCTAATGATTTTATTAAGCTTTCATTATTTATATTATCTACTAATAACGACATATCACTATATTTATATTCTGCTTTCTGCCCGCCCGTATTAGTATAAATTCCATCTTTCAAAATAACCATTGCCATATCTTTGTGTACAATAATATTTCTTATTGTATCTACATCTTCTAATCCTATATTAGTATCAACTAGAATCATAAACTTTCCTGATTCACTTTTTATAGGAGAGTTTTTAAAATCTAATATACCATCATGTAATTCAAATTCATATTTTTCATTTTCCATTGTCGTTTTAACTAATTTTTGAAATTTACTTATATTAGAAAAGTTAATACATCCTAGTATAGATCCAGCAATTAAACTCAATATTATCGAGTATATTATTGCATGAGAAAATCTCAATATTATCAAGTCATTATATTTTTTAATATTGTATAAACTAATTTTAAATTTATTTATAAAATTTATATTATTTTCTTTCATAATTGCCTCCAATTATTAGTAATTTAACACTTAATAACTATTTTATCATATTTAGTTATTTTTATAAATAGGCGTTATTTTTTATTGAAATTAAATTTTTAAGATTAATTTTTATAATTTTTGTTAATGATTATAGTATATCTTATAAGGAGGTTACTAAATGTATAGTGCTAAATCCAAACCCCAAAATAAAATTTCTATTTTTATGATTCTTTCAATTATCACTTTATTTATTTTATTAGGATTTGGAACCAATATTTACTTAAATTCTAAATATGAAGAAATAACTAATAGTTTTTATAATTCATTTAATAATTGTGAATTTTTAGAAGCCAAATCTAAATTAAATAATAATAAAATTTTACTAATAAAGAAAAATCAATTAAACTCTGATTTAAATGATTACTTTACAGATATTGTAGATAAATTATGTACTTCTTTATCTAAAAATGAAATTAGTACTAATCAAGCATTAACTGTTTTATCTGAAATTAAAGACTATAATATCCTTAGTTCATCATTAGATAAGCTAATTTTAGCTCTCGATGGTAATGAACCTGAAGCCATAAATTCAAATAATAATGTAGATACTACTATCTCTTCAAATGATGCTTCTAATAATATAAATAAAGATAATTATTTAAACTTAGGTATTTCAGCTTTTAATTCAAAGGACTATCCGGCAGCTATGAAGTACTTTAGTCTTATTCCTAAGTCATTAGAAAATGATTATCAAATTGCCCAAGAATACATATCTGATTGCAAAGCAATTTATAGAGATTACTTAATTGAAAATGCTGATGAATTGACCGCTAATAAATATTATACAAAAGCTATTAACCTTTTATCAGAATACGATTCAAGCCTATTAAGTAAAAGTCAGATAACAGAAATAGAAAATAAAATTAAATCCATTAAACAATTTAGAGAAGAATATCAAGGAGATGATTCAGAATATACTTCTAATGCAATTCTTCAATCTATAACACTTAATAATGTAAATACTTTATCCATTAGTAGTAAAACTAATTATTTTGTTTACTTAAATTTAGAAGAGCAAAAAACTTATGTTTATAAAGGATCAACTAATAATTGGGATTTAGTTAAAGAATTTTCTTGTTCTACAGGCCTTCCTGGTAAAGAAACTCCTAAAGGAATATTTGCAGTTACTAATAGGGGTGAATGGTTCTTCTCAGATGAGTTTGGTCAAGGGGGTAAGTATTGGGTTCAATTTATGGGTGATTACTTATTTCACTCTCTTCCTTTTGATGAAACCCAATCAGTTATTTTAGATGATACCCTTGGTACTCCATCTTCTCATGGATGTATAAGATTAAATGTGGAAGATGCTAAATGGTTGTACGATAATGTTGCAAATGATACTAAGATAATAATTAATTAATCTATCTAAACATTTTAAAATAAGTCATATAAAAAGAGAGCTATTCTCACTTTATATGACTTTTATTATTTACAATATTATTATAAATTATATAATTAATTTATAATAATATTATTGATTTTAAAGGCAGGATAACAATGAATATATATATTCCAAATGAAGTTAAATTTATTATAGATACTTTTTATAATAATGGTTTTGAAGCATTCATGGTTGGTGGCTGTGTTAGAGATTCTATTTTAAATAGTTCGCCCAAAGACTATGATATTACTACATCTGCAAAGCCAGAGGATACACTATCTATTTTTGAAAAAACTATTCCTACAGGTATAAACCATGGTACAGTTACTGTGCTTATTAATAATAATTCATATGAAGTTACAACTTATAGAACTGATGGAAATTATTTAGATAATAGACGTCCATCATGCGTCAATTTTGTTACTGATATAAAAGAAGACTTATCTAGAAGAGATTTTACTATAAACGCACTAGCTTATAATAAATCATTTGGGCTTATAGATTATTTTAATGGAATTAATGACATTAGTAAAAAACTTATACGTTGTGTTGGTGATGCAGATAAAAGATTTAAAGAAGATGCCTTAAGAATGCTTCGTGCAATTAGATTTAGTTGTCAATTAAATTTTAAAATTGAAGAAGCAACTTTAAATGCTATTATTAAAAATTCTAAATTAATTAATAATATAAGTAGAGAAAGAATTAGAGATGAGCTTTGTAAGATACTAACTTCTAATAATGCATCTGAAGGTATAAATACGCTTCAAAAAAGCGGGCTTTTAGCTGAAATACTACCTGAAATAAATTCATTAGTTAATTTTAGCCCTCTAAGCATAAATCATAATAGAAATATTTTTGATCATACTCTTAATGTAATTAGCAAAACAAATAATAATCTTATTTTAAGACTTTCAGCTCTTTTACATGATGTAGGAAAATTAAATACCTTAACTCTTCAAGATGATGGTATCTATAGATTTCCAAATCATAATGTTGAAGGCGCTAAAATTTCTAAGGAAATACTAAGAAATTTAAGATTTGATAATTATACTATAAATTCAGTTTCTAAACTTATAGAACACCATCTTGTATTAAAAGTAAATTATATACCAACAAGATATGAAATAAAAAAATTGCTGCTTGAAGTAGGTGAAGATATTATATATCTTTTATTTGATCTTCAAAGTGCTGATATACGTTCCTTAGATAATCCTAAGCCCTTTTTGAAAAAAGTTGATTATATAAAAGATACTGTTTCAGATATACTTAAAAAAAGAGAGCCACTATATATAAGCGATTTAGATATAAATGGTGAAATCTTATTAAAGGAACTTAATTTATATTCAGGAAAAATAGTTGGCGAAATTTTAAAATACCTATTAGAGAAAGTTTTAGAAAATCCATCACTAAATAAAAAAGAAACTCTAATCTTACTATCTAATAATTTCATTAATAAATAAAATTCCCTATAATATAGATAATTAAAATCTATATTATAGGGTTTCACTTTATAATTTTTTAAACATCTATTTTTACTTCCTTATTTAATCCAAATAAATATAAGTAACTTTCCTTCACTTCTTTTCCTGTTATCTTTTCCACAGCATCTTTATAGTACTTAATTTGTATTCTATACTTATCTAAAATTTCACTTTCTTTACCATACTCAACATAATCAGTCTTATAATCCAATAAAACAATTTTATCATCTTCTTCAAATATACAGTCTATTATACCTTGTAGCCTAACTTTCTCATTTCCATATACATCCTTCGATAAAGTATTATCTATATTTAAACTACTAATTTCAGTATAAAAAGGAAGCTCTCTTTTAACTAACTTGCCTTCATTAAATACTTTTAACATTCTTTTTCCTAAATTACTCTTAAAAAAGCTTATAAAACTAATTCTTTGTATAGCTTTTATTTCTTCTTCAGTAAGTAAATTTTTATCTTTCATAGAATATATTTGAGTATCTATTTCTTCTTTTGTATTAACTTTATTTAAATCTAATTTTTGCATTATAAAGTGTGCTATTGTACCTCTTTCCGATGCTGATAAGCCTCTTTTCTCTTGTAAAAACTTTGGTTTTAAAAATTCTTTATCACTAAAAATATTTACTGTAATGATATCATCATCTTCATTGTTATAAAGAGACCTTTTTAAATCAGATACAGAAACATTACTTGGTAATTTTCCTGATAACTCATATTTATATTTGTAGTTTAATCTTCTTTCAATTTCCTTATCTATATAATCTACATCTGAATTGATAAATAAATCTATTTCTTCATTTTCATCCACAGCTACTTCATTTTTTTCCACAGATAATAAATTTTTAGTCCACATCTTAGTCTTCCATGTTGAAAAGTCATTTATTATTGAACAACTATTTGCTCCAATATATTTTCTGAGCTCTTCTCCGTCTCTATGCTTACATATAGCCATTCCAATCCAATCTAAATAACTCTTTCCTTTTAATACTTCTGATGCTGGAACGATATCCTCATCTAAAGCAGCTGATGAAACCCATCTTGATATTGATTTTTCTAAGTTTTTAGTTGCTCCTGTAATAATTAATTTTTCCTTAGCTCTTGTAAATGCAACATATAGTATTCTCATTTCTTCTGAAAGAGTCTCAAGTAATATTTTCTTCTTTATTGCTTCCTTAGCTAAGGTACTATATGAATTTCTTCTTTCTAAATCAACATAATCTGGTCCAAATCCAAGATCATCATGATATAGAATAGATTTATTTAAATCCATTAAGTTAAATTGCTTACCGAAACCACAAGTAAATACTACTGGAAACTCTAACCCCTTACTTTTATGAATACTCATTATTCTAACAACATCTTCATTTTCACCAAGTATTTTTGCACTTCCCATATCCCCTGATGAATTTCTAAGCTTATTTATAAAGTTAATAAAATTAAATAATCCCTTAAAGCTAGTTTGCTCAAATTGCTTCGCCCTTTGGAATAATATTTTTAAATTTGCTTGTCTTAGCTTACCATTTGGCATAGCACCAACGTAACCATAATAAGCCGTATCCATATAAAGATACCAAATAAACTCATCTATCGGAGTATATATAGACTTATTTCTCCACTTTCCTAAGTTATTTATAAAGACTTTGCATTTATTTTTAAGTTCTTCATTTACTTCATATATATTATCAGAGACACCTTTTATTATTTCATAGAAATATTTTTCTTTATCTAATAATCTAATATCTCCAAGTTCTTCTGCGCTGAAGCTTACTAAAGGAGACCTTAATACAGAAATCATAGGAACATCTTGCATTGGATTGTCTATAACTTTTAGTAATGACATCATTGTTCTTATTTCTATAGTTTCAAAATATCCTGTTCCTGTATCTGCATAAACAGGTATTCCTTCTGATCCAATTTCCTCTAAGAATATTTCCGACCAATTTCTAGTTGCTCTAAGTAATATAACTATATCTTTATATTTTAATGGCCTATATTCTCCGGTTTCTTTATCTAAAACCTTAAATAGCTTCCCTGTATTAGGCTCTGGATTTAATAATTCCCTTATCCTTCTAGCAACTATCCTTGCCTCTAGTCCTATTGAATCAATATCTTCTTCCTCTTCTACTAAATTATCCCCCTCATATTCTTCTTCTATCTCATTGGTATATTCCCCTGACTTATCAAGAATATGAAGTTCTATTGGCCCTGCAATAATTGTATTATCGTCATTATTTTCTTTGTAACTAGCTCCAAGATTAAGAGCTTCATCATCATTATATTCAAGTTCACCTACAGTCTTAGACATTACTTCTTTAAATATATAATTTACTCCACTAATTACTTCTTCTCTACTTCTAAAATTCTTATATAATTGTATTTTTCTATTTACTTCACTATCTTCTAGTGAATATTTATTATATTTATCTAAAAACAACTCAGGTTTTGCCTGCCTAAATCTATATATGCTTTGCTTGACATCTCCCACCATAAAAACATTTGGATTCTCTAATGTTTTTCTAGAAACTAAATCTATTATTGCTTCCTGAACATTATTAGAATCTTGATATTCATCAACTAGTACTTCATCAAAGTATTCTCTAAATCCATTTGCAACACTAGATGGATTTATATTGTTGTCTTCATCGCTTTTTATTAATATCTTTAAGCATAAATGCTCTAAATCATTAAAATCTAGAATATTTCTTTCTCTCTTCTTTTCCTTAAATCTATTTATAAACTCTAAGGTTAACCTACTTATCATTTTCATATAAGGATATGAATTTTTTATTCCATTTAAAGCATCTTCTATTGTCATTGAAAAACTATCTTCAATTAGTTTTGATGTCTTCTTTTTGATGCTATCCCTTATACTTTTAACTCTTTCTAAATTTTCTTCATCAGAAACCTTATCTTTTTTCACAGATTTTAATCTAGAAAAACTTATACTATTAATAGATGTATAAAGTTCTCTTATTCCTAAGTTTAATGATTCTTCAACCTTCTTAAACATATCTAAGTCATCTAAGAAAGTTGCTTCATATGGTTCTAAACCTTCAGTGTCTCTTATTATATCTATAGCCTTTTCTAATATTTTAATATATCCAGTTACTTCTATACTTATAGTTTCCTTTAATATACCTATCCATATAGTTTTATTTAATTCTTCTATAGTTTCTATATTAAATCGTTCTGCATTGTTAACTAACCACTTTTCTGGCCAAGGTCCACTCATTGAAAATCTATATAAATCAAGTATTATATCTTTTAATCTTTGATCATCTCTTGACCCACTATATGCTTCTATTAGATTTCTAAACTCTATATTTTCGCTTTCATAATAATCTTCAAACATATCATTTATAACTTCTAACTTTAATAATGTATTTTCTGTTTCATCAGCGATTCTAAATGTAGGATCTAAATCTATAACATGATAATAGTTTTTTATGACATCCAAGCAAAATGAATGCATTGTTGTTATATTCGCTCTACTTAGGAGAGTTAATTGTCTTTGAAGCACTTTTGAATTTGGATTCACTTCTAATGCCTTTGATATTGCAGCTGCTATTCTTTCTCTCATTTCTGCTGCTGCTGCAGATGTGAATGTAACAACTAACAATCTATCTATATCAACTGGATTGTTTTCATTAGTTATTATTCTTATAATTCTTTCTACTAAAACTGCTGTCTTTCCTGAACCAGCTGCTGCAGCTACAAGTAAGTTACATCCCCTAGTAGTTATTGCCTTAAGCTGATCTTCAGTCCATTTTGTATCACTCATAATTAGTTGTTACCTCCCTTCTCTACCTCATTTTTTATTAGTTTCCAAGCTTCATCATTACTTTTCTTTAATACCACCTTATATTTATTATTTTCTATTGCTGTATCAAATTGGCATACTGATGAATAGTCACAATAACTACAATATGCTGTACTATTATTTTTGCAAGGTTCTATTTTTATTTCACCGCTTAACATTTCCTCACATATCTCCGACATCTTATCATTAACATATTTTCTTAATATAGCAAATTGTTCTTCAGTTATTACAGAGCTACTTGATGTAAAATTACCATCTTTCTTTATTGCAGCTGGTATTATTAATGAATATGACTCCATGTCATTATCCATAGCCTTAACAACATTTATATCCTTAAGAAGTAATCCACTCATCTTTAATTCCTTTAATATATTATCTTTTATTTCTTCTTCAGTAAGTTGCTTTTTAGATTTTATTATTGGATCATCAATTCTAAAATATAATATAGCCCCTGGCATTGCCTGCTTGTGTAATATATACTTTGAATTTTTTATAAGGGCATCTAAGTAAACCAATAGCTGTATTTGAAGACCATAATAAACTTCTGTTAAGTTAAATTTTTTAGCTCCTGATTTATAGTCGACTATTTTTATATAAGTATTACCATCTAAATCTAAAGTATCAATTCTATCTACTCTTCCAACTAGATATACCGTTTCATTTGATGGTAAATCTATTTTTATTGGTTCTCCATCACTGAATCCTCCAAAAGCAAACTCATTTTTAAAAACTTCAAACTTTCCTTTTCTCATTTGCTCTGATATAACCATAACAGATTTAGTTATAGTTCTCTTAAATCTATCTGCAAAGTATTTATACTTCTTTGTACTATTTAATATTGAGTTTGAATCACCTTCTAACCTTTTATCAACTAATTCGTTCACTATTAACTTACATCTTTCTTTATTTAAATCAGACCATGCAATTTTTTCATTTCTAATTGTATTTGTAAAATCATCTAATACATTATGCATAAATGATCCTAAATCTGGAGCAGAAAATTCATACACTTTTCTATCTTTTGCCTTTAGCCCATACTGAATATAGTAAGAAAAAGGACATTGAGCATATTTTTCTATTCTAGAAACATTAAATATAAGTTTTTTGTTTTCTGATTGATATAACCTCTTTATTTTCTCTCTAGGAATTTTCTCAACTAAATTAGTGTATGTTAATCCCTTAAACATTGTATTTGATTTATTTTTAAATTCTTCATTACTCTCAAACCATTTGAAAGCCTGCGCCCAATATTCATCTACATTCTCTTTTTCAAATTCCATTCTAAGTGCTGAAATAAGTTCATTAAATGTAGGAGTAGGGGCAGTTATTTTGTTAAACTTATCTCTTCTGTCCCTTATATTATAAATTTCACTTTCTTCTACTACATTTGGCAATATTTTTTTTAGCCTTGGAATTATTATAGACGGTCTTAATGATTTACCTTCAAAATCTGCCATAGGGAATGTTATCATTAAATATTCTGAAGGTATAGTTAACGCTGTGTAAACTATAAATTGTTCTTCAAAAGCTCTGCTCTTTGTATCTGAAGCTAATCTTATTCCTATATTTCTTAGAATGTCTCTCTCTCTATCACTTATAATTCCCTCTTCTTTATTTGCAGCTGGTATTACACCATCATTTACTCCTATTAAATATAAAGCTTTTACTTCCCTACCTTTAACTCTTGATATATCACCTATATTTACTTGATCTAAAGACATAGGAATTACTCCTATCTCCTTTTCTTCAAAGCCTGATATAAGTATTTTAGTAAATTCCTTTATATCTAATACTTCATCCCCTAAAACCTCTACAACTTGATCTAGAATTTCTATTACCATTTCAGGAACTTGTATATATTCCTTTATCTTATCCTGAAGGCCAAGTGAATTAAACTCTTCTAACCATCTTTCTAAAGTTTTAAATACATTTAGTTCATTTAAAAACTCATATAAATCTGTTGCAAAATCCTTTACCTTATGCTTTCCCTTTAACTTATTATGTAAATTCATTAAAGGATACCTTATTTCTTCCATAATTTCTATAATTACATTTTCTTCTTCTGAAATATTATCTTTATCATAAAGATCTTTAGTCCATTTATACCCCTTTATTCCATTAGCTAGTATATAATTTTCTAATATATCAATATAATCCCTTTCAACATTTACTAATCCACTTTTTAGATATTTAAATACACTTTCATAAGACCAATTACTTGCTAATATCTCAAGCGATGAAATGATAACTACTACTAATGGGTTATTAAGTATTTCTCTTTTTTTATCTATGAAAAATGGTATATTGTATTCATTAAAAATAACTGTAGATATTTTTTCATACTCATCTATATTTCTACAAACAACAGCTATATCTTTAAATCTATAACCATTATCTCTAACCATTCTTAAGATATCCTTCGCCACAACTTCAATTTCATCATAGCTATTATTTGCCTTATATATTCTTACATTATTATCTTTTCCCTTATACTCTTTAAATGGATAGGTAAAAAAGTGTCTCTCTAAATGTTGTAAGTCTTCACTATTTAAAAACCTATGTGAATATCCTTTATTTAAATTAATTGGCTCTAAGTATGATAAATTTCCCTCTTTCATAATTCTTAATATAGAGTTTTCAGTATTTTTTATAGCATCAAATATATCTGTATAATCTACATCAGCGCCTCCACTTAAAGAATCACTACATAAAGTTATGTTTACAACCTTAGCCTTCTTTGCAAGCACTTTTATAACCTCTAATTGTTGAGGTGTAAATGTAGTAAATTCATCTATCCAGATTTCTGCATCATCATAAGTATTACAACCTTTTAATCTCTTTGCTAAAAAGGTTAATTCATCATCTGAATCAATAAAATTTTTATGAAGAATATTATTAAAATTATTATATATTAATTTTAAATCATTCATTTTTTTCTTAAGTTCTTCATCATTTATTTCTTCTTCTTTTGAACTTAATATTTCCGTGGAAATATTATATTTTTTAAATTCTGTTATTATTTTTGATATTATTGATGAAAATCCTTGTTGTTTAGCCATTCTATTAAAGTATTGTAATTCATCAACCTTATCCTTTAATAACTTATAAATAAGCATGTTTCTTCCTGCGTCACTTATTCTAAGCTCTGTTCGTCCACCACATTCTTCTGATACTCTATGAGCCATTCTCTTAAAGCTTAATACTTCTCCTCTTAATAAGCCTTTTTCTGTTACTATATCAAGGAATTTTTTTTCTGTATCAAAAGTATACTGCTCCGGTACTATTAGAATTAATTTATTTTGACTATCATAATTCTCTATTTTCTTTTTTATTTGCTCAAGGCAAAATCTACTTTTTCCTGTACCTGCCCTTCCAAATATAAATCTTATTCCCATAACCACACTCCTAAAAGTATTCTATATTAAATTATTCCCCTATGTATTGAATAAATTCTTCTTTAAGTAATCCCATAACTATAGTATCTAAATATTTACCACCAATATAATATTTACTTCTTCTTATACCTTCTTCTTTAAAACCACATTTCTTATAACAGTTTATAGCCCTAATATTTTCTTTTACAACTTCTAATTCAATTTTATGGGCTTTCCTTTTATTAAATAGATAATTACATAATGTTCTTATTGAGTCTTTACCATATCCGTTCCCCCAATATCCCTTACCAATAGTTATACCTATTGAATATACATCTCTTGTATAACTATTTTCCTTATAATAAACATAACCTATCATGTCACTATCTTTGGTTACTATAACTAATTCTTTTTTATTTGGTTTTGTAAAATGATGAAATTGACTTCTTATATATTCCTTAGTCATAATTCCTGTATATAAACCATTATACTTAAGTACTTCTTTATCTGCACAAATATCATATAAAATATCTATATCTTCTCTTACTGGATCTCTTAAATATATATTTTCTCCATATACCATACTGCCATCTCCTAATAAAGCTTATACAATATTTTTAAATTTTGTATACTTTAATTATAAATCTATTTTTACAAGCAAAAAAGAGAACAATTAAAAAGAGTTCAATTTTATAATTGAACTCTTTTCTTCTATATAATCTCTACCTCTACTCCATAATGATCAGAAATAATATTTTTATTTATATCATTGAATATTATATTAGATTTTTTTACATTAACACTTTCATTTGTAAATATTATATCTAGCCTTTTACTTTCTCGTTTGCCTTCCCATCCTGCAATTTCTCCTTGAACTGTTATACCACTATCTTTATCTAATGCAATATTATAAGTGTCAATTAATCCTTTATTTAATAAATAATCATATCCCTCATTTCTAATAAAAGCATTATTATTAATATCCCCCATTATAAAACTTAACTTATTAATCTTACTTACTAGATTATCTACTTGATATTTAAAGGGTTCAGATTCATCATTCCACCATCCTAAGTGACATGTAAAAAAATCAATACTCTTGTTCTCTATAACTATAGTACATTTTATTATCTTTCTGCTTTTATAGAAAGTTTTTTCACTACTTTTGGTTATATAAAATGATTCTATGTCTTTAATTTTATGCCTAGTGAGTATAGATAAGCCTTCTTCGTATATATCATATCCTATATGTGAGAAATCCCATACATATTTGTAATTAAACTCTCCCAAGTTATTAAGCTCTTTATTTAGTAGATAAATGAAATTATCTTCTTTTATATCTTCACTAACTATTTTCTTTTGTATACCTTGACTTACCTCTTGAAGCGCTATAACATCATATTGTTTTTCCTTTATTGTTTCTGCCAAATACCTTATTTTTTCTAATTGGTTTTCTTCCATCCATGAATGGCAATTAAGTGTTAATAACTTCATCTTAAACTCCTAATATATCTTGTATATTTGATTTTAACACATCCGCTTTTGGACCATATATAGCTTGAACTCCCTTATCTTTTAATATAAGTCCTAAAGCTCCATTCCTTTTCCATTCTTTTTCTTCGGCTACTAAATTCATATCTTTAACAGTAACTCTTAATCTTGTCATACATGCATCTATATCTTCTATGTTATCCTTTTCCCCTAATAGTGATATTATCCTAACTGCTTGTAAATCATTTGCTGTATTTAAATTATTATTATTAGATGAAATGTTTGTATCTTCAGTTTCTGAATCTATATAGTTCCCGTTTCGTCCTGGGGTTGGAATATTGAATCTTTTAATTAATACACTAAATATTCCATAATTTAATCCAAAGAATACTAAGCATGCAATTATAAAATTAATTATATCTCTTACTAATCCTGCATTAACCATCATTGGAATTCTTGTCAATAATTCTATAAATCCAAAGGCATGGACTCTTAATTGAATAATATCTGCTAATGCAAAGCCTATACCTGTTATTATAGAATATACTACATATAATATAGGTGATATAAACATAAACATAAATTCAATTGGTTCTGTAACACCAGTTAAAAATACTGCTAACCCGCCGGATAAAAATATTGTCTTATATTTACTTTTTTTATCTGGTTCAACATTCTTATACATTGCAAGTGCTACTCCTAATAATGATGCACTTGAAAGAATAACTTGACCAGCTTTAAACCTTGCTGGAACTATACTAGTTAATAATGTGTTGTATTCTGAGATATTACCTGCATCTTTTAAGTTTATTAAATCACCTATCCATGCTAACCATAATGGATCTTGACCCGCTACTAATGTGCCTGCTGATTGACCTGTTAATATTTGATATACACCACCAAGTTCTGTATAGTTTACTGGAACTGTTAGCATATGATGTAACCCAAATGGTAATAATAAACGTTCTAATGCTCCATATACAAATGGCGCTAAAACTGGTGCTGTGTCTTGTGATTCTGCTAACCAAACTCCAAAGCTATTTAAAGCTCCTTGTATAAATGGCCAAACAATTGATAGTACTATAGCTGTAACCACTGATCCTAGAATAACTACGAAAGGAACAAATCTTTTTCCATTAAAGAAATCTAACGCTTTAGGTAACTTATTGTAATTGTAATATTTATTATATAAAGCTGCACCTAAGAATCCTGCAATTATACCTATAAATACTCCCATGTTTAATGCTGGAGCACCTAATATATCTGTAAAATAGTTAGCTACAACAAGTTTTGACCCAAATAATGAATTTACTGTTGCTGTTGAATCAGATAGCATACCTGAGTTTACACCAAACATAGCTCCTGTGATACGATTAATTAATATAAACGATAACAATCCAGCAAAAGCACCACCAGCTCTTTCCTTAGCCCAAGATCCTCCTATAGCAACTGCAAACAATACGTGTAAGTTTCCAATTATAGCCCACCCTATATCTTCCATAACCCTTGCAATTGTATCTATTATAGATATATCAGCAGACATCCCTATTAATTTTCCGATAGAAATCATAAGTCCAGCTGCTGGCATAACGGCTACTACAACTAGTAGCGCCTTACCAAACTTTTGCCAAAAATCAAATGATATTAATTTATTATTTTTATTTATTTTTCCCATTACTATTTCTCTCCTTATTAATAGATTTAATCTATTTTGTACATTCTTGCTTCATATGGCTTTAAACTTATATTATTTAATTCAGCATGTCTAGAAACCTTATAATTTGATATCAATAAGTTTTCATATTTTAGTAATTCATCTTTATAATTATATATAGCTGTTTTATTTGTTAAGTTTGTTATTATAATAAACTTTTCATCCTTTAATTCTCTTATATAAGCATATATGCTATTATCATCCTTTAATATTAATTTATATTCTCCATATATAACTGCTTTATTATTTTTTCTTATTTTTATCATAGTTTTATAAAAATTAAATATTGAATTTTCATCATTAATTTGCTTTTCAACGTTTATGTCTTTATAATTTTTATTAACTTCTATCCAAGGTTTATTGTTAGAAAATCCTGCATTTTTAGAATCACTCCATTGCATTGGTGTTCTAGAATTATCTCTAGATGTAGCCCATAAACTCTTAATACATTCTTCCTCACTAAATCCATTTTCTTTCATTTCAATATAAGCGTTTATACTCTTTATATCATTGTACTTATCTACAGATGAATATTTTACATTTGTCATTCCAATTTCTTGTCCTTGATAAATAAATGGAGTTCCTTGCTGCATGAAATACATTAGTCCTAATGCTGTTGCACTTTCTCTCCAATATTCATTATCATTCCCCCATGTTGATACAACTCTAGGTATATCATGATTTTCTATGAATAATGCATTCCATCCCTTATTATTTAATCCATTTTGCCATCTAGTTAATATGTCTTTGCATTCCTTTACATTAAATGTTTGATTATCTTCATTATTCCATAAATCCAAATGTTCAAATTGAAAGACCATATTGAATTTACCTTTTTCTTCTCCAACCCACTCTTCTGCTTCTTCAGCCTTTACCCCATTAGCTTCCGCTACTGTCATAACATCATATTTTGCAAATGTATTTTCAGTTAACTCATCTAAAAAATCATGTATCCCTTCAACATTCATGTGCTTTTCAAAGCAACTTGCATATCTATTACCTTCTACATTAGGCATATCACTAAATTCTATATCTTTCTTTATATGGCTTATGGCATCTATTCTAAATCCATCTATCCCTTTATCAAGCCACCAGTTTACCATCTTATATATTTCTTTTCTTACCTCATCATTTTCCCAATTTAAATCCGGTTGCCTTTTAGTAAACAAATGTAAGAAATACTCATCAGTATGTTCGTCATATTCCCATGCTGATCCTTTAAAAATACTTTCCCAATTATTAGGCTCTGATTCATTTTTACCTTTTCTCCAAATATACCAATCCCTTTTTGGATTATCCTTTGATGACTTTGATTCTATAAACCACTTATGTTCATCACTAGTATGATTAATTACTAAATCTATTATTAGCTTCATCTTTCTTTTATGAGTTTCCATTAATAATTCATTAAAATCGTCCATAGTTCCAAAATCATTCATTATATCTTGATAATCACTTATATCATAACCATTGTCATCATTAGGTGACTTATACATTGGACAAATCCAAATAACATCTATACCTAAATTTTTTAAATAATCTAACTTTGATATTATTCCTTTTAAATCTCCTATTCCATCGTTATTATAGTCCATAAAACTTCTTGGATATATTTGATATGCTACTACTTCTTTCCACCAAACTTTCTTCATATTTTCCTCCAGTTTAATCAAGTTAATTGTGCAACCGTTTGCCTAAAATGGTTTAAAATATGTGTACAGATATATCTGTACACATTATTCTATTTACTTTCTAAAATAGCTAGTGCTGCTGCACCTAAAACGCCTGCTTGATTACCTAAAACAGCTTTTTCTACATTACAATGATTATAAATTGTTTTTAGGCATCTTCTTTCCATTTCCTCTTCTATTTTATCAAATACAATCCTTCCGGCTTCACTTACTCCGCCGCCAATAACAATTTTATCTGGATCAAATGTATTTGCTAAATTAGCAACAGTTATTCCTAAGTAAGATAATGCATCATTTAATATATCCTTTGAAACTTTATCTCCCTTTTCTGCTTCTAAAAATACTTCTTTAGCTGTTACTTGATCGTAACTATTTAATGATGTTTCTACTTTACTTTCTAGTGCTTCTTTCGCTCTTTTCATAATCGCTGTTCCTGACGCAACTGCTTCTGCACATCCTGTATTACCGCATCCGCATCTAGGACCACCCTTCATTACAGTAGTATGTCCTACTTCTAATGCGTTTGACGTACTGCCTCTGAATAAGCTGCCATTTATTATGGCTCCTCCACCTATTCCTGTGCTTACAGTAATGAAAACCATGTTTTTACTTCCCTTACCTGCGCCAAACATAAATTCACTTAATGTAGCTACATTTGCATCATTGTCTAAGTAAGTATCTAATTTATATCTATCTTTTATAGGCTGAACTATATTAAAATTCTTAAATGGTAAATTAGGAGTGTAAACTATTAACCCTTTTTCAACATCTAAAGGTCCTGGAGAACCTATACCTATTGCTTTAACTTCATTTATGTCTGTTCCTTCTAATACATCATCTATTGTTTTTAATAATTTTTCTAAAACTACAGTTTCACCCTTATTAGCTTCAGTTTTAACAGTGACTTCCTTTATTATAGATCCTTCTAAATCAACTAAAGCAGTGTATATTTTAGTTCCACCTAAATCAACACCTACTACATATTTTTTTTCCATTTCAATCCCCCTAGATATAAACTTAATTTTATTTCTCTCATCATGATAGACATAGTATATCATTTTGAGAAACTGTTTACAATAATTTTAACATTCAAATTAATCCAAAATTTTGATTTAATTTGAATTATCTTTATATTTCTCTACTATTTAAAGCTTATTGTGCAAGCGATTGCATTTATTTGAAACTTAAACTTTTTTTATAGAGTCTCTTTCTATTAATTTTGTTTCTATTATATATGAATTTTGGCTATTACCTTTTTCCTCTAGTTTATCTATAATAAGTTTTGATGCATAAAACCCTAGCTTTTCTGAATTAATGTCTACAGAGGATAATGAAGGATTTTGATACTCTGACATTGGTATGTTATTAAATCCTACAACTGATATATCCTTTATTTCAAGCTTATTTAAAACTTCTTGAACTCCAAATGCAAGCAAATCATCTGTTGCTACTATGGCTGTTGGCTTATTTTGGCTTAGAATCCTATCTGCCGCGAAACTTCCATTGCTTTGCGTAAATTCTTCTGCTTCATAGACCAAATCACCTTTTACTTCTATACCATTATCTAGTAATGCTTGCTTATATCCTCTTAATCTATCTTTAGACACATTTAAATTAGACTTTGCACCAATAAAAGCTATATTTTGGTGGCCATAATCTATAAGCGTTTGTACTAGATCATACATAGCCTTTACATTATCATTATCTACCCATAATACATTATTAATTTCATCTGGTCTTCCTATAACTACAAATGGGAATTCTATATCGTTTAAATACTTTATTGTATCATCATTTTCTTTAGAATTTAATAAACAGATTCCATCGACTAAATTGCTGTCTATAAACTTATTAAACCATTCCTTATCATCTTTTTCTTCTTGCTTAAAAGCATACATTATATAGTAGTTTTCTTTCTGGGCATATATACTTATTCCTTTCATAGCTTGAACAAAAAATGGATTTGAAAATATATCCTCTGCTTCTTTTGGCAATATTACAGCTAAAATTCTTGTTTTACTATTAGCAAGTCCCCTTGCAATTATATTTGGAGTATAATTTAATTTCTTTATTGCTTCGTTTACTCTTTCTTTAGTTTTATCACTTATTTTATGGCTATTAGATAATACTCTAGAAACTGTTGATGTTGCAACATTTGCTTCCCTAGCTACATCTTTAATTGTAACTTTCATCTTATCTTCCCCCTAAAAAGTACTTAATAAAATTATAGTATATTTCATATGTAAAATAAATCTATTTCTCTAGTATTACATTTATAAAAATATTTTATAATTATCTTTTTTATTTTATGCTTTTTTATTTATGAATAAAAAAAACACCTAACATTGTTAGATGTTTTCTGGCGGAGAAACCGGGATTTGAACCCGGGCGCCAGTTACCCGACCTACGCCCTTAGCAGGGGCGCCTCTTCAGCCACTTGAGTATTTCTCCATGTGCCTTCTTTTAAAATTTTATGGCGGAGAGAGTGGGATTTGAACCCACGGTACCCGCAAAGGTACGCCGGTTTTCAAGACCGGTGCCTTAAGCCAGCTCGACCATCTCTCCATCTTATGTCCTGCGACAAATATTATTATAACAACCACTATATATATTGTCAATTATTATTTTAAATTTTTTAGTGTTTTTATAACATAATAACTTTTTAGTAAACTAATTTTAAATTTATAATAGCTTTTCAATAAAATATTATATTTTTTATTAGACTCTTTTGTATTTATGGTGCTATTTATAATTCTAATTATTATATAAGTTATAATAAAAGCATCTAAGAAACCTTAGATGCTTTTATGGCGGAGAGAGTGGGATTTGAACCCACGGTACCCGCAAAGGTACGCCGGTTTTCAAGACCGGTGCCTTAAGCCAGCTCGACCATCTCTCCATACTCCGTCTAACGACAAATATTATTATAGCAATGACATTATAGATTGTCAATTATAAATTTATATATTTTTATTATATTAATATAATAAAAATATAGGCTAAATCTAATAAATCAGATTTAGCCCTTAAACTCTAAAACTATTTAATTACTTTCATGTTTCCCATGTATGGTTGAAGAGCCGTTGGAATATTAACTGAACCATCTTCATTTAAGTTATTCTCTAAGAATGCTATTAACATTCTTGGTGGTGCAACAACTGTATTATTCAATGTATGAGCAAAATATTTCCCATCTTTAGAATTTACACGAATCTTTAAGCGACGAGCTTGTGCATCTCCTAAGTTTGAACAACTTCCTACTTCAAAATATTTCTTTTGTCTTGGTGACCAAGCTTCAACATCTACTGACTTGACTTTAAGGTCTGCTAAATCTCCAGAACAGCATTCTAAAGTTCTAACTGGTATATCTAAAGAACGGAATAAATCTACAGTATTCACCCATAACTTTTCGTACCACTCCATGCTTTCTTCTGGTTTACATACAACTATCATTTCTTGTTTTTCAAATTGATGTATTCTATACACGCCTCTTTCTTCTATTCCATGAGCTCCCTTTTCTTTTCTAAAACAAGGAGAATAACTTGTTAATGTTTGTGGTAATGACTCTTCAGGTAATATAGTATCTATATACTTACCTATCATAGAGTGTTCACTTGTTCCAATTAGATACAAATCTTCACCTTCAATTTTATACATCATAGCATCCATTTCAGCAAAACTCATAACACCGGTTACAACCTCACTACGAATCATATATGGAGGAATACAATAAGTAAATCCACGATCTATCATAAAATCTCTAGCATATGAAATTATTGCTGAATGAAGTCTTGCAACATTACCCATTAAGTAATAAAACCCACTTCCAGCTACTTTTCTAGCACTATCTAAATCTAATCCACTTAATTTTTCCATTATATCTGTATGATATGGAACTTCAAAATTAGGTACCCTTGGTTCTCCAAAGCGTTCAACTTCTACATTTTCACTATCATCTTTACCAACAGGAACACTTGGATCAATTATATTTGGTAAAGTCATCATTATTGTATTAACTCTTTCAGCTAATTCTACTTCTTTAACTTCTAACTCAGCTAAACGTTCTGAATTTTCAGTTACCCTTTCTTTTATTTCTTCTGCTTCTTCTCTTTTTCCTTGAGCCATTAAAGTTCCTATTTGTTTTGAAAGCTTATTTCTATCAGCTCTTAAAGCTTCTGCTTGTTGTTTAGCTTCTCTAAGATTTTTATCTAGTTCTATAACCTCATCTACTAATGGAAGCTTGCTATCTTGAAACTTATTTTTTATATTTTTCTTAACTATCTCTGGATTTTCTCTTACAAATTTTAAATCTAACATATGTATACCTCCTAATAATTTATGTTCATTAATTTTTTCAATAAAAAAAGAACCTTTCCCCTAAAGGGACGAAAGATTCCGCGTTGCCACCCTAATTAATAGTATTATGAAATACTATTCTCTTTAATAAATTTAACGGTTTAAGCCGTACTGCTCATCGCAATCCCTCCAAGGTGGATTCATAACATACTATTATCGATTTGCACCAAACATCGACTCTCTTAAAATAAATAATGTTATTACTAGCCTTTTCAGCAGTTTATTTTTATTTACTCTTAATATATTATAAAAAAATATATATGTCAATATTTTACTAAGTTGATTTATATATATTGTTATACATTCTTGTTATATTTATTCGTTATTTATATCTTTTGTACTTATAATATCAATATCTGTATTTAATATATTTTTACAGATTATACTTCCTGATTTTATAGGTACACTAACATATATTCTAGCTAATACCTTAGATAATTCTAACCATAAGCCTTTTTCAACCTCTTTGCTAGATCTTACAGGAACAACTTTATGTCTATCATTTCCTTTTACTCTAACTATAGATGTAAATATATCCTTTCCCATATTTTTATCTTGTGAATTATACATCTTTAAACTCCTTTATTCTACTTGAAATAACCTTAGAATTCTTAGAATCATCAACTATATCTGTTATATTTTTATCTAGTTCTCTTGCTAAAATATTTACTATTTTCTCATAACAATAAGATCCATGACAGCTTCCAAAACCTGATCCTGTTCTCCTTTTTACCCCTTCTACTGTTCTAGCTCCTAATGGTCTTCTTATACAATCTACAATCTCTCCTTCTGATATACTATTACATATACATATTATCTTGCCATACCTCTCATCTAAATCTATTATTTCATTTGCTTCTTTTTTTCCAAGCTCTCTAAATTTATAAACCTCTCTTCTCTTATCTATAAAATTCTTTTTCAATGTACAATTTAAATTATTAGCTATAGTATCACAAAGCATTTTAGCAATTGCTGGTGCAATTGTTATTTTACCATAATGTGTACCTGTAACTCTTATATATCCTTTATCTATTTCGCTATCGTCTATAAGCATTGAATCCTTATTATACGCTTCTCTAAATAAATTATTTATATTATTTTTATCTAAACCTCTTAATAGTTTATTTGCATATATTAAATTATCTTCTAAACTTGTTTTTTCTGTACTTTTTATTCCTATTAATGATCCTGTAGTAGTTGTAGGAGAACTTATTATAAATGTATTTTTATCTAGTGTTTCAATAATTATCTTATTTAGTTTATTCTTATAATTGTCATCTACTAATAAATAACTCATATTTTTAAAATAAGATTCATCACTAACAAATTCTTTATCTTCTACCTTTCCATTTTCTCTTATATATATTTCATGTGGAATTGTATTAACAACAACTTTACAAGTAAACTTGTTTTTATTTGTAGTTACTCTAAACCCCTTAGCTAAATTTTGTATATTCAAAACCTCTTCTTCTAACCTAAAATTAACGCCGTTATCTGATGCAACTTCAGCATATGCTATTGCTAAATCATAAGGAGCAACAATTGCTATGTTTTCAGAATATAATCCCTTTTTTATATCAGAATTTATATTAGGTTCAATATCGTACACATCCTTATCATCTATTAAATAAACACCATCTATACCTCTCTTTTTAGCTCTATCATACATTTCCTCAAGTTTTTTAACTCCATTATCATCACTTACTACCCTTAATGCACCAATTTTTTTAAATGGAACTTTAAATTTTTCACATGTTTCCTGCATTATTGAATTACCTATATACTCAAGTCCTGCCATAACATCATCTGAGGTCTCGGACCCATCATATACAATGGATGTATTCACAAATGATATATCATCAGCTATATCATAATCCCTTTCTATTAATGCAATATTAAAATTATATTTTGATAGCTCATATGCAACAGAACAACCTATTATTCCTCCACCTAATATAAGAATATCATAATCCATAGTTTACCACTCCCATACTCTATAGTAAAAAACCTTTTTCTTTTAATTCTTTTTTTATAGCTTTAATATCTTCTTCACTATCTGCTGCTATTGTATGAAGGTGAACTCCATTAGTTAAATTTGAAAGAGGTTTTGCATTTTTTCGCTTAAATTCATTTTCAAACTTGTTTAAATCATTTAAATTTTTTATCATTAAATTTCCTCTTATTTCTCCGTACAAAGGATGATCTATAATAACATCCTCTATTATTCCTCCATATTTAACTACTACTTCTAATTCATCTATTGTTTTGTTACTTTCATGATTCACTGCAATTATAGCCTTTATCTTATTTGTACTTTTGTTGTAAATATATCCATCAGGCGTTGCTATTATATTCTTTCCTGCTGCTCTAAGTATAGCTATATCTTTTACTATAATTTGTCTTGTAACATTAAATAATGAAGCAAGTTCAGTACCCTTTATAGCTTTATTTTTTTCAATAAGTAATTTTATAATTTCTTCTCTTCTCTCTATAGATCCCATAAATTCACCTCCATATTAGTTTTTATCATCACAAGCACTTATAATATTGAGTATATCATTATCCTCAATTTTATTTTTATTATGATGATATCTAACCACTTGTAAAAACTCTTTATCATAATTAAACTTTTTCAGAATTTCTTGCCCTATTTTAGGATGATTATAATATATGTCTATTTGCTTAATATTATCATATTTTTTTATCTTTCCTTTAGTAGTCTTATCTAATAAAACTACCATTGATTTTTCGATCAAACTTAAAGGTCTTATGCTCTTACCAACATCATGTAGCAATGCTGCCTTTCCTAACTTATAAACATCTACATCTATATTTAACTCTTTTCTCATTTTTATTGAATCTTTACAAACCCTTATACAATGATGCTTATCATTATGCTTTAGTTTATTAAATACCTTAATCTCATCATCATTTAAAAACTTACTTATATATTCGTAATCTATATCTTTAAATAATGAAGTAAATCCCCAAATAAATTGTTTTATCCTATAAAAAGCCATTCTACTCACCCTTATTTAGTATATATAAAAATAATAACATTATATATTTTTATTAGCAATTATATAGTTTTATAAACAAAAAAAGCCACGAAATAAATCGTAGCTTGGTGGAGGTAAAGGGATTCGAACCCTTGACCCCTTGCGTGCAAGGCAAGTGCTCTCCCAACTGAGCTATACCCCCATAAAAAAAATAACCTGGCAACGTTCTACTCTCCCACACAGTCTCCCATGCAGTACCATCGACGCTGTAGAGCTTAACT